>MTKO01000110.1 GCA_004028505.1 Candidatus Electrothrix aarhusensis
AATGAATGGCCCCTGAGCTGGTTTAGGGCCAAGGCGCAGCTGGAGCAGATGAACGAGCCGCGCATCAGCTACGAGGCCTTTGAGGGCGTGTGTCGCGATGCTGGTGTGCAGGGTGAGGTCAGCCGGGAGGTTCTGGGAGATTTTCTCCACGATCTCGGCATTGTCATCCACTTCAGCGATTTCGGCCTGGACGATAATCACGTCCTGGACCCCAAATGGGTGACTGGTGCGGTCTATAAGATCATCAATGCCGAATCCGTGGCTGCGGGCAAGGGCCTGCTCCGACTAGATGCGCTCAAGGAGGTACTTCGCCCGGAGGAAGGCGACGCGTATAAATACCGTCGGGTTGATCACCACTATATCATCAAGCTGATGAAGAAATTCGAGCTCTGCTACGAGCTGGAAGGTGGCGAGGTGCTTATCCCACAGCTGCTGGCCGTGCCCCAGCCGTCTTTTGATTTTCCTTACGAGGGTGCGCTTTGCTTTGTCCTCCATTATGCCGACTTCCTGCCGCCCTCGGTCATGCCCCGTTTTATCGTCAAGCGGCACCAGGAGATCAAGGACAGGCTGCGCTGGCGCACGGGAGTGGTGCTGAAGCATCCTCAGTTGGAGGCCACGGCCGTGGTCCGGGCGGATAACGAGGCCCGGCGTATCCATATCGCGGTCACGGGTAAAGAGCGCAAAGTTTACCTGGCCCTGATCTGGCTCTCCCTGCGGGAAATCAATATCGGTTTTGAAGGGCTGAGGGTCAGTGAGCGGGTGCCGCTCCCGGACAACCCAGCAGTCAGCGTTGCTTACGAAACGCTACTCGACTATGCGGAACAGGGGTTGGAGAAGATTATCCCGGAAAATACCAAAAAGGCGTACAGTGTGCGGGAGCTGCTTAATGCTGTGCATCCAGATAGTCAGAGCGATGGAGAAAACATGCTGGCTTTAGCTCGGGATGACAAAGAGAAAGGTCGATTACGAAAATTCGGCAAGGGTCTGAATAAATACTTTGATGTGGAGGTGAACCTCTTTGGCGTGAAGTTCGATTACAAGACCTTCTTTGACGATATTCTGAGTAAGGGAGAGTAAGAGCAATCAACCTGCTTTCCTTGAACCAACACACCTAAGGTATTCCATGTTCACCACCTGCAAACCCCTGATTCTTGCCTCAGCCTCCCCCCGACGGCAACAGTTTCTTACCGATTTTGGCCTGCAATTTACCGCCCTAGCCGCAGACATTGCTGAAACGCCCTTAAACGGCGAAAAGCCTGATGCCTTTGCCCGACGTATGGCCGAAGAAAAGGCCGAGGTTATTGCTCGGCAGCACCCGGCCTCTTGGGTGATCGGCGCGGATACTGTAGTCACCATTGAGGGCCGCATTCTCGGTAAACCGAACGATGAGGCCCACGCTTTGGAGATTCTCCGCAGCCTGCAGGGGAAAAAGCATGAGGTCATCACGGGCCTTGCTCTGCGTTGTGTCCAGGAAAACTGCACCGAGAGCCTGAGCAGAACCACTGAGGTGAAGTTTGCCGATTTCAGCGATGCAATCCTCTCCGCCTACGTGCAAACCGGCGAGCCTATGGATAAAGCAGGGGCCTATGGTATTCAAGGAAAAGGGGGCTTTTTGGTTCGCTCAATCACCGGTTCCAGCTCCAATGTGGTCGGTCTGCCCATTAATACCTGCATCAATTTGCTCCTGCACTATAAGATTATTGCGCCTTTACAGGAAAAAAAATGATGGTATATTTGTAAGTGAGCCCTCTTGTTTTTTATCGTATAGAGGCTGGCTTCCGATAATCGGACCAAAAGAGAGAGCTATCTTTGCTGTTGCTTGGTTTTTAACCATGCTCCGATATGATTGATGAGAAACTACAGGGCCGGGGAAATACGTTACGCTCTATTCCGGCTAAGAATTTTGCTGCGCAGCTGAACATGACGCCTATGAAGACGACCTCCCAAGACCAAATCCAAAACCGGGCATCGGCCAATCAACAGCCCGAATCCAGCGGTATTGATAAAATGTTTTCACATACGCTCTCAGAGCTGATCGTGGAAAAAAAGAACCGGCAGGCAGACATTCTTCTGGACCAGTTGGTATCCTGGTTGCATGGGGATAAGCCGCAAGTGCGAACCGACGCTGTTCATCATCTGACAGACACTTTGGAACTCCTGATTGCCCATCGTGAATGGCAGCGAATGGAGAAACTCTTGCCCGCAGTCTTACAGGCTCTCTCTATTGCCTCTGATGATGATGATATTGTCTGGCAGATCATTACAGCCCTTTCCATCTTTGCCGCCTATCAGATCGAAATAGGGCGGTATGCTCCAGCCCGCAAGGCGCTCATGATTTTTGGCGGGCCCAATGCCTTAACATCTGCAAGTGCAGATATCCGTGAACAAGCGCGACAGCTTATCAATGATCTGGCAACTAAGCCTCTTATGGAGTTGCTGTTGATCGAATATCTTTATGACAGAAATAAAGGAGAGGATGCCGGTCGCCTACTTATACTGTTCGGAGAAACCGCTGCGAAGTTTCTCATAGGGTCGCAAAGCCTGCAGCAAAGTCGGGGGAAACCTGATGCCCTGTTGAAGCTTTTTGAAAACATAGGCGCGGCAGCAGAAAGTAGCCTGGGAGCATTACTACATCGAACAACAGACTGGTATTTGCTCAGGAATAGCATCAAGCTGTTGGGAGAAATGGGGTCTCCTGCCTGCTTTTCAGATATAACCGCCTTGCTCGACCATGATGATCTCCGAGTTAAGGGTGAGGTATTACGCGCTGCGAGTAAAATTGAAACAAGGGAGAAAAAAGACTTTTTTCTTAAAGCGTTGCGCTCTGTGCCGAGGCAGCTCAAAGAACCTGTTGTGGCCCTGCTGGGTGATATCCCAGACAGCAGCCTCGTTGCCCCTTTGGTCGACTTGCTGGATGAGGCTGCATCTTCCCGGAACAAGGCCAGTTATCAGCTGCGGGTGACTATTTGTAAAACTCTTGGAAAAATTGGTTCTGTTAAGGCAATTCCAACTCTGAAAAAGATTGTTTCCGATAATGCTGACCCTAAAAAGGGAGGGGGAGTAACACGTGAAAAATTGATTCAGGCGGCGGAACAGGCTATTCAATATATTAACTACGGCGGAAAGCATAAAGCGCATCGAGCCACCGCTGACGAGCTGAATGTTCCTCTGAAAAATAATCCGGTTGCTGCCCGGGAAACCAATATAGTACAGATTGCTATGTCTGGTGATCAGCCAGGGCAACCTCGCAGCTCTTCGATTTGATTGTCGAGTGTGTACATGATAGAGATTTTCATAATGCGGAGCGGCTCAAAGAGCGCTTTAATGAGATTAATCCCAATGCACTGACAGAGATCATTCAGTCCACTGAGCTGATTGAACAGGAAAAAAATGGCGTCCAGGTACGCGGCTACTTGGAAATTTGGTCTAACCTCTTGCGTGAGCTGAGTGCTGAAGAATTCAGTGCCATTTACCATGAGCTGGAGAGCCGCGAATTACAGCCGGATGAAATATTAGTCAATCAGGGCGATAGGAATGATGAGTTGTTTTTTATCAACCACGGTATGATCAAAACCTTTTATCAGAAGAGCGGGCGTAAAATCTATGTGAAAAGTCTCTCCGGTGGCGACCTTGCCGGGGAAAATTTTTTTGACGCCTCGGTCTGGACGATTAGCATGGCTGCGCAGACCGAAAGTAAGATTTCTATCCTCAAGCGCTCCAGCTTTGTCCGTTGGCAGGAGGCCTTCCCTGGACTTGAAGCCAAGTTGCGTGCATTCTATAATCGCTCCAATGATGTTCAGGATTTGCTTTTGCGGAAAGGGTTGAACCGTCGGGCTTTTGAACGCTATCAACTTGCACGAAAAATCGAATTTCAAATTATTAATAATCTCGGAAATTCTATGGGGCAACGCTTTAAAGGTCGACTCTCGGATATTTCACGAGGTGGTCTTGCTATGAAATTTCATCTTTCTCAGAAAAAACATATTAGAGTTCTGTTCGGTCGCAAACTGCATATCTCTATCCCTATTGCCGGTACGCCACCTGAATTGAATGTCTACGGGATAGTTTTGTCTATCAACCCGGCTGAAGAAGAGGGAAGCGAATACAAACTTCATTTTGTTTTTGATACGCCGATGGAGCAGGAAGCACTTCAGCAGGTACTGGGATAGCAAATCTATTGCGCTGCAACAAAATAATCACGAGGGTTTGTATTGAGTTGGCCTGCTGAGATTTGTAAATCGTTATTGGCAACAATTACGAAGTTTTTTTATTTTATGTTGAATCGCGTTTCTTTTTGATGTATCATTCTTGATTCATAGGGTTTTTTGAAAGGTTGTTTTGTTCAGTTAATTGACGTGCCTGTTGAGAGGATATAAATATTAAGAATGTGTTTATTTTTTGATATTAAAATGTTAGTTAGTATAAAATCGGCTTGGTTTTCTTCTGTGAAGAGAGCAAAGGGACGTGGGAAAAATTATACAGCTATAAAATATTCTTGACTGTTTTTTTAAAGTATCATATTTTGAATTTACAGTAGAGATATTGCTGTAAATTAAAAAAATAGTGAACACGTTGCAAGGCAACGAAATCAAGACCCTATTAAAAAGTCAAAGGAGATGGATATGAAAAAAGTACTTGTTGCCGGTGCAGCGTTGATGTTAGCTGGCTCTATGGTTTCAGCAGCATCTGCTGGAAATTATGGAGAGGCTTCAGGGGAAACGACAGGTGTCAGTGTCAGTGGTGATGCTCGCGTTACTTATGTCGGTTGGACCGACTATATGCGTGACCTCAGTGATAACAGCGCGAACGGCTACAGTGATTATTTCGAATCTCGTGTTAGCGTAAATGTTGACGCAGTAGCCATAGGTGGGGCTTCTATTCATACACGTCTTTATTTCGATGATCAGGGATTTAATGATGATGTTATCTGGGACAAGAGTGGAGATGCTCAGGTAGGTGTGTCTACAGACTATGCTTATATTAAGGTACCTCTGTCCGACAAGCTGACCGTGAAAGCCGGGCGATTACCTCTAAATTTTAGCTCGTTCTATGCTGGAGAGATTCGTCCAACCCGTGTTCAGCTTATTTATGAGAGCGGTAACCTGAAGCTGATTCCATGGGTTGGTGTGGTTACTGAAGAAGGTAGCAATATTGACGACTGGAATGATAATGATTTCATGCAGTACGGCCTTATTCCAGTCCTCAAGATAAACGATGATTGGACCATTAAAGGGTATTTCCGTTATAATGACGATGCAAGAGAGTGGGCTACTGATCCGACAACTGATACCGTCAGTGGTGTTGAGGTTGCTGTACCTGCAACAGCTCACAATGATCACTCCGGTTTTGACGGTTCTGTGAATCTTTCCGGTACAGCTGGTAATGTTGGGCTTACAGCTGAAGTGTCATATAAGGCTGCTGATGTACAAGGAACCGAGGATGATGGAATCGGCGGATATTTCCAGGCCGCTTTTAGTATGCCTGGAATCACTCCTATTGTTCTTGCCGGTATGACTCAGGATGGCTTCATGGCTTTTCGTGACTTTGGTTTCGTTATGGTCGGTGGCAATGAGTCTACCACTGTTGTGGATGTAGGTAACGCTGATGGTGACCTTATGTTTGGTGCCTTGGTTCTGCTGCATGACATCAGTGATCGTTTTAGCGTACAAGGTAACTTGCTGTATGCTAGTTATGATTATGATAACGAGGCAGGCAAGATTGACAGCGCAATCGAGGTGTCCGGTGTAATGAGCTATGCACTTTCTGAAAGCACCAGCTTTGAATACAAGCTCGGTTATTTGGCTCCGACCTATAATGACGGTGCTGCCGAAGTCTTGGAAGATGCGTACATCGGTCACGTTATGCGTATGAACGTCGAATTCTAAGATACTTTCTTTCTATGTGAGAGTATGTTGTGAATGAGAAAAACGAGCCCTTTTTTGAGGGCTCGTTTTTTTTTGCCCATTTGCACTCAGTAATCTTTTTAAGTTTTAAGCGTTTGGCAAGGTCACTATGACCTCTGTGCCTCCACTTTCTCTGCAACGAATATGGAGTGTTCCTTGGTGATCTTTGACGATACGTTCTACTAAGGCCAACCCTACGCCAGTGCCCGCCACTTTGGTTGTGTAGAAGGGATCTGAAACCCTCTGTAGATCCGCAGCTGCAATCCCCATCCCGCTGTCCTGTACTATAATTTGGATATATTTCAGATTGGTTGTTACCTCGACCTCTAAGACCCCCCCATTTTCCATAGCCTCAATTGCATTGCGTACAAGATGAACAAGGACTTTTCTTATCTGATTGGGATCAAGCTCACAGATTAACTGTTCAGGCACGATTGCATGGTACTTGATTCCTTGTTTTTCCATAGTCTTGTAAAAAAGCATCAGTGTTTTAATAATAAGGGAATAGACAAGGACGCGTTCTTTTTTCACCGGAGAGGTGTCGACAAAGTTAAAAAGATCCTCTAATGTTTGTTCAATGCGAGTGACCTCCATAGTCATCATGTCAAAAAACCTTAACTGCTGCGGATCAGTTGTTTTACGACTGAGCAATCTGGCTGTGCCGCCGATTGAAGTAATCGGATTGCGGATATTATGGGCAAGTTGCGCCGCAACTTGGCCTAGTACGGAGTATCGTTCCGACTCAATAAGCAGGTCTTTGTTCGCTTCAAGCTCATGGGTGACAAGCTCAAGCTGTTTAATTTTTGTCTCCATGTCGCTATAAAGACGACAGTGCTCGATGGCAAGGCTTGCTTGACTGGCAAAGCTTTCCAAGGCATGGATCAACGGAGAATCAATTTTTTTCCCAGTTACAAAATGATCCGCAATAATAACGCCGAGTGATCGACTTGAAGAATAAAGCGGGACCACCACAAAACTGTCTTCTTGGAGTAAGCCCATCAGATCCACCGGTACCGGAAATTCGCATTGACCGTGGCAGACATTGATGGTTTTTCGTTCCATTGCTGCTCGGATCAACAGGTGATCTCTGTTGTCCGAGGTGATACGTAAGGCACGAACTATCTTGTTGACTTCACTGTCTTCTTGAAAGTCATGTTCTTTTATTGAATCTATAATGTCTCGAAACCTCAAAGCCTTATTACTCATTTCCTGCCAGATGCGAACAGCGTCTTCGCGACAGCCAGGGCCGACAGCCAGTCTTCCTTCAAGGATAGTTCCTGTTGTGTCAAAAAGGGCCAAGAATGCTCGGTTAAACTTCAGGCCTTCTTCGGCCGTGATACCTACCAAGATCGCTTGCAGTATTTCATCTAGCGCAGTCATACCAAGATAGGCCGTATTCATTTTCATGGCCAATTCATGGAGGAGTTGGATTCGAAAATGAGCCTGCTCAAGCTGTTGCTGGTACCGTCGATTATTAATCTGTAATCTTCTTTTTTCGAGAACCTTACGCACGGTCTCCCAGAAGGTTGCTAGCTGTACAGGCTTGGTCAGGTAGTCATCAGCACCATGTCGAAGGCATTTCAAGGCGGTATGGAGATCTGTGGCAGCTGAAAGCATTATGATGGCGGTACTCGGGCTTGCTTTCTTGATTTCAGAGATGAGCTCTGTTCCGTTGCCGTCAGGCAAATTGATATCAAGAAGGACGAGAGCAATTGGGACTTCTTGCAAATACTGCCTGAATTCGTGAGCTGAACCGGCAGTTAATGTCGTCAATCCACGCTGATGCAAAAAATTTTGAAGAAGAACAACTACTGCGTGGTAATCATCAACGGCAAGAATGACTTCCGCACCTTCAAGGAATTCATTATCGTCTAGAGAAACAGATGGTAATCTCAGCTCAGTATCGGACATGATCAATAGTGAGTTATTGTTTTTAAATGACAGAACAGTTCAGGTCGTTGAGAAGTAACTCTGTATCCGTCCCTTTCTTTTATATGAAAGTAATCGGTGACTCTTCATCGTCATCTGAAACAGACAGTCCTTTTGAAAAATTTTTAAGAAAATTCAAGAAGAAGCCTGTCGATGTTTCTTGTTCGATAACAGAAAACTCTTCTTTTTATACTGCAAATTATATTGCTTTGCCCTGAAAAAGAACCGAAGAAGCTTATGGAAGGAATCTCAGATTGCTCCACCGGGCTCTCCGTGGTAAAGATTGTGCTGGAAAAACAGTCTGCCTGTTCCTCCGCTATCAGCGGACGACTTCATCATCAGTTTATCGAATATATGAAAAATATTTTTGCAGATACCGGTCTCCTTGCCGAGCACCTTCTGGATTATGAATCTCGTCCTGGCCAGCTGGAAATGGCAGATGCCGTTGCTGATCTGTTGAGGACAGAGGGGAGGGGGGAAAGCTCCGAGCTGGACATGCCCCAGGCAAATTGCCTGATAGTGGAAGCGGGGACAGGGCTGGGGAAGACGCTTGCCTATCTTGTTCCAGCAGCTCTCAGTGGACGGAAAGTAGTTGTGTCCACAAATACCCGCAATCTGCAAAACCAGATTCTCAAAAGAGAAATTCCTTTTATCCAAAAGTATATTGCACCCGGCCTAACCGCGATGTCTGTCAAGGGACGGCAAAATTATCTCTGCCTTTATAGATGGCATCAGTTGGACGCCCAAAGCCATCAGGCCCACCGGACAATTTTTCAGGACTCCGGCCAGAGTTTGGTACAGGCAAGGCAAAAAGAAGGTGAGGCGCTATATAATAAAGTTGAAGATTGGCTGCAAAAAACAGTTGTTGCCGATCGATCTGAATTGCCCGAACTGGCTGGGAGCTCCTTTCTTTGGCAGAAGATTTGCTGTCTCCCCTATTTTTGTCTTGGCGCAGAATGCCCCCACGCTGGTGATTGTTATCTGAATCGTCTCCGTCGCTTGGCGGCTTCCTGTCAGTTGTTGGTTGTTAATCATCATCTGCTCTTTTCCGATCTCGCTGTCCGAAAAAACGGTTTTGGCGAGGTTCTCCCTCGGTACCAATCTGTTATTATAGATGAAGCGCATCATTTGGAAAACGTGGCAGGTAATTTTTTTGGTTTCTCGTTTTCTAAATACCAAGTTATTAATCTGATAACAGACATTGAGCAAAGTATGCTCAAAAAAGGAGGAAGGGGGGCAACAAGCAAGCAGTATACGAACATTCTATCCGCTGCCAGAGCTCTTGCCGGTCTGAACGAGCAATTTGCCGCAATGTTTCCTGTCCAGAAAGGACGCTTTCCACTTGCAGATTTTTTTGTGGAATATCCAGAGCTGCAAAAGGCCAAAGATGCTCTCATGACGGCTTTGAACTCTCTTGCTGAGCAGCTTAACGAGGCCAAGGGACAGGATCAGCCCTGGGGGCATTATGGGCAGCGGAGCCAGGACATTGCACAGCATCTTGATCAGATCACCTCGCCGGTGATTTTCAGAGCTGAGCAGCCCAAGCCATCCGAGCAGGCTGAGCCGTCCAATTATATTCAGTGGGTTGAGCGGACAGAAAAAAATCTTACTCTCTCTGCGACCCCGATTGATGTTGCTGATGAGCTGAAGGCCACGCTGTTTGCCGGTGCGGAACATTGCCTTTTTACTTCGGCCACTCTGAGAACAGACGGTGGAAAAGGAGAATTCGGGTATTTTTGTCAACGACTCGGAATACCTGAAGGCACAAAAACCTTTTCTTTTCCCTCTCCCTTTAATTACCAGAAGCGCAGTCTACTGTACGTTCCTGATGATCATTTTCCTGAACCAACTGCTTCGGAATATAGAAATGCATTGCATCTGGAAATATCGCGGCTTGTCACCTGTTCTAAAGGGAGGGCCTTGGTGCTGTTTACCTCATTTCGGGCTTTGGAGCTGGCTTGGCATAGTCTGCAGGATGAACTCCCCTATCTCCTGTTGCGTCAGGGAACCTGTTCACGCTCCCAGTTGCTGGATCATTTTATAGAAGAGACAGATTCTGTTCTTTTTGCTGTTGCCAGCTTCTGGGAAGGCGTTGATGTTCCTGGAGAGTCTCTGAGCTTGGTCATTATTGATAAATTGCCATTTGAAGTCCCTAGTGATCCTGTTATTATGGCTCGAATGGAGAGGATCAAGGCATCAGGGGGAAATCCATTTATGGATTTCCAGATTCCAAGAGCGATTCTCACCCTTCGACAGGGGGTAGGGCGTCTCATGCGCCGCACCAATGATCAAGGGGTCATGGCAATCCTGGATGTCCGTTTATTCAGTAAATTTTATGGTCGGCGCTTTCGGGCGAGTTTGCCGGGGGCTCCGGTCAGCAGAATAATTCAGGATGTGGAAGAATTTTTTAACGGTGACCGATTCCCCCTTTCTCAAGATATAAAAGAGTAATTATTTTGAAAGAAGAAAAGACAGTTCCAGCTGTTGAAGACACAGCTTTTTTGATTGAATTTATACAACAGCATGCGGAACGAACTGAGGAGGCCATGCTGATAGATCTGGAATCGGCGTTGGCTGAGAATGACCCGCTTCTTCTTGAAGTGCTTAAATATTCCCTACTGAAGGGTGGGAAGCGTCTACGCCCTGTTTTGGCAATTCTCAGTTCAAGACTCTGCGGAAGAGATGATGATGATAATCTTTACCTACTCGCAGCGACTTTTGAGTATTTGCACGCAGGGTCCCTGATTCATGATGACGTGATTGATCATGCTGAGAATCGGCGCGGGAAAGAATCAGTAGTAAAGAAGTATGGTATCGCCGCTGCCATTCTTGCTGGTGACTGGCTTCATGCTCGCTGTATGTACCTTGTTGGTACCTTGGCTGGACAGAAGGGGCTAGATATAGTGTGCAATGCAACCCAATATATGGTTGACGGCGAGTTTCTTCAGCTGCGTTACTCAGCAAATACGACAGTGACCGAAGAACAGTACTTTGCTGTAGTCCTGCGCAAGACGGCCGGTCTGATCAGTGCCACCTGTGAGATAGGAGCCTTATATGGTAATGCTCATCCAGAGCAACAACGCTCCTTGGCCTGCTATGGGGAGAAAATTGGCATTGCCTTTCAGATTATCGATGATCTCTTGGATTATCTGGGGGATGAGGAGGTAACCGGTAAAGTGGTGGGGAACGACTTTATTGAGGGAAAAATGACACTCCCCTTAATTCATGCCCTTGCTCATGCCTCGGGATCGGATAAGGCTGAGTTGATTAAGGCAGTAGAAAACACCAACAGAGACAGTGCTGGTTGCGCAAGAGCCCGACAGCTTATGCACGCAGCAGACAGCTTTGCGTTTTCCCGTCAGAGAGCTTGTCAGGAAACAGAAAAGGGGATTGCCGCATTATCCTGTTTTGATAACAGGCAGCACAGGGAGAGCTTGACTATTTTGGAGCAACTTGCCGGATATATTCTGCGTCGAGATCGCTAATTTTAGATGCAACATCGGAATGAAGTGATTTTTTTTCGTGCTCTATCTTAAAAATATAGGGCTACTTTCTTTCCGCCCCTGCCGGGGCGGAAGAAAAGCTCATTGCGTATGTCATTGTATACTGTGAGAGCAGCCCCCTATCCTTATTCCTCTTCGGTTTTTCTTGGATGAAAGAGTACTCCGTCATCAGGCAGTTCATTCCATTTCAGTTTAACAGGGCAGGGTTGGACATCCCACACTTTTCGGCAATAATCTTTTACAGAACGATCTGAAGAGAATTTGCCCATTCGGGCCGTGTTCAGGATCGACATCCGGGTCCAACGGTGTTTATCCGCATACAGGCGGCTGACTCGATCCTGGCAGTCGATGTATTCTTGGTAATCGGCAAAGAGCATATAGGGGTCCTCATGGAGGAGGGAGTCGATAATCGGCTTGAACAGCTCCCGGTCACCAGATGTGAAGATTCCTGATCCTATGAGATCGATGACTGCTCGTAACGACTCGTTGTGATGATAGTAGTCCAGCGGTGTGTAGCCAGCTCTCCGCAGCTCCATGACCTCCTCGACAGTAAGACCGAAGAGGAAAAAGTTTTCCTCTCCTACCTCCTTGCGGATTTCTACATTGGCTCCGTCAAGAGTGCCGATGGTTAAAGCCCCGTTCATGGAAAATTTCATATTGCCTGTGCCCGAGGCCTCCATTCCCGCCTGTGAAATTTGCTCGGACAGATTGGCCATAGGGTAGACAATGTGGCCTATTTTTACGTTATAATTCGGAATAAAAAAGACCTTGAGCTGGTCGCGTACAGCCGGGTCCTTATTCACCACCCGTGCCACAGAGGTAATTAGTTTGATGATACGCTTGGCCATGAAATAACTAGGTGCCGCCTTGCCACCAAAGACAAAAAGACGAGGGGTTATTTCAAGATTGGGATCCGCCTTAATCCGGGCATAGAGTGTGATGATGTGTAAGATGTTAAGGTGCTGTCGTTTGTACTCGTGGATTCGTTTGACCTGGACATCAAACATGGCTCTGTAATCAACGTGAATATTATCACAACATTTAATCAGAGCAGAAAAATCTTGTTTATTCTCCTCCTTAACCTCTCTCCAGGCGTCTAAAAAAGGTACGTCATCAGTAAGTTTTTCCAGCTTACGTAACTCATCAAGATCAGTGATCCATTTTTCGCCAATGGCCTCGGTGATCAATCGGGTGAGGCGGGGATTGCTGACCGCCATCCAGCGACGCGGGGTTACTCCATTGGTCACATTACGGATTTTGCCGGGGTACATGTCATTCCAATCAGCCAGTGTATGGCTTCGTAGGAGATCGGTATGCATAGCAGCGACGCCGTTAATGGTCTTGGCTCCCATGCAAGCAAGGTTGACCATATGAACAGAGCGCGGCTCGGTCTCGTCAATCACCGACATCCGTCGCAATCGAGTATCATCGTCGGGGTACCTCATCCGGACCTCATCGAGAAAATGGCAGTTGAGTTCTAGGATGATTTCGAGATGGCGAGGTAAAAGGCTGCCGAACAGTTCCATCGACCATTTTTCCATAGCCTCAGGCAGCAAGGTATGATTCGTATAGCTGAGGGTTTTTTTGGTAATTTCCCAAGAAACATCCCAGTCGTAGAGATGCACATCGACTAAGAGGCGCATCAGCTCAGGAACAGCGACCGCCGGATGGGTGTCATTGAGCTGTGCTTGGAAATATTCATGAAAGTTAAATAAATTGTCGTGGCGAAAAAGATGCAGACGGATCATGTCTTGCAATGAGCAGGAAACGAGAAAAAACTGTTGTTCCAGACGCAGCTTTTTTCCTTGAAACTGCTCGTTATTGGGATAGAGCACCTTGGTGATGGTCTCTGCCTTGATCTTATCTTCTACAGCTCCGTAATAATCACCGGTGTTAAAATCGGCGAAATCAAAAGAAGAGTGTGATTGCGCGCTCCAAAGGCGCAGATAGTTGACGGTATTTACCTTATAACCAGGGACGGGAACATCATAAGGAACCCCAGTGATAACCCTGGCGGGCCGCCAACGAATTCGGCGGATGCCTTTCTCTGTATGGTATACTTCTGAATGGCCGCCGAAACCAACCTCACAGGCCATAACTGGTTTTTTAATTTCCCAGGGGTTGCCGGGATGCAGCCAGTGATCGCTGAGTTCTTTTTGCCAGCCATTGACAATTTCCTGATCAAACATACCGTATTCATAGCGAATGCCGTACCCAATGGCTGGTATTTCCAGGGAGGAGAGGGAGTCGAGATAACAGGCAGCCAGTCGCCCGAGTCCCCCGTTTCCCAGGCCGGGTTCTTCTTCATGATTGATAATCGTTTTGAGATCAAGACCGCTTTCGCTGGCAGCCTGCGCAAAATCGTCGTACAGGCCCAGATTGACCAGATTGTTGTGCAGATGAGGTCCGGTCAGAAATTCCGCCGACAGGTAGCAGACAATTTTCGGGTCTTTTTCCAGCAGGGTTTCAACAGAGTTGACAAAAAGATGTTGCATTCGATCCCGCAGGGTATAGGAGATAGCGAGATAGTAGTCGTTTAGAGTCGCAGTTCTTGTGGTAACGCCCTGCCGGTAAAAGAGGTTATAGGCAAAAGCCCTTTTGAGCTGATTGATGCGCTTTTTTCGTTGCTCCTTCCCTGGAACTGTACTCATAAGAATTTCTCCGTAGCTGTGGTCTATGCATGCAGTTTTTGCGGGCCGGGAAACTACGCTACCCTATAAAAATGAATGCCGATTTGATAGGTCTTTCCATGTTTTTTATTGATTGTTTATATTTTGTTACAATCACTTGCCAGCATATTTTATGCCCTCTTGATTATACTTGTAATTGCCCTTACTGTAAAAAATAATTTATTCACTCTTGTGAAGGATAAAGATATTGTTTTATATGGATATATTCTAATGGGAATGGTAGTGTTTCAAGTGAGGGGGAAATGATTGATGCTCGTTCCTAACAGATTTTTATTTCTTAAAAAAGTCAGATCAAGGTCATTCAAAATCGTTATGCATTGAGATAGGGTGAAAAAAATGTATAAAAATCTTGAGAAATGATAAAAAATATTTTAAGAATAATTTTAGAGTGGGGGCTTTTAGATTAAAGAGCAACGGATAGGAAGTTGATTCTCTTCGGTAAGAATAAAATGTAGTTTTTGTTTTTACCAAATAATACAATGACTTGTACTGTTAACTAATCGAGACAGTGAACGTTAAATAAGATAAAATGCAGATTCAGTAAAAAAAATTTTACAACCGATCAATAATCTTTTATTATAAAGCCAAGGTTATTGAGTAATTTCTATTTTAGAAAAAGACAAGGAGGAAGAAAATGTTGCAAGAAATGAAATCTGGAACGGTGAAAGTTGCGCTGATGCTTACTTTAGCTGCTTCTGCGTTCGCAGTAAGTAATGTTCAGGCTGTAGAGATTCCGGTTCCAACTGCTGATACCGAAATTCAGCAGGTGGTAACCAATGTCAGAGGCGACAGTATGGTCAAAGACATGATGAATCAGACCCGTGCGGGAGTGATTACTCAAATGTCTGGTCAGATGCCTCTGATTGATCAGGTTATGGCAAAAATGCAGCCGATGATGAAAAATAAGATCATGAATACCCAGATGACAGCTCTGAAAAATCCTAATGGTGGTATTCCTGGATCAATCGCTCCGCCTATGTTCTAGGTCGTAGATGATCCTGTAAGGAAAAGGTACGACCCTGTGCTTTTTTCTTTATTGAATCTGTTGCGCAAGTTTACATGGGAGGCCTTGCAGGTCTCCTATGTAAATGATTTTTTAGAAATAAGAGATGGTTCGAATCGGTAATATTATAAAAATATTTTTTTACTCTTCGATATTGTTTCTTTCGATGAGTAATGAGCGCAGAGGAAGTTTTTTTAGAAAAAGCAAGTTGTTACAAGTGAAAAAAAGGAGATGAGTGATGCTGCAATTTAAAAGAATATCAATTAATTTTGCCTTGGTTGTTTCCTTGGCGGCGTTTGTAGGGGTTAACTCCGCACAGGCAGAGAAGATCAATATCCCTCTTCCTACCGGAGACCTTGAAATTCAGGCGGTAGTAAATAATGTTAGAACTGGTGTTGATGTAAAGGCTATAATGCGCCAGACAAGGGATAACATGAAAGTTGAGCAAGTAAAAAGGCTCCCTTTATTACCGCAAATGAGGAATGCTGTAGGTAATGTGGTCAGTACAAGAGTAATGGAAGAAACGCGGACAACGACTATGAATACACAGATGGCCGCGATGCAGGATCCAGTAAATCCTGACGCTATACCGACGTTTATCGCTCCAAAATTCGAGTAATACAGCGAAAGAATACATAAGGGGGATATTGAGCAATCGTATAGAGGTGCTGAATAGTTCCCCCTTTTTCTTTATGAAACCATCCCTTGGGATGGTTTTTTTATGCTTGCTGGTTTTGTGACGACCACAGAACCCCGGCGGATTTTTTCTAGCCCTCTTAGCCCTCTGGAAAGAAGGTCGAGATTCCTTGGTTGACTTCTCGGTACCCCTTGACTAAAGTGTCGTCTGTTTTCAGGTGTCCGCTACACATATATAACTATATGAGCGGATGAAAAGGGAACCCGGTGTAAATCCGGGACGGGCCCGCCGCTGTAACCGGGGACAATCCTGCATAATGTCACTGTCTTTTTTAAAGACGGGAAGGCGCGGGGGAGAATGAGCCGGAAGTCAGAAAACCTGCCTGGAAAAGACGTTCAGATGCCTCGGCAAAGGTCTGAACAACGTTATCTGGGTAGAGAAGGGATATCCCGGATCAATTTTTTAATTGGTCCGGGATTTTTTTGATGGTCTGCCCAGATCAGGCCTCCCGGACCGGTAACACAGGGAGATCCTATGAAGTTACGTTCTTTTTTTCTGATCATGCTGCTACTTTGCAGCACAACAACCGGTCTTGCAAGCGAGGGATGGAAGGTGAAGCATAAAAACGCCATTGTTTTGGCCATGTTCGGAACAACTGTCGAGCCTGCCCTGCAAGGATTGCTCAATATCCGCACCAAGATGATGGAGAAGTACCCTGAGACCCCGGTAAAAATCGCCTTCACTTCCAATATCATCCGTAAAAAATGGCAGGGAAGGTCCGAAGATCCCTCCTACAGGAAGGCGCATCCGGAAATCCCGGAAGAGGTGCTGCACGTCAAAACCGTGCTGGCCACTATTGCCGACCTTCAGAATGTAGGGTACGACACCATTGTTCTTCAGCCCACCCATATCGCTATGGGGGAAGAGTTTCTCGACCTCGGCACCTATGTGGACAGTCTGATGCGCTTGGGCACGATAAAAAAGAAAAAATACAAGCCCTTTCATAAGGTCGTTCTCGGGCGTCCCGCTTTGGGGACCTATGGCCTGAATCACCCCTATGCCGAAGACATTACCGCTGCCGCAAAGGCTCTGGCAGCGGATGCCGAGCTGGCAGCCAAGGAAAACGCTGCCTTGGTGTATATGGGCCACGGTAATAATCATTTTCCGTCTGGGGGAGCCTATCTTGAGCTTGCCGATCGGATGCGGCAACTCTACCCAGAAGTGGTCACGCTGATAGGTAATGTGGAGGGCTTTCCTGCGCTTGAGGATGTGATTGATAAGCTGAAAATGCGCGGTGTGAAAAAGGTAATGCTCAAACCCTGCATGGTGGTGGCCGGAGATCATGCCATGAATGATATGGCTGGGACAGATCCCGAAGAGCCGTCCTGGCAGATGATCCTGGAAAAGAAAGGTTTTGAGGTTGTTACGGTGAAAAAAGGGCTTGGTGAACTGGATGCCTTTGCTGATATCTTTGTCGAACATGCCGGTGATGCTGCTGTTGATGCGGAAATCGTGCTGAAATAACGGTGCGGAGATAATGGTTGCACGGTCAGGATTCTCTTGGGCAGCAGGGGGAGGTATGTGTCTTCTCCTGCTTGTTGCTGTGGTTGTGTCCGCCACGATGGGCTTTATGCAGATCCCGGCTACAACGGTTTTGCAGCTTATCGGGCACGCTCTTTCTTTCAGCGGCAAGGATGCCGGATTTGACCCGGTGGTTACGGCAGTGGTCATGGATGTGCGTCTGCCTCGCATCTTAGCGGCTGTCTTGGTCGGGGGGATGTTGGCCCTCTGCGGCACAGTGTTTCAGGCCATTCTCCTTAACCCCCTGGCTGATCCCTACACCCTGGGTATTTCCTCGGGTGCAGCCTTTGGTGCTTCCTTGGTTATTGTTCTCCAGGTTGTCGGCTTGGCTCTGCCCTCTGCGCTTTCCGTGCCGATATTCGCCTTTGCGGGCAGTATCGGTACGTTATTTACGGTGTTGGCTCTTGCCTCTGAAGACCGACGACTTTCCTCAACCAGCTTGATCCTGTCCGGGGTGATCGTGGCGGCTATCCTGTCCGCAGCCATTGGTTTTCTCAAATTTATTGCTGACGAGCAGGTCGGGATTATTATCTTCTGGCTCATGGGTTCGCTCTCCGGGATTTCCCTTCAGAATATTTTCTTTCTTCTGCCGGTCGCCCTGATCGGCATGGCAGTCTGCCTGTTCTATAGCCGCGATCTCAATATCATGGCTACCGGAGAACGGGCCGCAGCCACCCTCGGCGTTAATACGGTGCGTCTGCGCTGGATTCTTCTTGTCACCTGTTCCCTCATGACCGCGCTCTGTGTTTCAGTCTCTGGAATTATCGGTTTTGTCGGTCTGATTGTTCCTCATCTGCTCCGCCATCTCATCGGCCCGGAGAATCGTCAGCTGATCATTCTTTCCACACTGGGTGGGGGCCTGCTCCTGCTGCTGGCCGATACCGTCACCAGGGCGGTGCTGCCTGCTGAAGTCCCCATCGGGGTACTGACAGCCCTTATCGGCGGACCGTTCTTTGCCTATATCTTTAAAAAACGACAGCGGGAAAATGGCTAGTGGATAGAACTACTTCTGATATCCTCTGGCAGTTGGAGCAGGTCGATTTTTCCTACAAGGATCAGCCTGTCTTAGCCGAAATAGATCTTACCCTGTCTTCTGGGAAATGTTACGGCATTCTCGGGCCGAACGGCAGCGGTAAAACCACCCTGCTTGATCTTCTTTGCGGTCTGGCCGCCGCAGATAAAGGGGAAATCCGCTATCGCGAAACCCTGCTTAAACAATGGCAAGCGCGGGAACTGGCACAACGGATTGCTTTGGTGCCTCAGGATTTCCAGGTTCGCTTTGGTTTTTCTGTGCGTGAGGTGGTGGAGATGGGCCGTCATCCCCATCTCGGTCGATTTTCCTCCCTGACAGAGCAGGGGCATGCCCTGGTTGATGCGGTGATGGCGGAAATGGGCGTGGATGGATTTGCGACTCGCTCAGTGACCCGGCTGTCCGGCGGGGAAAAACAGCGGGTCGCTGTGGCCCGTGCCTTGGTTCAGGACCCGGAGGTGCTCCTTCTTGACGAGGCCACCTCTAATCTGGACATTTACCACTCCCTGTCCATCCTTGCGCTGATCCATCGTCGGGTTGTAGGGCAGGGCTTGACCGTGGTCGCTGCAATCCATGATCTGAATCTGGCAGCCTATTTCTGTGATGAGCTGATTTTTTTGAAAAACGGGCGGATTATCTGCCAAGGTCCTACCGATGAGGTGCTGCGCCCCCATGTCATAGAGGAGGTCTACGGCGTGGAGGCGCAGGTGCGGGAGGATGCCTTTTCCGCCTGCAATCAGGTGAGTTATAGGCTGCCTGCGGCATGAGGGTTGTAGGGGCAGGTCCCTGTGCCTGCCCAGTTCACGCCTACGAAAAATTCAAACCAAGAGAAAACAATGCTGAAACACATCTTTTTTACCATCCTGCTTTCTTGTCTTCTCGTTGCACCGGTGCTCGGAGAGCCCATCGTTGATAACGACGGCAGGGTGATCCAGCCGAACAAATCCTTTCAACGGATCATCTCCCTGTATGCAGCCCATACCCGCAACCTGATCGACATGGGGGCGAAAACCCAAATCGTGGCGATTGGACGCAGTGATAAGCAGCTGCCTGAGCTACCTACGCTCAGCTTTCGCGATGACCCGGAACGTCTGCTGGCCCTGAAGCCGGACCTCGTCCTGATCCGCCCCATGCTCAGCCGTTCGTATCCGCATATGGTGGAAAGTCTTGAGGCGAACGGCGTGACCGTGGTCTCGCTCCAGCCCACCTCTGTGGATGAAATGTTTCGGTACTGGGAAAACCTTGGCATTCTGAGCGGGCATCAGGAGGAAGCATCACATATGATCGCCCGTTTCGGTTCCGGGCTTGTGGAGATCAACCGACAGGTGGAACGCATTCCTGCTGAGAAGAGAAAAAAGGTCTATTTTGAGTCCATCCATAAGCGGATGAAGACCTTTGCCCCGGAGTCTATGGCGATGTTTGTTTTGGAATCCGCCGGCGGTATTAACGTGGCTGCGGATGCTGTCCAGGTGCGCAAGAGTAATATTGCGGCGTACGGCAAAGAGCGTATCCTGTCCAAGGCAAAGAAGATAGATGTCTTTCTGGCGCAGGAAGGACGGATGAATAAGGTAAGCACGGAGATGATCCGTGAGGAACCGGGCTTTCAGGTGATTAAGGCTGTTCAGGAGAATCAGGTTTTTCTCGTTGATGAGAAGCTGGTTTCGCGTCCTACGCTGGGTATGCTGGAAGGGATCTGGAAGGTTTTTGCGCTTCTTTATCCGGCAGCTGAGGATTCTTGAGCGGGTTTATTTCTTTTATCGGGATCTTGAGAAGAGAAAGGGCCGCCAGCATACGCTGGCGGCCCTTTTTTTGTGCTTTATCAGAAGATAAGCACGCGGGGGAATACCCTCTTCATAGGGTAGGTACTCAAAGAGTACCTATTGTTTAAACAATAATAGATTCGGCAGATTAAGCAAGTAAAATTTTACCATCAAAACGGGTTTTGAAAGTTGTGTATTTTGAACCGACATTATAAACGATAAAACATAATGATGCTGAATCGGGGGTGATCTCTGTCTTCCCGAAGAGCATGGGCGCATCCTCCTGAAGAGCATGGGTGCATCCTCCTGAAGAGCATGGGTGCATCCTCTGAAAGAGCATGCCTGCATCCTCCTGCTGATCCCCACCGCAACACCCTTCTTTTTGTGCCTTAACGTAAAAAAGCAGGACAGTCCTTCCTCATTTATCCCACCATTTTCACAGGAGAATACTCATGGCAAAGATTCAATGGAGACCGGTCGTGAACGCCCTGACCACGCCCCAATCCTATCGCGCTCAAGTCGTCCCTCATAATACTGCTGGCTACGATGAAATGGCCGCAGATATTTCGTCGGCCCATCCCAACTACAATGCTGAGCTGGTCCGCTCCCTTGCGCCTCTAATCATGGAATGGGTGCAGACGCGGATGATCAACGGCGATCAGGTCACCCTGGAGGATGCTGTCACCTTTCACACCACCATCGTGGGCAGGTTGGACAGTCCAGATGCCTCCTTGCCCGATGATGAGGAACTACTTCAGGTGAAGGTCTACGCCTCTCGCCCCTTTGTCCTCGGGGTTCGCAAGGAAGCCCGGCTGGAGCGCCTGCCCATGAATGAAAAACAGCCCCTGATCACCTCTGCCGAAGACACCAAGCTCAAGCTGGCCAATGTGCTTAATCCCGGCGGTGTCCTGCACCTGACCGGCAGTAATCTTTTTTTTGAGGAAGATGACCCGGATTGCGAATGTGTGCTTGAAGGCACCCGCAGCGGAAAGACCAAGCAGAGCGTTTTTGCCTCTATATCCAACAGTGAAATCCTGCTGGTTCCAGACATCCCGGCGCAGGCCAATGCCTGGAACAACGAGTACACGGTGACCGTCACCACCCAGTACACCGAGCACGGCACACAGCGCACCAGCACCTACCGCCGCAAGCTGCGCACCCCGCTCACAGTGGTTCCGGGTAATGACGACGGTATCCTCACCGGCAGAGCCACATCGCCCTATGTGACCGTCACCGGTGCCGCCTTAGCCGCGAACGAGACTGTGCGGATTCAGGCTGTCTTGGACCTGCACCTGGGAGAGTTGTTCTTTAATCTGCTGGATATGAAGGAGGGTGGGGAAGAGGGTGAGGCTGTCCGGGTGACTGCTGATGGGCCGTATACCTTGTCGGGCTTTGCCGGTTCCGGCCTGACCGGTCTGGACCTGACCGTGAACAACTTCAGCGCCTTGAGCGAAATGATCCGCAATACCTATTCCGGCAGACTGGTGGACGTGCTGAATATGGAGGCCGGTACATAAGGCTGATCGCGCCTGCGTCAGTTAGGTAGGGTGCCGCCCTGCGCACCATGCTTAGATCAGGATGACCTCTGCTCCATAAAGAGAAAGGGCCGTTAGCATGAGCTGGCGGCCCTTTTTTACTTTTCAAAACTGTAGAGTATGATTCTTTATATACACCGCATGGGCAACCACGTTTACAGAAGCGGCTGTCTGGTAGGAGGTATGTGTGAAGATACTTGCACCGTTCAGATTCTCGCTTTAGCCATGTAGCTGCCCGGAGCAAAGTTCGCCAAATCGTCTTCACCGACAAAGAGATGCAGCTCTTCCATGCCAAAACCTGCATGCATCAGATAGGTAACCCTGAGTTCTCCTTCGAGGTATCTCACTAAAAGTATACCCACCTCGGTCCCTTGAGTAATATCATTCTGTCCGGCACTAGCAAAGAGAGGAAAGGATAACAACTTGTCACTCTCATTGACGGTAATCTGCCATCCCCATAGACTATTGGTAATACCGAGATCAATAAAGGTGTTGTGATCTAATGCGTATGCGGTTTCATGCCCGCATTCTGCTCTGTCTGGGAAATGAACTTGAAGTGCTGCCTGAGAGGCAAAAGGAGTAGCGGCAAGTACAAAGGCTGCTGCAATAAGACTTCTGTTGATGGTAGTTGGAGTTTTCATAACACTCCTCCTGACGTTGTAGAAATTGAAAGCAGGTAACCCGGCTGTCTCTCTTTCGTGGAGACCCGTGGCTTTCCGACACCGCCTCGCGACGGTTGTGGCTTTATCAACTTTCCGGTTCTGCTCGTTCCAGAAAGCGTATTATGTAAAATAACCTGCCATATAAATGAAGAGATTAATTCTCGGTTGGCTATAAGTTATTTATATGACAGTAGGTAGGGCCTTGTCAATGTTTTTCAGAAAAGACAGTGAGGTAGGGTACTCCCTGGGCACCATTTGTTTGGGTAAAGATAATCGAAGGATTATATCCTTTGATGCTGAAACCGCACCCTACTTGGCTTGTGGGCGAAAAAGTAACAGCAAATACATTTATTCAGAAAATATGCGTGTTGACAGAATCTTCATTTCCTGTAAGGATTATTTTGAGGAGATACACAAGAAAATCTTTAAAAGGAGGCTTGTCATGGGGAATATTACCATCCGCATACCGCAACAGGTTCATATTGAGTATACCTTGAAAAATGCAGGGCTGACCAAACGTATTTTGGATTTGCTTAATACCCTGATTGTTCGGGATGACAATGTGGACTCCGGTTTAAAAAAGACAGTGACGGAAGAACTAAGTTTCAGCGAGCTGGCCTCGGAGCTTTTCGGCACCGATGGAGGGGTGGATTTGGAATTACCGCGATATCCTCCTCATCAACCTCCCTTCATCCCCTCCACCAATTCATAAACCAACTCCTGAGCCTGCCTCGGTGTCAGTTCATCGGGGTCAACCTCCTTCAGTCGATTGCGTAAGGGATCATCCTTGGGCGGAAATAGGCTCATCTGGCTGTACGGCTCTTGTTTCCTTTCCCGCACAGATACCGTAATGGTCGGTTCACCCGTGGCCGTAAATTCCCCCTGTTCAATATTAGTGAGGATTTCCTGTGCTCGGGCAACCACATGGTCGGGCACTCCTGCCAGGGCAGCTACCTGGATACCATAGCTGCGGCTGGCAGCGCCTTGGACCAGCTTGTGGAGAAAGTGGATGCGGTTGTCCTGCTCCCGCACAGCAATGGAGAAGTTCTGGATTCGCTCGTGGGTGGTGGCTAGGTCTGTCAGTTCATGATAATGGGTGGCAAACATGGTCTTGACCCCGCGCCCGTTCTTGTCTGCTAGCTCCTCAGCCACGGCCCAGGCAATGGCAAGGCCGTCATAGGTGGAGGTGCCGCGTCCGATCTCATCCAGGATCACCAGGCTGTGTTCGGTGGCATTATTGAGAATATTGGCGGTCTCATTCATTTCCACCATAAAGGTGGACTGCCCCCGCCGCAGATCATCCATCGCCCCGACTCGGGTGAAGATGCGGTCCACAATGCCGATTTCTGCCCGGTCTGCTGGCACAAAGCTGCCGATATGGGCCATAAGCACAATAAGGGCAGTTTGGCGGAGCACGGTTGATTTACCTGCCATATTCGGGCCGGTGATGATCAACAGCTCGTTTGTCTCCTGATCCAGATGGACATCATTGGGCACAAAGCTGCCTGGATCCAGAGAACGCTCGATAACCGGATGGCGGCCTTCAATAATGGAAACGGTGCGCTTCTCCGTGATAAGCGGGCGGGTGTACTGGTAACGATCTGCGGCACGGGCTAGACTGACCAGAAAGTCTGTGCGGGCTATACAGAGAGCTGCCGCCAGCAGGCGTTCGCTCTGAGCCGCAATCTTTTCCCGAATGTCAAGAAAGAGGCTGTATTCCAGGGTCAGCCGTTTTTCCTGGGCTGTCGAGATCTTCTCTTCCAGTTCCTTGAGTTCCGGGGTAATAAAACGCTCTGCATTGGCCAAGGTCTGTTTGCGGATAAAGTCTTCGGGAAGCTCCCCTTTCTGGGCGCGACTGACCTCGAAGTAATAGCCGAACACCCTGTTGAAGCCCACCTTGAGCTTGGCAATGCCGGTGCGCTCCCGTTCCTTGGCCTCAAGATTGAGGATCAGCTGCTTACCGTCCCGGAGGAGATGGATCAATTCGTCCAGTTCTTCGTGAAAGCCCTCCCGGATCAGCCGTCCCTCGCGCAGGGTTATCGGCGCATCATCGCGGATGCCTTGTAGATCAGCTCGTGGAGGTCGAACAGCGGGTCCAGCTCCAT
>MTKO01000041.1 GCA_004028505.1 Candidatus Electrothrix aarhusensis
ATTTAGGTGAGAAAGTATAGTTGATATAACAATTTCATAATACTTGTCGAATCGTTGCAACATATTCGAATAATCAATTTAGGCAATAAAATAAGAAGCTTACCCTTCTTTGCATGCCCCTCCCTTATCGTCAATACTTATGTCCCAAAATTCAAAAAAATATCCACCTACAATCATTTTTCTTTTCTTCACCATAGCGGTACTCTTTACTGTTACCTATGGGGAAACCATTGAAAATCACTTGCATTATTTGATTAAAAGAAAATATCTCATTGAGCGCCTGCTTACACTCGTAATAGCATTCCTTTACATGCTCTGGGAGCGTAAAGATTTATTTTTAACAACCGCGCGAAAACCTAGCATTTCATGGGGAGTCCCTTTGCTGTTCATAAGCAGTCTGTTGCTGGTGACAGGGCAGGCGAGCAACACCCAAGCCCTAAGTGAGATGTCCTTCGCATCAAGTATAATTGCGATAGTGGTTTTACTCTTCGGCACAGATTTCGCCAGACGCTTTTTTTTGCCGCTTATTTTCCTTTTCTTCCTGATGACAGGTATGGTTGAAGATATTACGACTGTTATATTACGAGCACCGTTACAGCTGCTATCTGCGATTACAGTTGAGAACCTGCTCACCTTTTTCGGGTATGTGATACACAGGGAAGGGCTCTACCTGCATCTGCCTAATATTGTCTTAGAAGTTGCTGGGGGCTGTAGCGGAACTAATCAATTAATTATCTCGATAGCATTGGGAATTGCCATAGCTTTTATAATGCTCGATGATTTTTTTAAAAGAGCGGTTCTTATAATCTGGTCTTTTGTGATGGGATTAGCGGTAAACTGGCTCAGAATCTTTCTGATTTCTATCTGGCATTATAATTCAGCAAAAGAATCAATACACGGCCCCTATGATTCCTTTAATAGGTTGCCATACCTTGTTGGTTTGTTTTTTATTTTTATGTTAGCTGTAAAATTAGCAGACAAGGAAAAGAAGACGAAACAAGATAAAACAAATCAGATTGTTACTCCAGAGCATATATCGGCTCATCTGGAGAGTATTACCCAAGCTTCTTTTGCTGCGATATTAATATTATCAACATGTTCACTTTACCTTTACCTGTACCTGTAGAAAACCAAAAAGCCAAGGATATTTTGCAGTAATTCGGCATGCTTCGTTGCAACAATGCAACAACGAAACCGCTACTTCGGCAGAGAAACAAAAAAGGCGCACCCTTCACCGGGAAGACTGCGCAGCCAGACAGAACCTGAATGGGCCTCAACAATGGCCTTAACCGCTGCCAGCCCCAACCCGCTTCCTTTTGCCTGCTCACAGCAATGTCGAGCAGGACGAAAATAATGCTCAAAGATATGAATCTGATTCTGTAGGGAAATACCCGGTCCTTGGTCCCTGACTTCAAAGATAAACTGCTTCTCGGTCTGACAAACTCGCACCTGCACCAAGGTGTCGCTTTGCGAGTATTTAATCGCGTTATCCAGCAGGTTGGAAATCACCCGCCCGAAATGCAATTTATCAAGAAGTGTTTGGGCCAGCCCCTGCGGCATATCCAGCTCAATGTCAATCCGCTTCAAGGCAGCCTGCACCTTAAAGCCGGTGACGATATCCTTGAGCAGACTCCCTAACTCACAAGGCTGGAGTTCCAGCTCTATCCGACCGGATTCAATCCTGGATGAATCCAGGAACGACTGAATATATTCTTCCTGACGCTTCAGTTCCTTTTGAATAATTTGGAGATAACTGGTCTGTTTTTCATTCAGTGGCCCGGCCTTGCCTTTCAGGAGACGATTAACAAAACCGCCAGTGATCATCACAGGCGCTTTGAGATCATGGGTAAAGAGAGAGAGTACATTGCGTTTATGGGCTGCGAGTTCCTTGGTATCGGTCGCATCCCGAAATATTTCTATGCAGCAGAACAGCTCTCCGCTGTCTTCTATTATCGAGCGGCTGGACAGGATAATAGGAATTTTTTTCCCGTTACGAGTCTGGATAATAGCCTCTTTACCTAAACAAGGCTCACCTGTTGCCAGACTTTCCCGGAGCGGGCAGTAATGTTCGCAGAGATTGGAGGAGAGCACCTCAGAACAGGAGCATCCAAGAACCTCCTGTCGCTTCATCCCGGTAATTTTTTCTGCTGCGGGATTAAACTCGATAATCTTATAATCTCCGTCCACGACAAAAAGAGCAACCGGCAACTCAGCAATAATCAGACTGTTCAACTGATCCTGACTCATTATGCCTGCCTCTTCCTTGTATATCATAGGTCCCCGTTCCTTGCTTTTTAGCTCCTTCTGAACCACTTTTCCACTTCAGACCGGGAAAAAATTTTCAAAACCGGCCTCCCGTGAGGACAGTGAGAAAAAAACTCACTCTGTTCCATCTGCCGAAGAAGGGCGAGCATCTCTTCTGGATGTAGCCTATTTCCTGATTTAATAGCAGCCTTGCAGGCCATAGAAGCCAGCAGATGGTCAATACATTCTGGCATAACTTCTGAGCAAGAGGCTCCAGGGCGGGCAGCGAGCCCGTCAAGGATATCAAACAGGACCTCCTGTGGAGACACCTTACCAACCAGAGCCGGAACGGCCTTGATAACCCAAGTGGTGTCGCCGAAAAACTCAACCGTAAGACCCAGGGCCGCGACCGCCTCAGCCTCCTGCTCCAAGGTATCAGCATGATCAGCCCTAATTCTACGGTCACTGGAAAGAGGAGATTCTGTACAGCAACGGCTTGTTGCTCATAGGCAGAGCGCAGCTGCTGGTACAGAATACGCTCATGGGCCGCGTGTTGATCAATCACCACGAGTTGTTCGTCGTGTTCGCAGAGCAGATAGAGGTTGAAGAACTGGCCGATTAATCTCAGACCGCTGTACCCAAGCTGCTGCTCAGTTTGCAGGTCATCTTGTAGATTGATTTGCCGCTCACCTGCCTGCTCATTATACCTTTGGTCTCGTTGTTCGGGATATTGTTCAAGCTGCTGATCAGGCTGTTTGCTTACCAGCCCCCCCTGCCCTTTCAGTTCCTCTCCTTCGCTGCCGGTGACCGAAAATGAAGCAAACGGCAAAGGTTCTGCACTGTATACTTGTCGTTCTACCTGCCCTGATTCCCGAGCTTCATCCTTATTTTGAACAGGATATTGACCGGGTCCAGATACTATCGATTTCTGGTCCTTATTACTTAGCTCAGGAGGTAAAAAAGACGGGGCGGCGGACCATCCCCATTCGCCTTGGTCACCAGAATCGTCTTGCCGGGATTCGCTGTTGCCCAGCCAACTCTCTCTGGAGCCTGGAGATGAGTCATTATTTTCTGATTTTTCTATTTTGTTCCCTGCTTTTGAGGAAACAAAAAGCTCGGAACGCATCTCCTCTTGGTGTCGAAGCACGGCCTCGGAAACCGCATGCACCAGAATCCGCCGCACTTCATTGGAATTACGAAAACGGATCTCCCGCTTAGCAGGATGGACGTTGATATCAACGAGCTGCGAATCAAGATCAAGTAGCAATACACCAGCAGGCTGCTGCCCCTTCATGAGCAAACCTTTCAGGCCTTCAGCAGCCGCATATCGAATGATTTGATCTTGCACAGGGCGATTATTAACCAAAATACGGAGACGCGCCGTGGATGTGGCGTCAGGAAGGAGGAGGAATCCGTTAACATTGAGAGAATACTGCCCGTCATGTCTGCTACCTGATGAAATATCAAGCATCTTCCCAGGGTAGCGAAAAATATCACGGACACGCTGTTCCTGGTCTGCGGCTGCAAGAGTGATAGTTTTGCGCCCATCCACCTGAAGAGAAAAGGCGATATCAGGATGAGCAAGGGCTTGATTACGGATCACTTCTTCAATATGAAAAAGTTCGGTCCGTTTCGTTTTCAGAAATTTTTTTCGGGCCGGAAGGTTGCCGAACAGATTACGAACCTCAATAATAGTACCGCAGGCACAGCCATCATCATGGAGGTCATGCAGGGCACCGTAACGAATTTCAGCCCGAGTACCGATCTCAGCAGTATGAAGACGGGAAAGAAGAGACATACGGGAAACCGAGGCAATACTGGGCAATGCCTCTCCCCGGAAACCCAGAGTTGTGATTGCCCCCAACTGGCTTTCCTCAATTAATTTTGAGGTTGCATGGCGCTCAAGACAGAGCAACACATCATCTTGGTCCATACCGACACCGTTATCCACGACACGGATCAGCCGGGTGCCGTCGCCCTCCACCTGTATATTGACCCTGTCGGCTCCGGCATCAAGGGCGTTTTCCAGTAATTCCTTGACCACTGAAGCCGGTCGTTCAACAACTTCACCGGCAGCGATTTGATTAGCAAGATGATCGGAGAGAACGCGTATTTTGGACATGCCTGCTCTTCTGTAATGACGGTAATAACGAAAATCGAACCGGATTTTTTTTCAGCGATTCATATATCCCCGCAAAGAGAATGCTTTGACAGGGAAGTACTCATAGAGTAACATGTCAACGGTTCAAGTCTGATGCAAAGACAAAAAATTTTATCGGTGAAGAGTTCTCGCTTACAAGCTCCTCCACGCTTTGTTATAATCAGGTTATATTTTTGTTGCATTCTTGCTATATTGTACTCTTTATCAAGAAACAACAGGAAGTATTTCATCCGATTTCAACATAGCACAAGAAAAAATATGAGAAAGCTTTTTCTGGATATCCCGTTCTTTTTTACCGAAACCTTCTCCCGGTAACATTACTTCCTTTGTGCTGCTGATCCGGTGCTCATGGATTTTGTTATGTCAACGTATCCGGCGAATATACAATATTAATATATTATGATATATATTCCCTCCTATGCACAGGAGGGAGTTCAACCGACCTTCAAGGCCAAAAAAATCGTAAATATAAGCTGTACTCACTTATCCGCGACGCACCACAGTGTCACATACGGATATTCATACAGCTACAAACAATATCAAGTTGTTCAAGGAGAATACATCATGATGAAGGGCTATATTCCAGCAGCCTTGGCGTTAACTTTGCTGTTTACCGGCCCCGCATTAGCGGAAGAGTCGAAATCTGCCCCGATAACCACGGAAACCGCAACGAATCTTGCAGGCAAACCCATAAAAGGTAAGGTACTGGAGGTACAGTCTGCTGGCGGCTATACCTATTTACTGATAAAACATGAACAGGGCGAGATCTGGATAGCACTGCCTGAAAGCAAGGTAGAGGCCGGACAAGAGGTAATTGTCAGCCCTGGCATGATGATGAAATCCTTTGAATCCAAGGCACTGAATAAAACCTTTGACATTATCATTTTTTCCTCCGGTCTTGCCGGTGCCGACGACATGCATCCGGTCGCAGCCGCAGCAGGAGGCGATCCTCATGCCTCTGCAGATATGCAGGCACCGGTTGATGAGGCCGAACTGGCCAAACTTTCTGGAGGATCTGCCCGAGCCGTTGTTCCCCCCGATGAAATCAAGGTAAAAAAAGCAGAGGGAAAAAACGCACAGACCGTGGAAGATTGCTTTGCCAACGCTGAGCAACTCAACAACAAAACAGTTCAAGTGCGCGGTAAGGTTATGAAGTTTTCCAGTATGATTATGGGCAAGAACTGGATCCATCTGCAAGATGGAACCGGCGATCCTGACAAAAAAACCCATGACCTCGTAGTGACTACCTCAGGCAAGGCCAAAAAAGGCGATGTTGTCACTATCGAAGGTACCCTGCATAAGGACAAAGATTTTGGAGCGGGCTATCGGTATGCGGCAATAATTGAGGAAGCAAAGGTTCTTGAATAAACGGTCTTTTAGCGTTTTTCGTAACCCCTGTAAACCTTAATGATATCCCATTATGATATCCAAAGCGACAGGAAGGGAGCATGACCTTTCATTGCAAGAATTACGACATAGAAAACAGTAAATGCAAGCGATTGTCCGGTGAATGCGTCCCAGCTCGCAAGGGATGCGTCCTTGAGGGGCGCATAGCGGTGAGTGAGGAATTGGCAGAGAAGATTCAACGGATTGATGAAGAGACCCTTCAGGGTTCTCGGAAGAAGTCGAACAAGTAATCCCGACATCCGACTATTCTCTTGCTGCTTTTATGCAATGAACGCATTGAAAAACATCGTGAACTGCCCCGTCAAAATCAATCCGGCCTTACTCGGCTTTGATTTCGACGGGGTTATTGCAGATACAGCAGAAATTTTCTTACGGCTGGCCTGTGAAGACTACGGCCTCTGCGACCTCCGTCGTGAGGATATTGTCAACTTCGAGGTGGAACAATGCCTCCCCCTTGATCGTACACAGGCTGATGCCATCTTCACCAAGGTCCTGCTTGATTCAGTGGGAACCGGACTGCAACCGATGGAAGGTGTCGTCGATGTTCTTGGCGAATTGGCGGAGTTGAGCACAATCTCTGTGATCACGGCCCGTACCCTTGCTGCTCCGGTCCACGATTGGTTTGACGCCTTTTTCCCGGCATCAACCTGCAAGGCAATCAAGGTGACCGCTATGGGCATCCATGATGCAAGTCACAGCATATCCATGAGCAAAGTTTACAATTCTTTATCGATGATCGAGCTGAAACCTGTGTTCAGCTGAGCAAAGCAGGAATCCAACCTTTTGTTTTCCATCAACCCTGGAACCATAACCGCCACCAACTCCCGAGCGTCAGCTCTTGGCGGGATATCAGGGATCTTATATCGTAGTATAGAAAATTCGATATCACCTGCCGTATCCGGGACGTCTGTAACCCGCATGACTGCGTGGGTTGATTCTTTTAAGGATACCGGCCTTCTTACAGTCCTCCAAACCGAATTTTTGGGGATTTTTCACATTTTGACCGCCCAAAGGACCGTCGTCCGGTGTAGGTGGAAAAAAATAACAAAATGACCTGATGTGACTTATAGTCCGTAGACTTATAGTCACCGCACTCATAATATTATCTCCAAAACGGAGAATAATATTATGAACGAAGAAGATATCTTAAAAGAATTTGGAAACACATTACAAAAATATAGAAAAGAAAAGGATTGGAGCCAAGAAAAGCTATCCGAAGTTGCGTACCTAGATAGAACTTACATTAGTTCTGTCGAACGTGGTCAACGAAATATTAGCATAATTAATATTTGTAAGTTAGCAAATGCACTAGAGATTCCAATAGGTAATCTTCTACGAAATGTGGGGGATTATCATGAGCAACATTGATATAGCGTACGATTTTTATCAAAAACATATATATGACAAAGAAAAAATAAACCTTCTAAGGAAATATAATTTAAAAATAGCGGGATCTGTCCCTTCTGCTTTATGGGAGTTGTTTGGTGCATTAATTACTGGGAAACCTGGTGCAGGAAGTACAGGAGCCGACCTAGTTGGCTGGGAGGTGAAATCTGCTAAATTTGGTGGATCATTTGAATATCAGTATCATTTGAATACTGGAGCGAACAAATTAAAAGAAGATAGTATTGTTAACCACTTGTTCTGTTCTTATTCGGAAACATACCAAGATGTATTAGTAAAAGCTATGCGAGGTAGCTCTCTAAAGGAAATATATTTTAAAGTATGGGAGCCTCAATACACTAAAAATTATGACTCAAAAGTCCCTTCTAGTATGAGAAGACAAAGGTTTAGAAAGAGCATTTCACATGGTTTTGTTAATAAAAATGGATTATTGGTTATTGAAATAAGGGGTGGAAAAATCATCACTCGTAAAGACAACGTGCTACTTGAATTGAATAATGAGAACTCGTAATAAAAACTTTGCTGAATTTTTTGCTGGTGTAGGATTAGTCCGTGAAGGTTTAAGGCGTCATGAGTGGAATTGTGTTTGGGCCAATGACATATCAGAACATAAACGTGAAACATATATAAAAAACTATTCCTCAGACCATTTTTACTTAGATGACATATGGGATATCACAAAAAAACCTGTAATTATTCCGAATGATATATTTTTGTATACCGCATCTTTTCCTTGTACAGACTTATCTGTTGCAGGTAATCGAAAAGGATTAGCTGGTGCTGAATCGGGCACTTTAAATGCATTTTTACAGATAGTTAACGAGAAAAAAAAAATAAATTCTCAGCCAAAAGTTATCTTGCTAGAAAATGTAAAAGGTTTTCTAACATCCAAGAAAGGTAAAGATGTCGCATATACAGTAGAGGCATTGAATAAATCCGGTTATATCGTTGATATTGTAGAATTAGACGCGTCTTCATTCACACCGCAAAGCCGTCAAAGAGTATTTTTAATTGCTGTAGAAACATCTTTAGCTATGTCTTGCATGCACATTAAAAATAAGGATACCATGTTAGATTCTTGGTGGTCAAAATACGAGAGTACCCCCAAAATCCGATCATCTAAACTGAAAAAAATAATTGAATTAAATAATCATTTGGACTGGGGGTTACTTGATATTCCTCAACCTAAAGACATCATATCTCATCTTAATGAAATTATAGAGATTGATATCCCTCAAAAATCACAATTATGGTGGAATGATTTAAGGAAAAGCCATCTCTTCTCTCAAATGAGTAACGCTCATAAAGAAATTTTGAAATTAATGATTGAAAAATCTAAATATTCATACGGCACTGTTTATCGCAGGATGAGAAAAGGGAAATCAATGGCAGAGCTTCGTACTGATGGAAAAGCTGGTTGCTTACGAACACCTAGGGGGGGGTCTAGTAAACAAATACTAATTAGAGCTGGACATGGGAAGTGGGACGTAAGGCTTTTAACTCCAAGGGAATATGCAAGACTTCAGGGCGTGAGAGATGATTTTACCCTCCCTGACAATGCCAACAAAGGTTATTTTGCAATGGGAGATGCTGTATGTGTACCCGTCATAGAATTCATTTCAAAATATATTCTTATCCCTTTACATGAAAAGTCTTATGAGCAAAATTCATTGCTCCATTGACAGGTTTCTCATTAGTCATATATATAGTCAGCAAAAGGTTAACTTTTACGTTAAGGCTTCAGTGTCGCATAAGTGATGTTATGTGAAATGAATTTATGCTAGGTCATGCTTTGCTCTTTGAGCAACAAGTGGCAGACCCCGATTTCAATCTACAAACAGCCACCTACCAAAAAAATATCGTATGGAACAGCATTCACCTCAGAGAAAACTTGAAGTAAAGGAACTCAAGATCACATATGAGGGTATTGAGACAAAATGGACAAAAATGACACCGAAGTCATTAAGAAAAAAAGTTACACAAATTCAAGAATACACGCAGAGTGATCCCCAAAAAGCAATACAAGAAATATCAAAAATATATCTGCGGCATAGAGAGCTTCCAATTCTCAATAACTATTTGAATTTAAGTTATCAAGCAATAGGCGACACAGAGAATGTTGATAAAATCACCGTGAAAACCTACAAGTCATTTCCAAGATATCTCTTTGCAAAAACAAATTACGCTCACACTTGTCTGCGTAAAGGAGAAATGGATAAATTCGAAGAAATATTTGAATATCAATCAGACCTTCAGGCTCTTTACCCTGAGAGAGAAGTCTTTCATTATACTGAATTTCTCGCCTTCATGAGTGCCTGGGCCTTCTATTATTATAAAATCGGGGCGGACAAGGCCTCAATGGCTTGTTATAAATCCATGAAAGTCGTGGATGCAGAGCACCATACCACCCGGACGACAAAAGTTTTAATACACCGCACTTGGTTACTTTGGCTCATGGATAAAATTTTTGGTAAAAACAGTGTAGATAAACAAATCAGTGAAGCTTTCAAAGACAAAGCAAAGCAAGTGTCGCCTTCAAAATATTCATATAAACTGTAACGGCTCGTTCATTTGTTTTGTTTACATACCCACTTCTAAAGCGGATTCCCTCTCCAACCCGCTTACTCTTCCCACAGCAACCTCCCCTGCTCTTTCCAAGCGGTAAAAATTATCCTTTTGCAGAAAAAGACATTACAAGTATAATCGGCCATAGACGACAGGCTCCCGATGAAATATACGCAAGAAGGAGTTTACGTCAACCAACTGCCGATATTACGAAAAATAGTTAATCAAAACAAGTAACACCTGATAGAAACAATCCATGAAAAAAACAGCAATACTCTTTCCCGGCCAGGGATCGCAATATATAGGTATGGGTCAAGCGCTGATCGAAGCAGATCAAGAAGCTGCCGCATTAATGGAAATGGCCGAAGAAGTTTCCGGTTTTCCCTTGAAAAAGCTCTGCCTTGAGGGGCCAATAGAAGACCTGACCAGGGTCTTACATTTACAACCGGCCTTGACAGCAATCAACCTGATTTGCTGGCAGCAACTCAAAAAAGCCTTGCCCGACCTTGTTCCGGCCTATGCCGGAGGACATTCTCTCGGCGAATACTCGGCCCTTCAGGCGGCAGGTGTTTTATCTGCTGAAGACACCATGGCCTGGTGACAAAGCGTGGCGAATTTATGGAACGTGAGGGTGCTGCCAACCCCGGCGGCATGCTTGCGGTTCTCGGCCTGACCATTGAGGTGATTGACAATCTGCTCAAAAGCTACACCGGTGCCGGAATCGTTGTTGTGGCCAACCATAATGCAGAGCAACAGATTATCATCTCCGGCGACCAGGAAGGCCTGGACGGCTTCAGCGAAATGTGTCGGGAAAACGGGGCAAAGAAAATCGTCGCCCTGAAAGTATCTGTAGCAAACCACAGTCCTCTTGTTGCCGGGGCAGTGGATGATTTTTCCGCCTGTATGGCTGCGGTGCAGTTCAATACCCCGCAGATTCCTGTTCTGTTTAACGTAACCGCCTTGCAGGAAACAACGCCGGAAACAATCCGAGAGATCATGGCCCGCCAGATCGCTTCACGGGTCCGCTGGTATGAATCCATGAACCGCATGATTGAGGATGGGGTTGAGGTTTTTGTTGAACTCGGTCCGAAAACAGTGCTCTCTGGAATGATGCGCAAGATCCTTCCTCGAAAAAGTCCTGTGACCTGTGTGCAGCTGGACACCCCTGAATCACTAGCCAAAGCAGTTGATATCATTACAGGTTAACTTTCCTCCTTACGCAAAGTTGAGGTCCGCTTCAAATCGGACCTCGGCTTGCGAGGAATCCCCAAAAAAGCTCCATTTCGTAACCCTCCTAATTTCCAATATTCTTAGCAGGTGTCGATTGTTTCGGCTTCCTGCTTGACATAATTGCATGCATGGGGTAAATAATTCTGTTTTGTTCGTGTTGTTTTGCATTGCTGACAAACTGTCGGCAGCATATCAGCACCATCCATGTGTGTTAACGAAGCGATTACTCTCATTTCAGTGGATCATGTTTGAAAATTTAACAGATCGCCTTGAAGGCGTTTTTAAAAAACTGCGCGGGCACGGCAGACTGACAGAAGAGAATATTGAAGAGGCCATGCGCGAAGTGCGCACAGCCTTACTTGAAGCCGATGTCAATCTCCAGGTCGTTAAGGAGTTTATCGCTTCGGTGACCGAAAAGGCTGTCGGAAAAGAGGTGCTGGCCAGCTTGGCACCGGGACAGCAGGTCGTCAAAGTTGTCTATGAAGAGCTGGTAACTCTGCTCGGTAGCGAGGCGGAACCTTTACGGCTCGACGGCGCACAGCCTGTTGTCATTATGATGGCTGGCCTACAAGGCTCAGGCAAGACAACAACTTCTGCCAAACTTGCCCGTCTGTTAAAAGAAAAAGGTCGGAAGCCCTTTTTAGTCCCGGCTGATGTTTATCGCCCGGCTGCTATTGAGCAGCTGCACGTACTCGGCGAGCAGCTTGAAGTTCCGGTTTTTAATTCCTCTACTGAGCAGAGCCCAGTAGATATTGCCCGCCAAGCTGTGGCTGAGGCAGAAAAAGCCGGTTATGACACGGTAATTATCGACACCGCCGGACGACTCCATGTTGACGAGCAGCTCATGGGCGAGTTGCAGGAAATCTCCTCAGCAGTACGTCTTTCCGAGGTTTTGTTCGTGGCAGATGCCATGACAGGCCAGGATGCCGTCGCTGTCGCGGATAAATTCAATACCGATCTTGAGATCACCGGTGTTGTCCTGACCAAGATGGAAGGTGACGCCCGAGGCGGTGCTGCTCTTTCCGTCAAAAAAATCACCGGGAAGCCGATCAAGTTTGTCGGTGTAGGCGAAGGCCTTGATGCCCTTGAAATTTTCCATCCTGATCGAACAGCATCCCGCATCTTGGGAATGGGCGACGTCCTATCACTCATTGAAAAGGCGGAGCAGGTTGTTGACGAGAAAGAGGCGAAAAAGCTTGCCCAAAAAATACGAAAAAATGTCTTCACCTTGCAGGATTTTCTTGATCAATTGCAGAACATCAAGAAAATGGGGAGCATGGAACAGCTCATGAGCATGGTTCCCGGCATTAACAAGCTCAAACAATTGCAAAATGCTCCGGCACCCAATGAGAAAGAGCTGTTAAAAACCGAAGCGATCATCCTGTCCATGACCAAAAAGGAACGGACAAATTACAAAATAATCAATGCTGGTCGTCGGCAACGTATAGCTAAGGGCTCAGGCACCTCGCTTCAGGAAGTAAACCGCGTGCTGAAAAGCTACACCATGATGCTCAAAATGATGAAAAAAATGCAGGGCAAGGCAGTGATCACCACAGGCGGAAAACGGCGAAAAAAACCTAAGGGACTGCGACGCTAACCTGACTATAATTAAAATAATCTAAAGAAACATAAAGATTCCACAGGAGAAACCAGAACAATGCCAGTACGAATTCGTTTAACCAGAAAAGGACGCAAAAAACAACCGTTTTACCGTATAATCGTTGCCGATTCACAGGCACCGCGTGATGGAAAATTTCTGGATGTTGTCGGAACCTATGATCCTATGCAGGATCCCGCCGTCATCAAGTTAGATACAGAAAAACTCCAAGAATGGATGGGTAAAGGAGCTACCCCTACTGGAACCGTCAAAAATCTGATAGACAAGTACGTAGCTCCTGTTATTGAGGCTGCGTAACGAGGAGTTGCCAAATGAAAGAGCTTATCTCTTTTATTGCAACCCGGCTTGTTGATGAACCGGAAGAGGTGCAGACCGAACAACATGAGGAAGACGGGACAGTTACCGTTGAACTTCGGGTTGCTAAGGATGACCTCGGAAAGGTGATCGGAAAGCAGGGACGTACGGCTCGGGCTATGCGAACCGTACTTGCCGCAATGGCGGCAAAAGATGAAAAGCGCTCTCGGCTTGAGATCGTTGAGTAAGTGTATGCCTAATGCCAGCCATAAAGACGTTGAGGGCCTTGAGGACTTTGTTCCTTTGGGAAAGATAACCAAAGCGCACTCCATTCGGGGAGAGATCAAGGTTTTTCCTTTTTCAGGCTCCCCTGAAACAATGCTGCACTATTCGGAACTGCTCCTTGTCTCCGATGATTGCGTCACGCCCACCACCTATCGTATTGAGCGAGCAAGGGTACAGAAAAACGCTGTGCTGCTCCAGCTTAAAGGGTGTAGTGATCGTAATGCAGCAGAAAAGCTGGTTGGGTCACAGGTGTATGTTCATAAAAATGCACTGCCGGAACCGAATCCTGATGAATTTTATCTCAGGGATCTGGAAGGCAAACTCTTAAAGACCATAGAAGGTCGAGCTGTCGGACGTATTACCGGATTTCTTGCCAACAGCGCTCAGGATCTTCTCTGCGTGCAGGGTGAGCAAGAGGATGAGGAATATCTCATACCGTTAATACCGGAATTTCTTCATGCCGTTGATGAAGATGAGGTAACGGTCTCCTTGCCTCCAGGTCTCCTTGAGATCAACAGCTGATGGTTTGATGCGATTTGAGATCCTGACAATTTTTCCGGATCTGTTTACCACTCCCTTACAGGAAGGCATTCTGAAAAGAGCCATACAGGCTGATCAAATCAGGGTGAACCTCCATAATATACGGGATTGGGCAACAGATAAGCATGCCATGACCGATGATCGCCCCTTTGGTGGCGGTGAAGGTATGGTGATGAAACCGGAACCGCTGGCGGCCTGTCTACAGGATGTCCAGGCCGATGAACAAGGAACCGTGGTGCTTCTTTCTCCTCGCGGTTCCGTGTATAATCAGGAGACTGCCGAGCGTCTGGCTGGGCTTAAAAAATTGGTTTTAGTGTGTGGACGTTATGAAGGGGTGGATGAACGTTTTCGCAGCCTCTACGTTGACGAAGAATTGTCCATTGGGGATTATATCCTTACCGGTGGGGAATTGGCCGCTATGGTGGTGATCGACTCTGTTACTCGGGTGCTGCCGGGAGTTTTAGGCTGTGCTGATTCCGCTACGAAAGACACCTTCAGTTGCGGCCTGCTCAAACATGGGCAGTACACACGGCCTCGTGAATTTGCAGGACTTACCGTACCGGATATCCTGCTGAGCGGTGATCATGCCCGAATTGAAGAATATCGTTTTCTCGATTCAGTGCGTGAGACCCTCAACAAACGTCCTGAGCTGTTACGTAAGGTTGCATTCACAAAGTCGGAAAGAAAACAGCTGCGTCAAGCCGGGCTTTTCAGCCAGGTGCAGCAGGCACAGCAGGTAACGGTCGGGCAGCCGCAGGATGACTGAAATATTGGACACAGTGGATACAGCTTTTCGACTTGATATCGCTTTGATCCATTATCCGGTTATCAATAAGAAACAGGAGTTGATTGGCTCTGCGGTCACCAACTTGGACTTGCATGATATCGCCCGAGCAGGAAAAACCTTCGGAGTAGGAACATACTGGGTAGTGACCCCGTATGAGCAGCAGCAGGAGCTGGCTGCGAATATTGCAGGTCATTGGACCGAAGGATATGGCGGTACTGTCAATCCTGATCGGGCCGAAGCCTTGTCCATCATCCAAATCCGAGCAAACCTAGAGCAGGTTATTGCTGAGATAAGTGAAAAGGGCGGACGTGTACCGCTGGTGGTCGCCACCAGCGCCGGTCAGCTGTGTAAACGAACCAGCTATGAGACATTACGCAGCACGCTCCAGGAAGGAAGATCAGTGCTTCTCCTCCTCGGAACGGCTTGGGGCTTGGCTCCCGAGGTAACAGAGCTGGCTGATGCCACTTTGCCTCCTATTAAGGGACCGGGAGCGTATAATCATCTCTCGGTGCGTTCAGCAGCCTCGATTTGTTTGGATCGACTGTGTGGTGAGAGAGAAGATAGAGGCTGACACCGATTGAGCTGTCAGCCAAAATTGAAGAGAAAAAAGAAAAAGTCGTTAGTTGATAGATATAATCTGGGGTGGAACGGAGGCATCCATTGGATGTTGCAAGAACAATATCCGCAAAAAACATAAGACTATGAATATTATTGATAAGATTGATCAGGAGCAAATGCGTTTTGACCTGCCGGATTTTCGTCCGGGAGATACTGTAAATGTGCATATACGTATTATTGAGGGAAATAAAGAACGCGTTCAGATATTTCAGGGTGTTGTCCTGAAAAGAAAACGTGGCAAAATGGATGCGAGCTTCACCGTGCGTAAAATTTCACATGGTGCTGTTGGCGTTGAAAAGACCTTTGCCCTGCATTCTCCTCGTATTGAAACCATCGAAGTCGTTTCCGAGGGTCGGGTGCGTCGCTCCCGTCTGTACTACCTGCGTGATCGTCGTGGTAAGGCAGCCCGTATTCGCGAGCGCGGCAGGGTATAATAACAAAGAGAAACATCGCTATGAAGAGGTGCGCTTTTATACACCATGCGTAAGAATACAGCCGCCTCTTCTTCCCTCCTCTTTCCGTCACCCCCAGACGGTGACACCTTTGCCTACGAGCGTAGCCTAAGAAAACAAGGGCTTCTTCAAGTTGCCGGAGTTGATGAAGCTGGTCGCGGCCCCTTGGCAGGACCTGTTGTTGCCGGTTGTGTGATCTTTCCTTCAGAGCCCGAAGCGCAACGTTATCGTGACTCTAAAAAACTCACTGCAAATCAGCGCGACAAGCTTTATGCAGCTTTGTACGATTCCGATGCGATTATCGGTATCGGAATAACTGAGCCAGCAGAAATTGATCAGATAAATATCCTTCAAGCCTCCCTGCTTGCCATGCAACGGGCAGTTCAAGACTGTGGTGTGAATCGCAGTGGGGTGTTGCCTGACTTTCTCTTGGTTGATGGGACCTTCAAGGTGCCACTAGAACTTCCTCAGCAGCCTCTCATCAAAGGCGAGTCAAAAAGTGCCTCAATAGCAGCAGCCTCAATCATTGCCAAGGTCACCCGAGATCGTCTAATGGCAAAATATCATCTCCAATACCCGCAATATAATTTCCAGCAGCATAAGGGATACCCGACCAAGGCGCATCGGGCTGCTCTTGCAGAATTTGGTCCTTGTCCTATCCACCGGAAAACCTTTAAGGGCGTTCGCGAATTTTTCCAGGGAGCTACGCCAGAGGAGCAGGCAGAGCAGAAATGTTTGTGGGAGAAGTAGAGTGTGACAGTATTTCGCATTCAAACAAAAAAGGCAATCCGTAAGGATTGCCTTTTTTGTTATCGAAGGAAAATGCTCAAGTTGACTCTGTTCAGGAGATAGGAAGCACCCCGTCCTCAACCATACATTTAACAGCTTCTATCCCGGAAAGCATGACGGGCTCAAAGCCACCGCCAGGATAAGACCATGCACCGGCAAGATAAAGTCCGTCAATAGGTGTCCGTTGTCCGAATTTTGCAAGCCTCGTGAATCCAGAATTATCCATCGTCTGGTCGTAGCCGTATATCGACCCTTGCGTATTATTGGTAAAACGAACATTGGTTAACGGTGTGGACGCCTCCTGCATAACAATCAGATCTGAAAGTCCGGGCAGTGCTCGTTCCTCAACAAAGCTAATAATCTGTTCAGTAATGCGGTCTTTCTCTTTGTAGTATTCTTTTTTACGGCGGCGGGGGTGTCTGTTTGTAAAATAATCCTCTTCAAACTCTTTCCATGGCTCATAGCCAGAAAGCATAGTGAGGGTAAGGGTCAGATGACCATCGGGAGAATATCCTGGTAATATTTTATCATGAGCCAATACGCCAACTCCGGTTCTTTCAGGATCACATTGTAAAAGACCGTCATATGCATCGTCGTGGTTAAAGCCGTAATAGAGCATGCTATCCGATCCGAGCTGCTCGTAATACTCCATGAATGTGCCATTATCCTTACTTAAATCTAGCCCTAACCAGACGTTAAAATGGCTTGTGCTCGGTTGCCCTGTAGCTACATTGTCCAGATATTCGCCAAGGTCATTTTTCACTGATTCAGGAAGAAGCTTACCAAAAGTCAACGGCACAGCCGCATTACTCACGACTGCTCTGGCATAATATGTTTTGTAGCGCCTGTGCCCTGTTTTATTAGCCTTCACTCCAACAGCTCTTCCGTCTTCAATAATGATCTCACTGACCTCGTTCTTAAGAAGGATCTTGCCACCAGCAGTTTTGATCGTTTCAGCAAGAGCATCGCTTAGGCTGCTTGATGTCCCCTCAATATAAAATTTACCGTAACCGTAGTACATCCCGGTAAACCACAAATAGAGCCACGCAGGGAGTTGAGAAGGCGGAAGTCCGTAATAGGGCCATGATTGTCCGAGAATAGCTGTCAAGGCAGGAGTAGTAAGAGCATAGACTTCAAAAAGCTGATCAAGGGTTTTGTCGATAATGCGAGACCAAACCGGATAGAGCACAGGGAACTGAGAAGGATCATCAGGCATCCCCCCACCAGGTGCATAAAACTTATTAATATCAGAGAGCAAACCTGCCCAGCACTGCATGTATTCACCGATCCCCGTTGCTTCCGAAGGAAACATGGCGGCAAGGGCTTGAGAGGCATTGACGAGAGCTTGGTTTGCATCAGCCTGACCAAACTGATCTCGTGGAGGTTGCGAAAAATCCAAGGGTAATCCCGGATATCGTGAACTCCAGCTGAAATCATGTGGAACAAAGGTGAGCTTATCTGCTACGCCAAGCTGTCCCAGCACTTGCTGACTCAGGGGCATACCGCTTACCCCGTGTAGGGAAGCCTCGCAGGTGAACCCTTGGCGTTCAAATGAAGTAGCGTACCCCCCTGGTTTACTATTTTTCTCAATAACAAGAGGCCTGAACCCCTGCTTGGCAAGTAATGCGGCACAGGACAATCCACCAAGCCCAGAGCCTATTATAATGGCATCGTATTCATCCCTATCTTTTTTCCTTTCACGCGCAAGGGCACTTGGACACTGCCAGTTCACGAGTGCCGCTGCTGAGGCCATCGCCGATATTCGTAAAAATTCTCTCCGCGAAAACATATTGCTACCCTCTCTCTTGCTTATGCGTTATTGTTTGCCGCTTTTATGTTATGTTAAGCTTGTTTCTTTTCCTGAGGCGACCCAGAAGTGATTAATAAAAAAATATCGAAATTCAAAGGGTAAAAGATCTGCCCCCAGATCAAAAACCTGACAGGAGCCGGATAAGAAGATTTTTAAGAGGTGACCTGACTTGTACATTCATAATAGACAGCATGCAATCAGCAAGGTAAAATTAAAGAAGCACTTACTTCTTTATATCACAAAAAAACACAGAGCTGCAAGTCGGAAAATCAGACCCTATCAATACGTATTGCCGATCTTCCTTGAATATATAAGTAATCTTCATCCCCAATCTCATAATACAAGGGTTAGGCTCTAACGGTACCCTGTATACAGAGATGTACCATACAAAGGGGCAAGGTATTGATATTGACCCCATAAATACATAGCCAATCCAATAACTTTCCGGGAACACTTCCGTAAAAGCAGGTAAAGAAAGAGCTGATTGTCCGCTCTTTCTCGTTATGTACATCGTTAACAACAAATATCGGGAGAATATGTAGCTTGAAAGGCTGCAATAAAGAATATTCACGTTACCATCCTGTACGTTATGGATGTTCAACGTCTTTATAGAAAAACAACAGGCAATAAAAAAATAACCGTTATTTTTAGAGAAAAGAATTTGCCGGGAAAGAAATCCCGACCAATTTTTTATCATATCCTCTCCGATTGGTCAAAAGCAGGCAACCCGGCGTTCTCCTACAGGAGACCCATGGCTTTCCGACACCGCCTCGCGACGATTGTGGCATTTATCAACTTTCCGGCTCCAACCAGAAAGAATTATATAATTAATTTAATACATCATCAACGTAACATCGTCAACCCCTAATCACAAAAAACAATCACAAAACATATTATCTCCAATCCCTTAAGCCCTTATAACGCAACTTTCAAAAGTTATCGATATCGGACTAACAGATTTATACTACTCGAAATAATTACAGGTCTTGTATCCTTTTTGACGAATCATTTGGTCGCGTTCAGCCATCTTCAAATCTTCGACAACCATTTCCTGCACCATCTCAGCAAAGCTGATCTTTGGCTCCCAGCCTAATTGCTCTTTTGCCTTAGCTGGATCACCTAAGAGAGTCTCCACTTCTGTAGGACGAAAATAGCGGGGATCAATTTTCACAATTGTTTTACCACTTTTTTCTTCAATGCCTATCTCATCTAAACCCTTTCCTTGCCAACTCAATGATATGCCGAGCTCTGTTGCCGCAATCTCAACAAATTCTCGTACAGAATGCTGCACACCAGTGGCTATCACATAATCCTCTGGTTTCTCCTGCTGCAACATCAGCCATTGCATCTGGACATAGTCTTTCGCGTGCCCCCAGTCCCGCTTGGCGTCCAAATTACCTAAATAAAGCGTATCCTGCAGCCCTAGCTTAATACGGGCTAATGCCCTGGTAATTTTGCGAGTGACAAAGGTTTCACCTCGAATTGGTGATTCGTGGTTAAAGAGAATCCCGTTGCAACAATACATATTATAGGCTTCTCTATAATTTACCGTAATCCAATAGGAATACAGTTTTGCTACGGCATATGGGGAACGTGGATAAAACGGGGTGTTTTCGGTCTGTGGGATTTCCTGAACCTTTCCAAAAAGCTCTGAGGTTGAAGCTTGATAAAAACGGCTTTTCTTCTCCAAGCCAAGAATCCGAATAGCTTCAAGCAACCGCAATGTGCCAAGGGAATCACTATTGGCAGTATACTCTGGCGTCTCAAACGATACCGCGACATGACTTTGTGCCGCCAGATTATATACCTCATCAGGCTGAATTTCCTGCATAATCCTAATGAGATTCGTAGAATCAGTTAGATCGCCATGATGAAGGCGAAAACGAACATCTTCTTCGTGAGGATCTTGATAAAGATGATCTACGCGATCCGTGTTAAACGAGGAGGTTCGCCGCTTGAGACCATGAACCATATACCCTTTTTCGAGGAGAAATTCTGCAAGATATGCGCCATCTTGCCCGGTTACCCCGGTAATAAAGGCTTTCTTCATATATCTCTTACCGACCAAGTGTCGATTCCCCGTAAAAAATTATCAAAATATGCGATAGTGGGGACCAGTCCTTCCCGTAAGGAAACCTTGGGTTCCCAACCGAGCTTTTCCTTTGCCAAGGAGATATCCGGTTGGCGCTGTTGCGGGTCATCTTGAGGAAGAGACTCAAAGATAATCTCCGATTTTGCCCCGGTCATTTCAATGACGTTTTCAGCAAGTTGCAGGATAGTGAACTCGCTAGGGTTACCGGTGTTCACCGGTCCAGCGAAGCCGTCCTCCGTGTCCATCAGACGGACAAAGGCCTCTATCAAGTCATCGACGTAACAGAAGGATCTGGACTGCGAACCGTCTCCGTAAATAGTTATCGGACGTCCCTGCAAGGCCTGAACAATAAAATTAGAGACAACTCGACCATCATTGGGATGCATCCTCGGACCATAGGTATTAAAAATCCGAGCCACCTTGATATTCAAATTATGCTGCCGACGATAATCAAAAAACAGGGTCTCTGCGCACCGTTTTCCTTCATCGTAACAGGAGCGAATGCCGTTCGGGTTAACGTGGCCCCAATACGTCTCTATCTGTGGATGGACCTGAGGATCACCATAGACCTCGGAAGTTGATGCCTGGAAAATCTTAGCCTTGACCCGCTTGGCCAATCCCAGCATATTAATGGCCCCATGCACTGAAGTCTTGGTGGTCTGCACTGGGTCAAATTGATAATGGATAGGAGAGGCCGGGCAGGCAAGGTTGTAAATTTCGTCAACCTCAATATAGAGCGGAAAGGTCACATCATGACGAATCACCTCAAAATAGGGGTTTTCCAGCAGATGGACGATATTTTGCTTGGCACCCGTAAAATAATTATCCAGACAAACAACCTCATGTCCGTCAGCTAATAGTCGCTCACAAAGATGGGATCCGAGAAAACCAGCTCCACCGGTAATAAGTATCCGTTTTTTTTGTTGCACAGCCTTCATACTGCTCCTATCTATGGTTTACTTTATCTGAAAAACAACAAGGGGAGGGAGGGACAATCATCAAAAAAAGGCTTGAATACTTGAATGCCACAGAACAAAACAGTTTTCAGTAGCAGGGCAACGGGAAGTATAAAATAATTTATTTCAATGTGTTAATAGCTTATTTTTTCATATCCCCAAATTTACAACTTGGTGCGCCCGGCAGGATTCGAACCTGCGACACCCAGATTAGGAATCTGGTGCTCTATCCTACTGAGCCACGGGCGCAAAAAAAAATGTTAAAAATAAAGAGCCTATTTTTACCTGAAAACGCCTTAAAAGCAAAGCATTTTTAGATGATGCACTTAAAAAATGCCGCCGTGTTTAAGTTCTGTAGGGAGCACTCTCTCATCGCGCTCCTTTTTCCCCGGACGTATAATGATGCAATTTCTGCCGATCTTCATTTTTTCTGGGACCAACACTTCCTTACCTATCAAGGTGATGCCACTGTACAAATGGGTTGGATACTCTTGATTGGAAATTTTCTTTGCCTTCTCATCGCCGTGCCCAACAATAGCCCCTTCTCCGATATGCACTCGTTTATCGCAGACCACTAAATCAACCTCGGCACCAGCTTCAATCACAGAATCTTCCAGGATGACCGAGTCACGTACAACAGCTCCTTTACGAACAATCACGCCAGGTGATAATACTGAGTTCAGCACAGTTCCCTCAATCACGCTTCCGGCTGAAATCATAGAGGACTGCACGGTACAGCCTTGCACAAAACGAGCGGGTCCCCTATCCATGGTTCGTCCATCTGCCTCTGTATTGGGTCGTATCCCCCACTCTTCCGGTGAAATTCCAGAATCGGCACGAAGAATATCCATATTTGCATCCCAATAGGATTGAATAGTGCCAACATCCCGCCAATACCCGTAAAAGGATAGGCATAGACCTGTTTTTCTTCAATCGCCCGGGGAATAATATGCATACCAAAATCGATTTCTTCCCGATCACCGGAAAGGGCCTTCAGAAGATATTCTGTATCAAAGACATAAATCCCCATTGAAGCAAGGTTGGTTTTCGGTTCTTTCGGTTTTTCTTCCCAATCAACGATACGATTCTCATCATTGACAATCCCAGCGCCGAACTGATGAATCTCACTCTTTGGCACCACCATCATGCCGATGGTTACACCTGCATTTTTTTCACGATGGTAGGAAATCATATCATCAAAATCCATCTGATAAATATGATCACCGGACAGAATAACAACCTGCTCTGATTGATTATCCCTGATGAAATCAATATTTTGCCGGATAGCATCCGCAGTCCCTTTGTACCAATCCGAATCTTTCTCGCCGGTACGGGGGGGCAGAATTTTAATTCCGCGCGTTCTCCCTGTAAAATCCCAAGCTTCACCGGTCTGGATATGGCGCATTAAGGAGAGGGGTTTATACTGGGTCAGCACACCGACCCGAGTCAGGCCGGAATTCATCACATTGGACAAAGAAAAATCTATGATCCGATACAGGCCGCCAAAAGGCACTGCCGGTTTAGCCCGATGCCCAACCAAGATATTGAGACGACTGCCGATACCACCGGCCAGCAAAAGCACCAAGGCATCCTTTGCTTCTCTCATTGCAGTTCCTCCATATCCTCCAGCCCGTTTTCTGGCCATTTTTCTTCTTCGATACCCGGCGCAACCGAGCATCCGCAACCGATGGTCATTTTGTCAGGAACATGATTATTCCAGCCGATAACCGTCACCCGGTCACTAACACCTGTAGGAGATATACCGACCTGAGCATTGGCCCCAAAGGTGGTGTTGACATCACTGACCACCTGCCGGAGCTGTCCCCCCTCTTTGACCAGTGTGTTGAAAAAAAGCACAGAATTTTCAACAACCGCCCCTTTTTCCACCCGAACACCGGGAAACAAGATAGAATTTTTCACTGTGCCATCAATAATGCATCCATTATAGGCCAAGGAATTATCTAAAACACCTTGCGACCCAACTTTCAAGGGTTGGCAGTCACGAATATCTCGATGTTCAAGATTGGTTCGTATTCCCCACTTTTCTAGATCAATCAAAGGATTGCTGCCCAGGAGATCCATAGAGGTTTGCCAGTACTCGTTAACAGTACGGGTGTACCCCCAGTACCCTCGAAATTTATATCCGAGCACCTTCATTCCCTCCTGCACCATCATCGGAAGAATATCTCTTCCAAATTCATAGGAGCTGCTGCCTGATTCTTCCGAAGTACCTTATAAAGCACTTCCGGCTTAAAGCAGAGAACCGTCAGAGAAGCCCATTCTCCTTTCGGATCTGCTGGTTTTTCTTCGTAGGAAAGCAGAGGCCCGCCTTCGCTATAATCATCACCTATTTCTGCTACGCCGAAACGCAGAGCCGCATCTTCCTTCTTCACCTTAATAAAAGCAGCTGTCACATCAGCATCATGTTCATTATGAAAACGGATCATATCGCGATAATCCATCTCATAAATATGGTCACCGGAAAGAATAAGGATCTCGGCGGGCTTATGATAGCGGACAAAATCCAGGTTCTGATGTACAGCATCAGCCGATCCTCTGTACCAATGCGGATTTTCATAATCCTTAAAGGGCGGAAGAATGGAAATACCTCGATGTCGTCCGATCATATCCCAAGCAGCTCCGGTCCCAATATGATTCACCAGAGAATAGGATCGATACTGACTGAGAATAGCAATCCGCTCAATACCCGAACGCATGAGGTTGGTCAGCGGAAAGTCGATTACCCGTGCAAATCCACCAAAAGGTACAGCAGACTTGGGACGATAATGGGTCAGCACACCCAGTTCGTCAACGCGGCCACCGGCCAGAATCATCGCCAATGTAGAAGGCATTACCATAGAGAGACTCCCTGCTCACTCAACTCATATCTTTTTTATTACGGGGGACGGACGCGGGATCAACTCTCCCCCTTTACTGATCAAAGGTCAGATCCTTCATGTAAACTGTCTATCCCGCAGCCCGCACCCTCAATTACATATGCCGAGTGGCAATACGCATGAGGGTACTGGTTGTAAAGTCCTGGCCCTCACGCAACGGAAGGTTTTTCATCGGCAACTCTGCTCGTGCCGCTTCCCGGTGCCCACCTGCCGACCCATATTCAGCAAAGGTCTTACGGGCAAAATTACCTGCATTTTTCCGATAGCCGTCACAACGAAGAATGACCACTAATTTCTCACCGCTTATCCCTGATACCAGAACCCAGTCAAATTTGTCAACATGATTCAAGAAATCAGCAATAATAACTAAGATATCCGGCGTGCCAACCCGCCCTATATGGGCATAGGCCCTGCCCTTACTTGATTTTACCTCGTTCAGGGCGATCTTAAAATACTTTAACTCGGAACGGCGCAGCTCGGTCAGGTCAAATTTACGAACAAGATTGCGGTTGGCGATATTAAACACATAGCGAAAGGAAATCCCATCCGCCAACTGCATATTTTTTTTCTCAAAATTTTGTGTATCAACCTTTATCCCATAATAAAGGGCCGTGGCAAGTGCAACTGAGGGGGTAATATTCGCGGCCCGGAGATATTCCACCATCATCGAGGCGACAGCACCGTATTCAGGGCGGATATCAATAAACTTTGCATCCCAACCCGCCGTAATAGGATGATGGTCTATGACCGCATCGAATTTCAGCTTCTCAAAACAGGGCTGATGGGTCGGCTGCGAGTCCAACATAATCAGCTTGGAGTAATCATTTACCGGCAGGGTATGTAGGCGCTCGATGGGGATTTTCAGCCGTTCAACCATCGTTATATTGTTGAGTCGCCGTATTTCGTTAGGGTAGCCGATAGTTACGCTTCCCACCCGATAACTGAGCAGCCGTTTCACCGCCATAGCACTGGCCAGTGAATCTGGATCGGCTGTAATGACGATAAGGACTTCATCGTCTTTCTCAAAAAGCTCGTAAAAACCGTTCAGACGATTCAGCGCCGAATTGCGGCTGGCACTGCGAGTAACAACATCTGCTATCTTTTCCAGTCGTTTTTGCTTCAAGTAAACACCTGTAAGAAAATCGCTGCGTTAAAAAATGCAGTTCGGACCAGCTGTTATCTGGAGAATTACAGTTCAATTTTTTTTACAAAATACAATTTAGATAATACTACCATAGGGTCATAAAAAAATGCAAGCAGGGTTTTCAACCTCTAAGGAATGCTCTTCACCTTTACCCGCGCGGATGAAAACGTCGATGCAGTTCCTTTACTCGTCCTTTATCCACATGGGTATAGATCTGAGTGGTGGAAATATCCGTATGACCGAGCATCATCTGAACAGAGCGCAAATCCGCGCCACCAGCCAAAAGGTGGGTCGCAAAAGAGTGGCGCATTGTTTTCGGGCTAACAATTTTCTCTATTCCGTTTGCCGCAACTATTCCTTTGAGAATTTGCCAAAAACGGTTACGCGTCATTTTTCCGCCCCCTCCTGTTACGAAAAGATAGGGGCTGGTTCGCTTACGAAGGAGGACCGGGCGAGTCTTGGTGAGATATTCTTCAATTTGCCCCCCTGCCACCTCGTTAAAAGGGACCATCCTCTCTTTATCACCTTTTCCTAAAACACGAACATGGCCACTTGTGAGACTGCAATCGCGAACAGGTAAGCCAACCAACTCCGAGACTCGAATCCCTGTTGCATAAAGTAAATGCAGCATGGCATAGTTACGTAGAACAAGCGGCTTCTGTTTTTGAGGAACTGTCAGCATCTGTTCCACCTCGGCAACAGTCAGTATATCAGGAAGAGCACTAGCGATCTTAGGCGAATCAATGTCAGCAATGGGATTATCCAGTCTCATTTGCTGAAAAACAAGATAGTCAAAAAAAGCCCGCAGGGCGGAAAGACGTCGAGCATTGCTGCGCGAATTAATATTTCTCTGAAAGCATTCTGCCAGGAAGCTCGGGCCATATCTGGGGTCACAGACTCCGACGTGTCCACGCCCTGCTTTTGCAAAAATTCAAGAAAAAAATGTAAATCAGAGGCGTAGCTGTTAACGGTATTTTTTGACAACCTGCGATGAACCACAAGATACTGGAGAAAGCTGTCAATATGGTGGACAAGCGGAGAGGTTTTCAGGGTAACGACCGGGAAGGAAAGATTCTATAAGAAAAGCCCTGACACAGGCAACGTGACAGGGCTGAGCAGACTAGTACCGATTTTTCATTCGGTTGAACTTGCGAAGTTTGCGCAGTGCTTCGGCAGACTTGCGACGTTTCTTAATGCTCGGTTTCTCGTAGTATTCACGTCGTTTCAGTTCGCGTTTCACGCCGTCGATCTGTAACTTCTTCTTCAGCTGGCGGATCGCGTACTCCAAGTCTCCTTTGACTTCTACCTCAATCATGAAAAATCACATCCTTTTTGATAATGGCATGCCCCATCTGCTTATTTATCTTCAACACGTAAAGTTTTGCACCTTACGATATAATCTGAAGAATGTCAACGGAAGCTAGAGATTTTACAGGCCGCAAAACAAATTTTTTATACCTATCGAAAAAATACAATCACGGGGCCTTGGTTGAGTAAAGCGAAATCAGACAATTGGAGCAAAGAGCTGTCTGTTTTTGTTGCACTCAAGCGGATCTATCCGGCTCATCTCATTTCATTTATAGGCATTTTGCCGATGCTGAATATCCACGACAACAACAATCACTTTACCCTCCTCAATAAGATAAAAAAGGCGGTAATTCCCCATCCTGAAGCGATAATATCCTGACAGATCTCCTTTCAGCTTTTTGATATTCGCCCCGAAATAGGGATTTTTTCGCAGCTGCGGATACACAACATTTTTTATCTTCGCATACAGAGACGGATCAAGCTTCTTTTTGCGTTTCTCAAATTTTTTGGACTCTGCTATGCTGAACTCAAACAAGAGTATATTCTCCTCGTTCAAGCTCTTTCATACCATCTTTCAGATTCTGCACCAGCTCAGTATCCTGGAGGATTTCATCCATTTCATCATTGTCGACATACTGCACCGAGGAAAGGTACTGCATTACAGCAAATTCTATAAAGTTGGAAAGATTCCTTTTTTGCCCATCTGCCGCTGTTTTTATCATCCGGTAGACCGTATCATCAACCCGCATAGTCACTGTTTTCATTGTTGCCCTCCTCGTGGAATGAAAAATCTATATGAATACATTGTATTCAATTTTATTCACAGCGTCAAAAAATCTCGGGTGAAAATTACAGGGCACGGCACGCCGTGTCCCTACACCACGCCGTGTCCCTACACCACCCACGCCTCATGGCCGTAGGGCGGGGAGGATTCACGGGTTTCACCTGGGAATGGGGGCTGATCGGGATGCAATGCGTCTTCGTGCCAACGGGTCGGGTTATTGTGGATGTATTCGCGGATGCGCTGCAATTCTGTCTCGTTGCGGATGATGTGTTCCCAATAATTTGGTTGCCATAATTTGTTGCCGGGGGTGTTGCGTAGGATATTAACGTTTTTTGTGGCTGCGGATTTGAATGCCCGGACAATGGTGGGAAGGGAACCGGAAACCGGTTTACCGAACCGTTCTGTCGTAGGGGCACGACATGTAGGGGCACGGCGCGCCGTGCCCCTACGGGCGGTATCGATAAGAACAATAATGCCGTGAAAATGATTGGGCATGACCGTCCATGCATCCAATTCGACGGTATCGCGGATGTCGCCGGTTTTGATCCATTGTTCGGCAACGATATTCCCCGCATCATGCAACCGCATGACCCTGTTTGTTATTTCCCCGAACAGGCATTCCCGGCCCTGCACACAGATGGTCACGAAATAGGCCCCGGCCTGTGCATAATCGTAATTGCGCAGACGGATAGAACGGCGGTGATGAATGTCCGGGTTATACGGCATGGTCGTTTGTTATTCCACGGTGTTGTAGGGGCAGGTCCCCGTGCCTGCCTGGTGGAACCTGCCGGGATCGTGGGGGGATTACAGGGCGGACACAGGGATCCGCACCCTACCAAATTCCGGGTAATCCCTCCGGCCCGTGCATCATCGTCATTGCGCAGGCACGTAGGTCTTGATTGAGTACAACGAAATCAGACAATCCGAGCAAAAAACCGTCCGCTTTCGTTGCACTCAAGCGGATCTACCAGGCTTGTAAATAGATACCGTTCACTGCAAAATTTTATATTTCTCATATTCATCTCTCACAGTGGTAGTAAGTGGATTTTCAACGGATTCCATAACCTCTATATATTTCCGGTTCTCTTCCTTTTTATATGCACGATACTTTTCATGTCCCTTTCTAGCCCAATATAATGTATCTTTATCTGGTGTGCCGCCGTTAATCTTTTTTTTGTACCAATATATTATTTCATTCATCTCCTCCTCTTTTTTACCCATTCGCGCATAATACATTCCCATAGCAAAGTAATTTACGTTACTTCGTTTTGATCTCCTCCCGTCAATGCATACATAGGTATCTGGAACCTGAACTTCTAATACGAGAGGCACCCAACCAAAATAATAGGGATTATAAAATGGTGTATCAAAAGTAAGTTGATCATAGACATCTTGAGTCATTGCTATGGGATTATATACATCCTCAACTTTATCTATAGGAGTTATTGTTGTATCATCGTATGATTGCAGGTTGTCATATACAGCTCGTTGTAGTTCTTCAAATTGTTCAGAATCAATTTGTTGATCATCTTCAAATATCATATATCCTGTGTTTCCATCATCATAACATTCTGCATATGTTGTTTTACCTGGAACACACCGTATTGGAAACCCCGGAGGATTTTTGAAACCATACCAATCCCACAACGTAACCGGATTATTGGTCACATACCCATACCGATGCAAACTCCCCGGCTCGCTCAACCGTCCCCGATAAACATCCTGATTAACCCAAACCCCACTCTCAGGCTCATAAAACCGAGCCCCAAACCAAACTAAACCAGTATTCTCATCAAACTCCTTACCGGTCAACGTATAGTGATTATGCGGATCAGTAAAATTCCCATTTTCAGGTAAAACCGCCCCATAAGGATCATAGCGGTAGTTATGATGCGAGTTCCCGTTCTGCTTGGTCAGGCCAACCACATCACCCTTATGATTATAGTGGTACCAGTACATCTGCCCTTGAGTTCCACCCTTATAGTGATGCATCAAAGCTAAATGATTCCCAGCGCCTCGATAGTAGTCCGTCCTCTGCCCGTTCAGGATATCATACTCTGCAACCGGATCAAGCCCGTCAAAGACATACTCATCCCGCTTATCAACGCCGACCCCGCCGTTTTTCGGGTCATAATGCTGAACCAACCTTCTCCCGCCGCCATCATATTCATAATGGGTCATTGCCCGTTCAATCCGATTCTTGCCGTTCCTGCTGGTTATCTGATAATCCAAAGCTGCAACAAGACGATTCTCTGCATCATAGCTGTAATCCACCCCGTATTGCGGCCCGTTCTTATCAATCAGCTGTCGGTTTATCCGATTACCATTTTCATCATAGCTGTATTCATAGGCATAATCCTTGGTGCTATTTTTTTCCGTAACATACTCCACACCCAACATCTGATTGGCTTCATTGTAGGCATAGCTGCGAGAAAAACCATCACGAGGGGTATTGGTTTGCAGGTTGTCAGTACTCTCCCAGCTCAGACGATTTCCGACCGGATCGTAGCTGTAGGACGTTGCAATGGCATCGACAGGCCGGTTACCTGTTATGATCTGCATACTGGGTAAAACAACTGTAAACGGGTTGTTTTTCGCTGTAACAAACTCGGAAAGCCGATGCAGTCCATCATAACCATAGGTTTCAACAACAGTGGACGGCTTTCTCCAACCGTATTCCTTAATCGCCTTGGTGATGTGCCCGACCTCGTTGTAGGTATATTCGAAGGCGACGACCTGCTGGGTAGGGGCACGGCGCGCCGTGTCCCTACGGAGGGTCCGATACACCTTGTCATAGGCAACAGTCGTTCTGGTCTGATTGGGATTGTCAATTTCCGTCAGGTTGCCGACCAGATCACGGGCGTATTCGGTCTGTAGGGGCACGGCGTGCCGTGCCCTTACCGTCATGTTCTGTAACCAGTTGTTCGGGCTGTACGCATAACCAACCTGGTTTTCATCAGGATAGGTTATACCGACCCTGTTTGAAGCAGCGTCATATTGATAATGCAGGCTTCGATCAAAAGGATCATCCTGTTGGGTCACCCGATTCAGCGGATCGAAATTCCAGGAGGTATCGCCGAGCGTATCGCTCATTGCTGTCCGGTTATTGTTTGCATCATATGCATAGGACACGACGGTCCCGTCAGCATAGGCCATACGCATCAACATATCGTCCGGGTAGAAATCGTACTCGGTCAGATTGCCCTTGGCATCCTGGCCTGTTATCCGGTTCCGATTGCCGTCATAGGCGTATTCCCAGACCCTTAATAAGGGATCGGTTTCTCGGGTCAATTTACCAACCCTGTTATACGCAAAAGTAGTTTCTGCTCCATTGGCATTGATAAAGCTGGTCAGGAGTCCTCTGCGGTCATACCCATAGGTGGTCAGTACATTCACATCATTGCCCGGATCACGATCGGACCGATAATTTTCCTGCACGCGATTGAGACGATACACCCCGTCAAGCTCGTAGAGCGTAACCGTGTTATCCGCTTCAATACGTTGCGTCCGATTGCCGACTAAATTATAGGTGTAGCGAATAGTTTCCTTTTCAGCATTGGTTACAGCAATAAGATGGTTGAGATCATCAACCGCATAATCGGTGGAATTCCCCTCCGCATCCGTTACTTTGAGCAGATTATTGACCTTGTCATATGTAAAGGTGGTGCTTCCCTCTTCATAATCAATCAGCTCCACCTTTCGATGCGCTGCATCATAGCGAAGCTCTTTCCGATGATCTAAGGGATTGGTGACAAAGCGAAGATTACCTGCCAAATCATATGCAAATGCAGTGGTCACATTGGTTTCATAATCAGCAGGAGCACTGAGGTTGGAATTTCTCACTTGAGCAATTTTGCGATCCAACTCGTCATAAGCGTATTCGCTTACAGTCCCCTTGGGATCAGTGGCGGTTATAAGGGAACCGTTGGGATTATAGGTGAAGGATTTGATGTGCTGCTCAGGATTGGTCACAGACTGAAGACGATTGGTGGGAGTGTAAGCATAGGATGTGGTGAAATGTCTCGGATTCAGTTTTTCCAGGAGATTGCCCATAGGATCATAGGAATACTCCCATGCATAGCCCTCTGCATCCTGCTTTTTCAGCAAACGACTTTGCAAATCATATTCAGCCGTAGAAATATAACCTTCTGGATCAGTAACCGAGAGACGATCCCCGATAAGGTTGTAAGTAAAACTGGTCGAAACATTGGTATCCGAATTCTCAACTCCGCCTGCCACATAATTTCGAGTAATAGTCAGCGGACGTTTGAGGGCATCATATTCAATATGCTTAACCCGTCCTTCAGGATCAGTGGCATCGGTTATCATGCCGAGGGCGTTATAAACAAAATCTTGTTGGTATCCGAGCGGGCCGTTGACATCCGTAACCCGAAGCATGCTGTTGTAGGCATAGCTCCATACCCGATTTTCAGCGTCGGTCATCCCCGTCCGTTCATTCATCAGACCGTAACTGAACGACGTTTTAAAATTCAATTGATTGTAAATTTCCTTGGGACTGTCTGATTCGGTGTAGGTATAGTTAATCGTTCCGCCGTTGGGATCGATCGACTGCATCAGATTGTCATTAGCATCGTAGCTGTAGCCGAGATGAAAGCCTAACGGGCCATCGACAGATGTAAGGTTTGAATTTTCGTCGTAGGAGTAATTGTAGGAATTGCCCAGGGGTTTGATTTTTCCGGTGACTCGACCGAGATTATCATGGTCAAAGTCAGTCATAGCTCCTTCTGGATCAAGAACCCTGATCAAGTCGCCTTCGGTATCGTAGGTGTTGACTGTGGTATAGCTGTTCAAGTCGGTCATGCGCAGAGGCAGGCCGCGTTCGTCGTAAACAACAAAGCCGCAGGCATTCAGGGCATTACAGAACTTTGTCAGGTTGCCGTGCTCATCATAAATAAAGGTGCTGGTGCGTTGGGTGCTTGCATCCACTTTTTCCGTCATCCGAGTGACTTGACGGCGTTTGTTATAGGCCCAGTCTCGATACCAGCCCAAAGGGCCTTCGGCGGTCAGGCGGTTGCCCGTATCGTCGTAGGTCCACTGCCATTGTCCCCCGGCCTGATTCGTGTACCCGGTGCGGTTTTGATCCTCATCATACTCGTATCGTTCTTCGGTCCCGTCAGGATACTCCATCCTGACCAGACGCAGGTCGTCATCATAATGATGGACATGGGCATTACCGTAGGCATCCGTGACCGTGGTCTTGCCCTCCTCATAGCTGAAGCTATATGATTCGCTTTCCTTGACGATCTGTTGCGTGACCCGATATTCATCATCATAGATGTTGCGCACCAGAGGATATCCGTTGGCGGAGATAATCTCGGTCATCTGGCCCAGCTCGTCATAGCGGTACTCGGTACGGTTGCCCCGACCGTCGATAAAAGCGGAGAGCAGGTCATCCTGATACTCGTATTGCAGGGAGATGTTTTCAGGCAGCTGGGCTTCAATGATCTGTCCATCATTGTTCAGAGTAAACTCAACCCGTCGTCCAGCGGCGTTTTCCAGGGCGGACAGCTTATCGCCGTCATAGAAGAGGCGGATGGCATTGCCGTTGCGATCGACTAGGGCAGTCAGGTGACCGTCGCTGTTAAAGCGTTTTTCTTCTGAGGCACAGCCACAGTCTGCGTCCCGCAGTATGTATTCATCCCCTTCCTTGGTGACCACGTCATGGGTGCCGGGTGAGGCGGAGACGTACTGAGAGCCGGATTTCTCGAAATTGGCCGTATGCCCATCCGGGTAGAGGATCTGCACGCCCTCAAAGGTTGGGGCCATGTCGATCTCCAGCAGGTACTGACCCAGTTCGGAAGTCCAGCCCTTGCCAAAGTACTGGGGCGGCTCAGCCACAACCTCATAAGACCCGTCAGGAAAATAGCGGCGTTGAGAGGCGGGTGTCCAAAGCACGGCCTGGGAGTTGTAGGTTCGATCCAGCTTGATGGTGCTGTCGCCGGGACCGACTACTGTGCGTCGGTTTCTTCATAAACAAAATTACCGATAGCCGTGTTGACAGGATCGGCAGTGCAGCTCTGATAACCTTTGTTGCAATCTGTAGCACATGCTTTTTTGCCGAAATAACGTGAAAGAAAGGAGGGAAAATTATAGCCAAAGGTTGCCGTCATGTTGCACATTCCAAAGGCAGTGATAGCAGCACTGTTCTTACCTTGGTCGGTACTGTCGCCTCCGTTGTACTGGCCAACCGAGCTTTCATCCATGTCGCTTGAGCTGTTATCGACCTCCAAGACCGGGGCTCCAGTGGTATTTTCCACTTCAGTGCTGACCGCCACCTCACCGTTGCCCAGATCAACATGATCAGCCGAGGTAATGGCAGGCATGGGGGCTACGCAAAGGCCAGGCCCCGGTCCCGTCATAGTTCCGAAAGTCGCATACATCCTGCCGCCGGGTAAAAGCGGGAGAGGGGAACCTGAAGCATCAAGAATATCAAAGTAGACGAGACAGCCTGCTGTTTCAGGCGGTACCGCTGGGATATTGGCCGTCACCTGACCGGTTGCACCGGCAGCAAGGGAAAAAGAAGGATTGCTGCCGCTGTAACTCCCTGACAGACATTCCGGGGTAGCAGGAAGTACCGAGTGAAAAGCCAGCTTGTAACCCGACGCATCGCAGGATGAATCGTTAAAAACTGTGTAGGTCACTGTGGCAGAGCTTCCTGCAGCCGGAGTGGGCGGGGACATGCTGTCTGTTACATGCTTGATGGTCGGCATACAAGCTACAGCCGAACTTACGAATATGAGAAAAAATAGAGCCAGCAGAATGGCAAAAGAACTGAAGAGCTGAGAAAATATGAGATTGCGGGAGCAACTGGAAACAGTCCCTTGACGGAATACACTTCCTGCGGACATAACATTTCTCCTGGTGTTGAGAGATAAAAAAGTAGGTAACCCGGCTATCTCTCGAAGGAGACCCTTGGCTTTCCGACACCGCCTCACAGCGATTGTGGCTTTATTCAACTTTCCGGTTCCTCCAACCAGAAAGAAAAGTACTCATAGTACAATTATTTATTGGATGCAGCTTAAAATAACGACGACGAATTATGTTTGTCAAGGACTTTTTGGATATTTTTCACAGTCCGGTAGTCCGGTAGGGTGGGCAATATTTCGTTTATCCAAACCTGTTCTAATAAAAAAGCTGCCGTGTTACCGACATTGTTCACGTTATTGATCGTTGTCTACCCGACCTACCCAACCACAGAAGCAACCTTACAAACATCCCCAAAAGGCACCACCCCTACCCGCAAACAGCAAAGCCGTTGCCCCTGATTGCACCCCTGATCGCAACCAACCAAAGTCGAACCAGCACCACCAGGAGTAGTACCACCGTCCAAAATCAAATCAATTTCAGAGCCAAGCTTTCTTGGATCTCAGCAGCAGTTGTTGCAGGGGGAGCACCGGAGCGATTAGCACTGGTCGCGGTAATCGGACCACCAAAGGAATGAAGGAGTTGGGAAGCAAGGGGGTGGGGAGATTGACGAATACCGATATTGCCGGTACCGCCGGTGAGGAGGGGTGGTAGGGTTGGTCGTCCCGGAAAAACCAAGGTCAGCGGACCGGGCCAGAAGGATGTCATGAGTCTAGAAAAAACCGCAGGAACTTCTGCGGCCAGCTGAACGACCTGGCCCTGTTCAGCAACCAAAACCAGAACAGGCTTGTCCGGCTGACGCTGTTTTACCGAAAATAAACGCTGAAGAGCCTCGGCATTGAAGGGATCAACGCCGAGGCCGTAATAGGTCTCTGTGGGGAAGGCGACCAGACCACCCTTACGAAGCAGCTGCGCCGCCTCGCTCAGTGCAGCCGGATCTGAAGCAGAACAGAGCACCGAAGAGCGTACTATAACCCCTCGGCAAGGGCTTTATTTTTCGCCTCTACCTGGGCCGCCATATCCCGACTGTGCTGCTCAAGGGCCGCAGTCAGGTCCGGGTTACCGGTGGCAAGGATGCGAGCTGCAAAAACCGCCGCATTCTTAGCACCTGCCTTGCCGATACCCATAGTTCCCACAGGGATGCCCGGCGGCATTTGCACAGTGGACAGCAAGGCATCCAGCCCGTTCAGGGAGGAGGCATCAATAGGAACCCCGATCACCGGCAGAGTGGTATGAGCAGCCAACACGCCTGCCAAATGAGCAGCCATTCCGGCTCCAGCAATGATAATCTTCAAGCCGCGCTGGGCCGCAGTTCGGGCATATTTCGCTGCTTGCTCCGGCGTACGATGGGCCGAAGAAATCCTGATTTCATTCTTGATGCCCAAGGAGTCGAGAAAATCCGTGGCCGCCCGCATAACAGGAAGATCAGAATCCGATCCCATGATCACGCCCACCAAGGGCCCGGTATTTTTTTTCAGATGGGAGACAGCCCGATGACCGATATCCCGCCGATAATAACAGCCCTTCCATCGAATTTTATCCACCGCCTTATAGGCCCGCTCAATGGCCTTGTTGACGGAAGCATCCATTGCAGTGACGCCGAACACCCTACCACCAGAGGTCACGGTTCTGCGGTTTTCAATGGCTGTACCTGCATGAAAAATCATGACATCTCTCAGCTTTGCAGCGTTGACAAGACCGGTGATGGGTTTGCCAGTGATGTAATTGCCCGGATATCCTTCCGAGGCCATGACAACGCAGACAGCAGGTCGGGAATCAATCTCCAGCTCAACCTCATTGAGTTTGCCGTCAATGGCCTTGTCCAAAATCTCCACCAGATCGGTTTGCAGACGCATGAGCAGAGGCTGGCATTCCGGATCCCCAAAACGACAGTTGAACTCCAGTACATTGATCCGATCGCCGTCAATCATCATGCCAGCGTACAGCATTCCCTTAAAAGGACGGCCCTCTTCTGCCATTCCGCGCACGGTGGGCAGCATGACCTCGTTCATCACCCGCATGCTCATACCTTCATCCAGGATCGGGGCAGGTGAATAGCTCCCATTCCGCCGGTGTTAGGGCCGCGATCACCTTCAAAAACAGCTTTATGATCCTGGGACGAAGGCAAGGGTAAAACAGTCTCGCCATCAACAAAAGCGATAAAGGAGGCTTCCTCACCGGTAAGGAACTTTTCAACGACCACAGTGCTGCCTGCATCGCCAAAGGCATTTTCCTTCATCATCTGATCAACCGTTTCTTTGGCCTCATCTTCGGTCTGGCAGATAATAACCCCTTTACCAGCAGCCAGCCCGTCGGCTTTGACCACACAGGGAGCACCTATTTTTTCAATGTATTTCTTTGCTGCACCAGGCTTATCAAAGGCCTGATATGCTGCGGTAGGAATATTATATTTTTCGAGAAAATCCTTGCAGAAGACCTTACTGCTTTCCAATTCAGCAGCAACCTTGCTCGGCCCAAAAATACGCAGGCCTTCTTCTTCAAAGCGATCAACAATACCGGCGGCCAAGGCATCTTCCGGCCCCACTATGGTCAGATCAACATTTTCTTTTTTGGCAAACCCGACCAACCCTTCAATATCGTCAGAGCTGATCTTGACACAGGATGCCATCTTTTTTATTCCGGCATTTCCGGGTGCACAGCAGATGGACTTTACCTTTTCCGACTGGCTCAATTTCCAAACCAAGGCATGCTCCCTGCCACCGGAACCAATGACCAGAACCTTCATACATCCTCCTTACGGATCTCTTTGAAAAAATTGTCCGCCGAAGTACAGCAGGCGAACAACAACTACAAGGCATTACTACATCGTTACCCTAACAAAAAGCGCCATCTTCCTCAACTATGGAACATCTTTTCAAGGAAAGAATCGTTCTTTTTTCGCTCAAAATCAACAAAAAAAACGAAACAGGGCAAGTGAACCCATAGAAATCAGCGGATTCTTCCCGCTCATTTTTTCTTCCCTGCCGCTCTTTCGGCCTTTTCGGCTTTTTCCTCCTCCTTGATTCGCTCCCACTGCTCCCGAAGCTGTTCTTTGGATAAAGATCGCCCTGATTGTCCTTCTTTGCGGGCAAAAACATGGGGATGACGACGCACCATCTTGTCACAAATCTTCTGAACAGGATCTGTGGTCGGAATGCCGTCCTTTTCCTCGTAAATAAGAGCAAGTAGAGCTAGGATAAAATACATATCGCCTATCTCTTCCCGAATATGCTCTCGATCACTGTTATCAATGGCTTCGGCTAATTCGCCCGCCTCTTCCAGCAGATATTTTTTTAAACTCGGCCCGGTCTGCTTTTGATCCCAAGGGCAGCCGTCCGGCGAACGCAGTTTCCTAACAATCTGATCAAGTTGCTGAAACGGGTTGACATCTCCTCCCTGTTCCGGTTTACTGTTCCGCATAATCTTTTCCTGCTCTGCTGTGAATTTACCGTGAACCGTCCTGCGGGGCACCCAATTTTCTCAGCGGCAACTCGATCAAGGCGATCAAGGAGAATACAATGTCCGAAACAGTCCTTTTCTTCAAAAGATACCCTCTGACTCCCGGCCAAAAAATACATATCGAAGACGGCCCACGCAAAGGCGACTGGCTGGTCATAGGAGTTGATGAAAAAAAGGTCGCTCTCCGTTGCCCAGTTTCCGGCACCGAGGTTTCCTGGGACCGCTTCTGTTATTTCACCGAAGAGCGAGAAGCCGAATTCCCGGCCCAAAATAAATAAACACCGGAAGCTCTATGTCCGCAGGCTCAGGAATTGATCGTGATCAGCGTGACCTGATAGACAATGGGCAGCCCGGCCAGCGGATGATTATAATCCACCGTTATGTTGTCCTCATGCACCTCGGTGATTGTAGCTGGCACCTGATGCTGCTCTCCGTCTTTGTCTACAGCCAGGGAAAGAATCATTCCCGGTTTCGGATCAAGCTTCCCTTGAAAATGCGCCAAGGGAATCTGCTGGACCAACTCCTTCTGATGCAGGCCGTAAGCATCCTCGGGGTCCACTCTGATCACCCTTTTTTGCCCTGGCTCCATACCGAACAAACAGGCCTCAACAGCCCGGCACACAACTCCGCTGCCAATGGATACGGTAGCCGGATTCGTTTCATCTCTTTTGTCAATCAATTCTCCGGTTTCCAGAGAAGCCGTATAGGTAACGGTAACGGTGTCGGTTAAGGCGACAGGGCACATATTTTTTCCTCAAATGAGCACCCGCTCAAACGCGGGAAACAAAGTTAACGTAATTTTGACTTTACTGCCCCCCTATATAATAAATTATACTGATTTGACAAGTCCGCTGAACAGGTCCGGTCACAGCACGCAAACGAAAGAACCTTGACAAAGGCGGCTCAGCGGCATAAATGTACTGTTTTTCGCGCTGAGTTTTTTTGAAAATATCAGAAAAATCCAGTTATGGAGCAACACAATGGAACTTGAATGTGCAAAATACGGAGAAAAAATGCATGCAGAGCAAGCAACCTGTCGTCATCCGGGAGATTACTGCCAACACAGAACGTCCTGCATGATTCAATTCATTGAGCGGGAAAATAGAGGTAAAAAAACAAAAGCTGAAACAGAAAATGAAAAAAAAGATTGATGCGTTCTCAGCTTTTCGACGGACAAAGCAAAAAAAACGATAGGCAGCAGTACGTGATGTGTCCATTATCAGGGCATGATAGGACAAATGAGTCCGTTATGACCCGCCAACATATACTTGTCCACGGGAAACGATATATTATGGGTATCCTGATCAAAAAAACTCTGCACCCCCTTGTTCTTTTCTTATTCTGTACACTCTGTTTTTCTGCTGCTGAGGGGTTAGCAGCTAACAAGGAACTCCGTATCTCGGATGCAGCCTGTGATATTCAGTACGCAAGCCAGAGAATCGCTAAAACATATTTTTATAAAGAGCTTGATATACGATATGAAATCGCTGTTCAGCAGCTGAAAGAAGGCATTGCAGAGCTTGACAACAACATACCGGTACTGCAACAAGGTCTCCAGGGCAAGGAACAGGATAATATCATGAAGTTTCTTCTTTCCTCCTATGATAAACTCAAAGCGATTCTGCCTAAACCTTACAGTAACGAAAACGGTGCAATGGTCATAGATGCCAGTGAATCACTGTTTGAAGCTGCCGAATTCCTTGCCGAAGCACATCTTCCGAAGGACAGAAACACCGTAGAAATCATGCTGGGTGATATTCAACGCCAGCTGCGCTTATTGGAGAGAATTAACAAATATTATATTGCTCATCACGCTGGCATTGAAAACGAAGATAACTTTATTCAGCTCAAGCAGTCTGTCTCTGGTTTTGAGGCAGGGATAAGTAAAATCACTGAACAGGAAAACCATCCAGAAGCATTAGACAAGCATGTTAACAGTATCAACAAACTCTGGCCGATTGCCAAAGATTTCTATCTAGGCATCCAAAGCCGAGCACAGCCTGTTATTGTTCTGGCAGCCACAGATAAGCTGATTGAAGAGCTAGTTGCCCTGGAAAAGCACTATAAAAAAGAGGCCTCACTTACTAAGAAGTAAGTGAGTGCCCATGACCCTCCGAAAAATAATACTGAGGAAAATCGTGATGAAAAAGGCAGGGCAAGTATTTTCTCTTGCAGTTATTCTCCTGATGACCTTTTGGGTAACCGGGGCATTTTCTTGAGGACCCAAGCGCATCGCGGTCAGCGATGTCGGCTTTTCAACACCTGAGTCTGTCGAATATTATGCAAATGAAGATGTCTATCTGGTGAGCAATATCAACGGCAACTCGGCTGAAGCTGACGGTAACGGATTTATTTCTAAGCTCAGGCAGAACGGCAATGTTATTGCACTCAAGTGGCTTGACGGCAGCAAGGACGATGTGACGCTCAATGCGCCGAAAGGGATGGCTATTGCGGGTACTGATACGGGCAAGTATCTGTTTATCGCGGATCTTAATCAGGTACAGGTTTTTGCCCTGCCCGGCGGCGAACAGAAGGCATCCATTGACATCAAAGGCAGTACCTTTCTGAATGGCATGACACCCGGCCCGGACGGCTCAGTCTATGTGATCGACACCGGCTTTGCCGGAGGCATGGAGCCATCCGGCACCGATGCAGTGTATCAGGTCTGGGCTGACGGCAAATACAAGGTTATTCTTCAGGATAAGGATATGGGGCATCCCAACGGTATTTGGTATGATAACGGCCAACTTATTGTGAACACCTTGGGCTCAGGGGAGCTGTTCAGCATTGATTCTGCCGGACAACGAACTGCTCTGCCGACACCACCCGCTGGCGGCCTAGATGGTCTAGTCAAGTTGAAAGACGGGCGGCTGATTGTGTCAAGTTGGGCAGGTTCTGCGATTTATGCGCTGGGTAAGAATGGGAAATTCACCGTGCTGGCGAATAAGTTGGTTTCTCCGGCGGATCTTGGTGTGGACACCAAACGGCATCGCTTACTGGTGCCGTTGTTTAAGGAAAACAAAGTGGTTATTTTGCCTTATTGAGCTATAATTTTACGGATACATATAAATAAACTCCTTTCATTCAGGCGATCATGGACTTCTTAGATGTAAAAACCGACTTCGCCTTCAAGCGAGTCTTTGGCAGCGAGCAGTCCAAGGAAATCCTCATCGATTTCCTCAACGCGGTCATTGACTTCGAGGATGCCGGAATTACGGACCTCACTATTGTTGATCCGTACCAAGTACCTTTACTCAAAGGCATGAAAGACAGCTATGTTGATGTCAAGGCCGTCCTCTCGGATCATCGTAAGGTGATCATTGAGATGCAGGTGCTCAATGTGGAGGGCTTTGAAAAACGTGTGCTGTATAATGCGGCCAAACTGTATTCCAATCAGCTGAAGAAATCAGAAAAGTATGCGACTCTGGAACCAGTCATCGCCCTGACCATTACTGATTTCGAGATGTTTCCTGAATTCGACCGGGTGATTTCCTACTGGAACCTGCGGGAAAAAGAGAGCTTTGTTCAATACAGCGGTGATATTGAACTCATTTTTATAGAGCTGCCTAAATTTACTAAGAACGAGAAAGAACTGTGCTCGGTGACGGATAAATGGATTTATTTTATCAAAAATGCAGGTGAACTTGATTTTGTCCCGAAAACATTTTCCGAGCCGAACCTGCTTGATGCCTTTGATCTGGCGAACACCGCCGGAATGAACGAAGACGAGCTTGAAGTACAGTTTAAACGCCGTGATTTTATCTGGCTACAGAAAGGTTCGCTGGAAAAAGCACGAAAAGACGGGGTACAGGAAGGGATACAGGAAGGACTGGAGAAAGGAAAACGGGAAGCAAAGCTCTCTATCGCCCGAAACCTGCTGGCACAGAATATTGCTCCTGAAATTATTGCCTCTAGCACAGGATTATCCAAGGAACTCATTATCCGCCTAAGAGATCAAGAATAAAACCGGTTGCCGAATGCAACTGACCTCTTTCAGAAGTTTTTGCTGAGCAGCAAACAGACTCGTTATTATTTCAATCACAATCTACAAAAAAATGCCTGAACTCAATTTCACAAAATCAAAAGACGGTCTCCTGCCCGCCATCGCGCAGGACGCAGCCAGCGGCGACGTCCTCATGCTGGCCTACATCAACGAAGAATCCTGGCAAAAAACCCTGGAAACCGGCAAGGCCCATTACTGGAGCCGTTCCCGCAATAAACTCTGGCTCAAAGGCGAATCCTCCGGTCATGTCCAGATAGTCAAAGAGATCCTGGTGGATTGCGACCAAGACACCGTGATTTTCAAGGTGGAGCAACTGGGCGGCGCAGCCTGCCATAAAGCTATGCCAGCTGTTTCTTTCGCCGGGTGAAGGGCGATGAACTAGAGATCATCGCTGAGCCGGTTTTTGATCCGGCCAAGGTGTATGGATGATGACAATGCAGGGGGTGAAAAATCTTTCGCCCTTACGATAATAATATCGCGTACTATTGAGGATATCATGAGTGTATTAAAGATAGGCATACCCAAAGGTAGCCTAGAAAAGGCAACCATTGCCCTGTTTGAAAAATCTGGCTGGAAGATCAAAATGGCATCCAGAAACTACTTCCCCGAGGTGGACGACCCGGAGCTATCCGTCTACATCTGCCGCCCGCAAGAAATGTCTCGTTATATTGAGGACGGACTCCTGGATGCCGGAATCACCGGCAAGGACTGGACCCTGGAAAACGAATCGGACGTGGTTGTGATTGAGGACTTGGTATATTCCAAGGTCAGCAAGAAACCGACCCGCTGGGTCATTGCCGTGCCTGGTGATTCCCCAATCACCACGGTGGAACAGCTGGACGGCAAACGCATTTCCACGGAGCTGGTCAATGTCACCCAGAGTTTCTTTAAAGAGCGGAACATGAACGTGGACATCTCCTTTTCCTGGGGAGCCACTGAAGCCAAGGCCGTTTCCGGTCTGGCAGACGCCATTGTCGAGGTCACAGAGACCGAGGCCACCATCCGGGCCCACGGGTTGCGGGTCATCCACGAGCTGATGCAGTCCAACACCCAGCTGATTGCCAGCCATCAGGCATTGGAAGATTCCTGGAAAAAAGAAAAGATCAATGATATTGCTATGCTCCTGCAAGGAGCACTGCGGGCGGATAAAATCGTCGCCCTGAAAATGAACGTACCCGAAGAACGCTTCGACGAAATCCTAGAGATCCTGCCCAGCGTTACCGCGCCCACAGTGGCTCGCCTCTATAAGCAGCCCTGGTTCTCGGTGGAGACGGTCATCTCCGAGCATCAGGTCCGCGATCTGATCCCGCAGCTGAAAAAGATCGGGGCTGAAGGAATTATTGAGTATTCCCTGAACAAGGTGATTTAAAAAGATCCGTTGCCTGCCCCTAATGAACGCAACAGCGAGAGGAATTTCGCGCACCCGCACCCCACGGCCCTGAGGAGCCGCAAAGCAATGATGAACTTCAACGAGGTGTCCTTTGTGGACTCGGTCTTCAGCCTGAAACGGCTGCCCGACCCTCTTTACCCAGAAATCGCTTTTGCCGGTCGCTCCAATGTGGGCAAATCCAGCCTAATCAACAAGCTGATCAATCGCAAAAGCCTAGTCAAGACCAGCTCCAAACCGGGCAAGACCCAGAGTTTGAATTTTTTCGAGGTCAAGGAACGGATGTTCCTGGTGGATCTTCCCGGTTACGGTTTTGCCCGAGTGGGCCGCAAAGTGCATGCAGGCTGGGAGGAGTTGATCAGCGGGTATCTGCTGGAGCGGGAAACCCTTGCCTGCGTGGTGGTCATTATTGATCTACGGCACGAACTCAAGGCAACGGATCGGGAAATGTTGGACTGGTTACAGTATAACAACATCCCTGCCCTGCCCGTCTACACCAAGGCGGATAAGCTTTCCAAGAACCAGCAGAGCAAACAGGCAGCGGCCCTGGATGCGGCCCTGAATTTCGCTCCGGCGGACCGCCTCCTTTTTTCCGCCAAGACCAACCTGGGGTGTGAGGAATTACGGAACAGGCTGGCAGCCTATGGTGAATATAATGAATATGGTGAAACGAATGAAACTGATGAAGAAGAGTGAATAATCATGGAATCCTTTGATGAACTTTTAGATATATCGACAAAAATCCACGGCCATATCTGCGCCGGGCAGGTCATCGGGGTGCGCATGTCCATGCTGGGCCTTGAGCGCATCAATATAACTGACCCCAAGGGTGCGGATCGAAAAAAACTGTATGTGCTGGTGGAAATTGACCGTTGCGCTACCGATGCCATTCAATCAGTCACCGGGTGTAGCCTGGGCAAGCGTTCTATGCGCTGGATGGATTTCGGGATCATGGCGGCCACCTTTGTTAATCTGGAGACCGGCAAGGCGGTCCGGATAACGGCACGGGAGGAATCCCGTGAGCTCTCCAAAAAATACTGTCCAGAGATCAGCGAGAAATACCAACGGCAGCTGGCCGCCTATAGGGTCATGCCGGAAGCGGAACTCTTTACCGTGCAGGAGGTAAAAGCCATCATCCCGGATTGCGATATGCCGGGCCGTCCCCAACGTCGGGTGCAATGCGAGCAATGCGGCGATCATGTTCAGGACAGCCGGGACGTGGAGCAGGAAGGAAAGATCCTTTGCCGGGCCTGTGCTGGCCAACGGTATTATGAGCCGGTCTGAGCAGCACGTTTGATTTCATTTTGTAGGAGGAGGTATATCAATGACCATTTCCAAAAGCCGCAAAGAATTCATCAAAGCACTGCTCAAGAAGAAGCTCTGTAACGAAAAGGAAATTCAGAAAATTGTACTTTTCGGTTCCTTCCTGAGCTCAGAAGAGCCCAATGACATTGATGTTGCGGTCTTCCAGGATAGCGATGAAAAATACTTACCCCTTGCGATGAAATACCGGAAACTTGTTCGGGAGATCGCAAAAATACTTCCTGTTGACGTGATTCCGCTCAAGTCGGCTGCAAACGGTACGTTTCTGCGTGAAATAGAAGCTGGGGAAATAATCTATGAGAAATGAAACCCGGAGATGGTTGCAATATGCTGAGGAAAATTTTGCATCGGCAAGGCTCCTGCTTCAAAGCAGTCTGTTCAATCCTTGCTTACAAAACGTACAGCAGGCGGTAGAAAAAGCACTGAAGGCTATTCTCATCGAAAAAGCTATCAAGCTGAAAAAGACACATGATATTCTCACGATCAAATACCTCCTCAACGAGCATGGACTTGATATTGACCTGTCCGATGATGATTGCGACTTCCTGAATTCCATCTACCTGCCGTCCAAATATCCGGTAGGCAGTGTTCTTGCCGATTATGAACCCGATGAAACGATATGCCAGGAAGCCATTACGATTGCGGAGAAAGCCCTAGCTGCTACCAAACAGCTTATCGGTAGCTGAGTAGCTGAGCAGCCATAAAAGAAAAAACAAAATAGGGCGGCATCAAGCCGCCCTTCTTATTCAACCCACAACCTTGGGCACCACAAAAGCCTCGCCATTCTCTTTAGCCGTATTAGCTAAAGCTTTCTCGCGCGGCAGGGACTCTCTCACCTCATCTTCCCGAAAGGCATTGATATGGCTTTGGGTATGGGTGGTCACTGGCACACCCTCAGTGTCCAGCTCATCCATCTTGGCCACATAACTGAGGATGTGATCCAGTTGCGGGGCCAGCTTCTCGATTTCATCTTCGGTCAATTCCAGACGGGCCAGCGCGGCCACCCGTTTTATTTCTTGTTTAGTTATTTTCATGATCTTGTTTTCTTTTATTGATTCATAGAAATTTGTTCATAACAGAACAATGCCGTCGTTCCTGACGGCATTGTCCTTATGAGATATTTACTCTACTTGAAATACAGTTGCCTGCACGTTATTGCTATAGTCTGATTCAGGCACCTTGCTTTCGCCGTTGGCTATAAAATACATCACATACAAGCCGGGCTCCATCTCGGCAGAATGTCTGTCCGTGTAGACCTCTTCTTCTCTGCATTTACCGGCATTCATACCGTCGTCACCGTCGCCGTCAAAGTGAGTAAAACCGGTACCGTCGCATTTGGCAAAGGCCCACATGGCCCGTGTTTTAGGGGATGAACCGGAAACCGTGCAGTTTGTTACCTTCGGGTGCATCTCATCTCCCCGTCTGATTGTATCGGGGACTTCAATGGATGTTGCTGCCATGTCAAAACTGCCCGTGGTCGGCAGGCCTTCCATTGGATTGAGGATAACGCAGGTCGGAGAAGAATTTACCTCAAAGGTCATCTCCGTGCAGTTATTGCTTTCATCCTCTTCAGCAACATTGCCCTGATAATCCGCACAGGCCCTGGCCGTATACGTTCCGGGAACGTCGGGAATATGTGCTCCATGTCCGTCCGTGATATATTCCCACTGGGTCGCGCCGGGATAAAGCTCATCCGCATCCGAGCCGTCATCCGCCACTTGCTGCCATTGATCACCAGTGCCCGGCCCTTTGATCGCGTAACTGCTGCGAAAGCCGTTGGACGGGGTGACCTCGCCGATATTTTGGATACCAACTTCTAAGCCGTACAAATCGCCTACGGTCAGGCTTGTGCGTCCGTTGGTCAGGCGCAGGGAATGGGCAACCAGATCCGGCAGGGGCGGCGGAACAATGTAGACCTCCAGCTCGGTGCAGTTGTTGCCCTCATCGGTTTCCGGCACTACCTGTTCATAGTCGGCGCAGGCTCGGAAGGTGTAGTCACCGCCCACCATCGGGGCTGTGGCTCCGTGACCGTCCGAGATTTCTTCAAACTGGGTTGCACCGGGATACAACTGGTCGGCATTGGAACCGTCGTCCGCAATCCCCTGCCATTGACCTCCGGTACCAGGCCCCTTGATGTCGTACACAGTGCGGAACCCGTTCCAAGGCCGCTTCGTGCCGATATTGGAAATCTCCACTTGAAGGCCGTAGGGTTCGCCAGCCTGCAACTCGCTTCTGCCGTGGGTCAGGGCGAGATTGCCGGTGATCAGGTCAACGTTGCGGGCCGGGCCGTAATCGATGGAGAAGACCGCCTCGGTGGAACAGTTATTAGACTTGTGCTTCTCTTTTACGTCGCCGTCGCCATTGTTTTCGTCTTTGGGGCGGTCAGCGCAGACCACAACGTTGTAGGTGCGTCCGGGCAGTACAGTGCTGTCGTTTGCCCACTTGGAAAGCTCGAACCTGATGTATTCGTGTTTTGGTTTATCTTTGCGCCTGAGCTTGCTTTTCTGGATTTTCTCCCGGCCTATGCGCACCCATTCAGAATGACTGTCTTCCTTGGTGCCGCTGGACAGGTAAAAGGGAACCCTGATTCTTTTGACCTTGCCTTCCCAGTCGGCATCGCCGATGTTGTCAGTCCAGGAATGGACGTAAGCGGTTTCGTTGATCTTCCAGGTGTATTTCTCTTTTTTGCCGCTTCTGTTGGCTAGTGTGACTTTGTCGGTTATGAAGTCGGGAAGATCGTCGGAAGCGGGCGGGTCTCCCGGATCGGGATCATTAGGACCACCGCCATGAAACGGCTCATCAGGTGTCCAAGCAGTCGGCCAACGCCAGCCAAGATATTTTCCACCCCAAAGAGCGTCGGTCGGAATTTTATCTTCATGTACACTGTGTTTATAATGAGCATGAATCATCCGGCCACTTCCTATGGATAAGCCTACATGGCCGTATTCATTCGATGATGTTGGAGCATAAAAGACAAACGCACCTGCCGGTATATCGCTATCTGAATGCCTTGTTCCAAGTATGCTTCCATTATAATTCCAAGCATCTATTGCACTTAAAACGTCAGGAATAGCAGGGCCAGCGTAAGTGTATCTCGCAAAAGTCCAGCACCAGTCAATCCAATTAACTCCATGTGGATCTCTGCAATCTGCGCCTGGACATCTATTGTCTTCATCTTGTGCCCATGAAATGGCATCAGCAACATTTTCGTAAGCATAACTGCTTACTGGAGCTGCACAAACACCCGCAGCAATAGCAAGAGGAAAAATATTAAACCATTTTTTCATAATAACTGCTCCTTTAATAAATTTAATACATTAGCTCGTAGGTTGCGAGTGAGCGGAGCGAACCCCGACATGTCCAACTCGCCTTATGATTGTCGGGGTTCGTTCTTCAGCCTAATCTACGGGGCTTGGGTTGCCTTTTTCATGGTACAATTACAAATACACCATCATCTGATCGGCTCGTGATAGCTTTATAGTCATACCGAAGAGCCTTTCCTGATTGAGCAGTGCTGTAACTGTCCCACCCCAACCACTTTCCGTTTGGATCGTTAATTATCAACTTCGCACTGTTATAGTCGTTGCCATCATAACCTGTAACAACCATATAATGTCCAGCTTCTGTCATGGAATGTGAACCGAGAATCAAAGGTCTTCCGGCTCTAATCTCCTCCTGTATTTTTTTATAAAGATCAGACCAGCCTGATGAATCAAAGTTCACAGACGAGAAATTCCACTCACCTTCAAGATGATTTTTCAATCCAGTTCTGCCAAGTAAACCTTCATCAACACTTGATGTTTGCCTGAATATGGTTCCTGCCGCATCAATCATTGCCTGCTGATTGTTTTTGATTTTACCATGGAAAGCCAATACCATTGCTGAACTTGCTGATGCACAAGCTGCGTATCCAATAGTCGGAATATCCAGTTGATCAAGATAAGGAACATCTAATGACAAAGAAGAACTGGGATCCCAATTTGTTCCCCCTCCTGTTCCAGAGCTACACCTGTCACTTACATAAGGATCCATTAATTCGCAGCCGTTAGAACATTGCTCACGCTCATCGTAGTTGCCGTTCTGGCAGTAATAGAGAGAATTAGTCTCCTGACCTAAACTGCTCTTGCCGCAATAATATCCGGTACCATACGGACAGCTTGTCTGCTGTACCTCCTCGCACTTGTCATTTTGACCGACCGCCATCATCTTGCAGCCGTCGGAGCATCGCTCTTCAACCGAATACACTCCATTCGTACAGCGGTAGAGAGTATTCTCATCACGTGACACTGCACCGCCGCAGTACAGACCGTTACCTGACGGACAGCTTACCGGTGGTGCTACAACAACATCTTCACACTTGTCATTCTGACCGACCGCCATCATCTTGCAGCCGTCGGAGCATCGTTCCTCAACTGAATATGCTCCGTTCGTACAGCGGTAGAGAGTATTCTCATCACGTGACACTGCACCGCCGCAGTACAGGCCGTTACCTGACGGACAGCTTGCCGGCGGTGCAACAACATCTTCACACTTGTCATTCTGACCGACCGGCATGCTCTTGCAACCGTCGGAGCATCGCTCACGCATCTGATAGCTGCCGTTTTCGCAGTAATACAGAGTATTGTTGTTCAACGAAGGATCGATAGTCCCGCAATACAAACCGTTGCCGCTAGGACAAATTGGCGTATAATAACTGATACGAGCAGAAGTAAAGTGCCAAACATCCGCCGTGGCAGTTTTGGACACTGTATTTATATCCGTCGGAATCCTTTCCCCGTCAAGATAAACAGCTATATCATATTCCGACACATCCGAGGGCAGCGTTTCCGGCGAGTACGGAAGAGTTATCACCAGAGGCTCACCAAATTCCGCCCCGTCAGGACTTAATTCATAGTTTGAAGACAGAGCAGGCTTTTCAACCACCTCACCGGTTTCCTCATCCATGACCTCGACAGTAAATTTCGTCTCCTTGACAGAAATCACCATAGGTTCGGAAACAGCTCCGGCAGGAATAACAAGCGAGAAATTATCGCCAATTGTTATCTCGTTATCCTCATCAGGCATAGCCACAACAGCTGGCGTACCCTCTGTCATCGGAGTAATCTCCGCAGACTCCACACGAATAACCGGCTTCAGCTTATACGAATACACATAAGAAACTTGTCGTCTTTGTCCTTTATCCTTGGACCTGATTTTATTCCTCTGGACGACGATCTTTTTTCCCAGTTTAAACTGCAACTCCAGGCTTGTGAGAAACCCGCCTTCTTTGCCAAAGGCTTTCCGTCCCTTCAGCTTCAACCCCGACTTTGTACCGCCCGGCACAGACAAAGGAAACAATTCGTCACCAACCGTAATCGTGCTGTTTTCACCAAACATAAGCTGCAAATACTGCGTTTTTTCGGGCAGCAACACCTGATTGGCAAAATCCACCTTGCCGTCCGCCAGTTCAAGCAGATCAAGCTGCATCGGCCCGCTGGCTGCGATACATCCTTTTCCACTGGCACAGGCCTCAATCCTGAGCACATCAAGATTGATGGCGGAGACCGTCCCTTCATCAAACTTTTTCGCCGACACGTTACCGCAACCGACAAACAAGGTCAGCAGCACAACGCAACACATCCTCATCGCATACATCATATCCCTCCCGCTAAAAAAATTTCACCCCGTAAGGAGCCGTTCACCAGCAATTCGATATTTCCATCAAGAACAGGGGCCAAACAATAGGCGGCCCTTGAGCAACGGTTACAGCTGTAAACGATGTTTCGTGAGATTCACCTTGCAAGAAATATGCTGTTCTCACAGAGAAAAAATAATTCGTAGTACAAAAAGAGACCGTACCGCAGATTTACCGGCTTGTAAAGACAGGAGATATATTTTTCTTTAATGGTTTCGGGACATTTCTTGTCCAAAAAAAGGAAGGGGCCGGGTAAGTCTTACCCGGCCATGAAGCGTAAGGCGGGTATTATCTACCCGTAAAAGAGAGGAAAATGAGCAGAAAAGGAGGAAGAGGCATCAGGAAACACCCTTTCTTGTCAAAACAAAAAGATCCCCCCGTATCCAGGCATCCTCCTCCCGGCGCAGGTCCGCCTCCTCGGAGGTGACAAGCTGCCAGCCGTGACGTTGCGCAACCTCAACGACGTACTCAGACTGATGAGCAAAACGCCCGGTTTGTCGCACCTGCCATTGATTTTTTTCACCATGCTCGGTGGAAAAGACAAAGAGCCCGCCCGGCCCGGTGCGCTGAAAAGCAGCCCGTAGGTTAGGGAGAATGAAGCGAACCCCAACATTTCAACTGAACAACCGACATGTACGAGCAGGCCCCCATGTCTCCCCTGTTCGATGTTCCGACAACTTGACAAAAAAATATGACCGTGATAGCATGGTCATAATTAAAAAATTCAATACGGAGAGAACACCATGCCGGAGACCATTTCAAAATCACGCTTTAAACCCCAGGCCCTGAAGTATTTCCGAGAAATCCAGGAAAAAGGACAGGATATGATCATCACGGATCACGGGAAACCGGTCCTGAAGATCTCCCCTTTTCAAACAAAACCGCAGTCCGTCCTGGAGGAACTGCGTAATTCCGTGCTTCGCTATGATGACCCTCTGGAACCGGTTGCTCAGGATGATTGGGACATCCTGAAAAAATGATTGTCCTAGATACACATGCCTGGATCTGGTGGATCAGCAACCCGGAAAAACTCGGTATAGCTGCTACTTCCGCTATAGAGCAGGCAATGGAGGAAAACGGCATTTTTCTTTCCTCAATCTCCACTTGGGAAATCGCCCTGCTTGTTGCCAAAGGAAGACTGACTCTGTCCATAAATGTACGGGATTGGGTTCGCAAAACAGAAAGTCTCCCCTTTATCCGCTTTATGCCGGTGGACAACACCATCGCCCTTCGTTCTGTTGACCTGCCCGGAGCATTTCATGCCGACCCAGCAGACCGGATCATTGCGGCCACAGCACTCTCCACAGGCCTGCCCTTGGTAACCAAGGACGAAAAAATCCAGGCCTGTTCTTTTATTCAGACGATCTGGGATTGACGCAACGGGTCGCACAAGTCGCCCGCCGTTAAAGCAACGGGCTATGTTCGTATCGTTCCTCCGGGAAAATGCTTTTTACAGAAAAAGGATTGAAAGAACAGGGAGAAAGGAAAAAGATGTGTCAGGAAACACCCTTTCTTGTCAAAACAAAAAGATCCCCCCGTATCCAGGCATCCTCCTCCCGGCGCAGGTCCGCCTCCTCGGAGGTGACAAGCTGCCAGCCGTGACGTTGCGCAACCTCAACGACGTACTCATACTGGTGAGCAAAACGCCCAGTTTGTCGCACCTGCCATTGATTTTTCTCACCATGCTCGGTGGAAAAGACAAAGAGCCCACCCGGCGCAGTGCGTTGGAAAGCAGCACGAAGCAAGGGCTCCAGATCAGCCAGATAGATCAACATGTCAGCAGCAACCAGTAAATCATACTGCTGCTCATCTTCACAAAGAAAATGCACCACATCATCGACCACAATTCGATCATACACACCCTTTTCCGCTGCATGGGCAAGCATCTTTCCCGAGAGATCCACTCCGCTCAGCTGCTGACAATAAGGGCTGAACAGTTTACCCGCAAGTCCGGTGCCGCAACCGAGATCCAGACAATGGGCATACGGTTGTTCAGACAGCTGCTCAGGCTGTTTCAAATTCTTTTCCTGCGCTACCTGGGTGCGCCGGACAAGATCAAAGAGCAGTTCCGGTACCCTATACTCCAGCTTTCCCATCAGACTCTGCTCAAAGCTGTCGCTGTACTGATCAAAAAGATCGCGGACATAGGCATTTTCTGGCGTATCCGTAAATTTGCCGGTCAAAGCGGCCAGCATGTGCCGGGTACCGGGATGATCAGGTTGCAGCTCAAGAAGCCGCAGATATAATTGCTCTGCCTGGGCATTATCATGGCGCAGATGGCAGAGATAGGCGAAATTATTCAAGGCCGAGATATGATCCGGCTCCAGTTTGAGCAACCGGGCATAATACACCGCCGCCTCCTCCCTGTCCCCGTTCTCCCGGCAGCAATTTGCAAGATTAAAGAGTACATCCCGGTCCTCCGGCTGCAAGGCCAGGGCCTGCTTATAGGCATCCACTGCCTCGGAATACTGCTGTTCCTGTTTCAGAGCCAACCCTAGGTTATACCAGGTATCCGCATCATCCTGCCGCACTTCCACGGCCCGCGTAAAAACAGCTACTGCTTCAGCATAGCGCTCCGAGTCAAATAGGGCTAAACCCTGATTATAGAGCACCACATCCGCATCCGGGAACTGCGCGAGAATTTTTCCGTAAAGTTCTATAGCCTCAGCGACCTCACCGCTCTCATGGGCTGCAACCGCCTGGGTATATACCTGTTGCATATCTTCCATTGTATTGTATTTTTTGTCATTTTTTTTGTATAGCTACAAGTTCTGTGGCAGAATTTCCTGCTTCAACATACAGCAGGAAATGCGATGCTTCGGCCTGCCATCAAGGTGATACTCAAGGGTGTCAGGCTGCAGGAGCTTATTCATCACACAGCCTTCCGCTATATCCAGGGCAAAAAAACGATCTTCATACAGGCCCTCTCGCTTAACCAGCTGATCATCTTCAAGACAGAGGCAATGGATCGGATAATCCTCGCAGAGCGGGCATTGATAAACCCTGCCGTTGGGAAAGATGAAATAATTCTCTGCCACCCGACCGGCACAGGCAAAGGATTCCTCCGGCCCGAGAAAGACCTTGGGATAGGTGACATGGATACCGGCTCGTGCTGCCTGCTGAGCCACCTCCGGCACAACTTCCAGCCAATGCCCTGGATCAACCTGCCATTGTTCCCCTTCATCTGAAGCACTCGCGGATTTTCCCCGCAACCCGATCACCTGGATGAAAAAACGCCGTACCCCAAGGTCTGCCAACAAGGCAGGCATCCGATGGAGATGATCAATATTTTTAGAGGAGACCGTGTAAATAAGGCTAGTACGAAAACCAAGCTCCACAGCTTTACGGATATTTTCCGTGCAGACAGCAAAAACCCCTTCTCCGCGAATGGGATCATTCACTGCTGCATCAGGTCCGTCCAGACTGAAGCTGAGAAAATCTAGCTCGGTTGGCCTGACCCGCTCCAGGAGATCATGAAAAAGATAGCCGTTGGAATCCACAGTCACGGCGTAGCGCAGAGACTTTGCAGCGCGGATAATCAAAGCCAGATCAGGATGGAGAGTGGGCTCACCACCGAGCAGGATCAGGTTGCTTTCCTGTTTAGGACGGGCAAAGAGACGCAGCCATTTGAGCACTGTCTCTGTGGGCAGAGTTTCTGTTCCGTGTTGGGGGGGATTGATATAGCAATGCTGACAGGAGAGATTACAGGCGGTGAGAAGGTGAAAAAAAACATTTCGTTCACCGGCCTTAAAGTCAACCGTCCTTGCTGTTACGTCGGCGGTCATGCTGGCTCCGTTGCCTCTGGATTAATTTCCTACTCCTTCGACGAAAGAATAAAATACTCCGCCGACAACCTCTGTTTCTCCGAAGCAAGACATATTAAAGGTTGCGACCGGGTGCGTCAAGTGCTTCCTTTTTTCTCCTATGGCTTGAAAAAATAGCACCCTCCCTTTTGCATATTTTTCCTGTGCTGCAAAAAAAAGCAGAAAAAATACTGACACCCTTATTAGCCTATTGTATAAAAAACCATTTACAAGCTCTTAACTTCCTATATATTCTTTTGAATATCCGGTTCATAAAACCATGAACTTCAACGCCTCAACAAGGACAGAAAATAAAAACAGAAGGGAGATTGCTATGAAAGTGTTGGTCGTTTACTACTCAATGTACGGACATGTCTATAAACTGGCTCAGGCTGCTGCGGAAGGAGCAAGGGCCGTAGAGTCGGCGGAAGTAACCCTTTGCCGAGTTCCAGAAACCCTGCCTCAAGAAGTTTTAGAAAAGATGGGTGCTGATCATGCCCAGAATGAACAGAGAGAGGTGCCTGTTTGCACTGTCGAGGAGCTAGGCAAGGCTGATGCGGTTATTTTCGGAACACCGACCCGCTTCGGCAACATGTGCGGACAAATGCGTCAGTTCCTTGATACAACGGGACAGCTCTGGATGCAGGGTGCTTTGGTGGGCAAAGCGGGAAGTGTTATTACCAGTTCCAATACCCAGCACGGTGGGCAAGAATCCACGATTCTCAGTTTTCATACAACGCTCTTACATCATGGGATGGTCATTGTCGGACTGCCCTATTCCTTCCAAGGGCAAATGACGATGGACGAAATCAGCGGCTGTTCGCCCTACGGTGCGTCCGTTATCGCCGGGAGCGACGGCAGTCGCCTTCCCAGTAAAAATGAGCTTGCAGGTGCCCGTTTCCAGGGAGAGCATGTTGCCAAGATTGCAAAAAAACTCACTGCCTGATCTCCCTGATGCAACAAACATCATAAAAAATAACAACTCCTGAAATAACGAACTCATGCATCTGATAATTTACATAAGTGACTACACCGGGGATCCCGAGAATATCGGAAGGGATATCATTAAAATTCACAAATCATCCGTCCGAAACAACCCTAACCTCAATATTACCGGTGTGTTGTTTTATCATAACGGTAATTTTCTCCAAGTGCTCGAAGGTATGCAGGAGGACCTGGAAAAACTCATGACCGTTCTTGAACATGACCCTCGTCATGCACGGATTACTCGGATTGTCGACACAGAGGTGGTAAAAAGAGGGTTCCCGAACTGGCAGATGGATATCTTTAATCTGGATGCTGACACAGTGCTCAAACGAAAAGATCTGATCGCATATGAAGAAATGTTTTCCAGGCAATGCAGCATGGATGCTGATTTGTTTATAACAGTGCTGAATTCTCTCTATAAAGACGCTAAACTGTACAAATTAGTTACTGAATAATCATTCAGCACAGCATGCTTTAACTCCTTCAAAAAACGCAGGATCCGTACTGCTTCGGTAGATGCTCCAAAAAAACATTCTTACCGAAGCAGTATAAATCCGTGTTTAGTCCTGCAGAATTTCTTTGATTGAACCGGTAACTCCTTTATGACACGTTTTATGACCAACTCCTTGTCGGAACAATGAGACGATAATCCAGAACACGAATTCTCCTTTCCCGCGCTTTGGTCGTCATCATCCCTCTGATTTCAATTTTTTTCCGAAGTACCGTTTTAAAATCCTCGCCGAAATCCCCCGGACTGATGAGATATTTATTCTCGTCATCGGTCAACAAAGCCAAACCGGCAACGTTGCCATCAGGTTCCCACTGATCAGCAACAAGCACTCCGGTCACAGTAATACTCCTCATACTTCCCCCTCTTGAAGAAAGCTGCTGAGCGTAACCCTCCGGGTTAATATTCGTCCTCTTCAAAATAAAATTCTTCATCATGATCAAAGGCTTCCAACACGACAGGATCAACCCTTAACAACTGAAATTCTTTTTCACAATCCTCACAGTAAACCTCGTCACCGGGCTCATGGTCATAATAGATATTGATTCTTCCACCACAGGCGGGACATCTTTTGATTTTCATAATGCCTCCTCAGCAAGTAAGATAATTTCTAACCATTTAAAGCAAGCACCATGCCAGTAAATAATATACTGTTATGAAAGAAATAAAACCAACAAGGCGTCAGCAAACAAGAACTCCGAGTTCCTATGCATCCCGCATTTTTTCCACATGCAAGTGCAAAAAAAGCGGAAATACATATTAATTACTTGCATATCAAGCGTCAGCAAGATATTGGGAACCTTTAGTTCCTACTATCGAAAAACAAGAACTTGAAATTCATGTTCTCATGGTGAATCATGCGTAATTTTTTACTTGTAAGTCGGGATCATGAGGTCTTGACGGTGTTTGAAAAAAGCTGCACAGAAAAGGCAGGCATCTTCCCTTGCTCCTCTTTGGTTGAGGCGTTGAGCATCCTGAACAGCCATCGCTGTGATTTTCTTTTTATCGACATGGAGATCCTCCGGCGCACAGCTCGAAACAATGCAAGCGGCTATAAGGCGGCGTTGCAACCCTTTTGGCTCCAGTGCCCAAGTCTGGATATCGTGGTAATGACCTCTCAGGAGATGCTGCGAGAGGCTGTCTCCACGGTGAAACAGGGGGCCAGCGATTATATTATGTACCCTGTCATTGCCGATGAAATCCGCCTGATCATCAACAACCTAAAGGACTCTCAGCAGGTTCAGTCCGAGCTTGACTATCTCCGTGATCAGTTCTGGGATCGGGATTCAGCTCCTTTTGTCCATACTGAATGTCCAGCTATGAACAAGGTGTTTGAAGATGTTCGTGCTGTAGCACCTACCAAGAGCACGGTGCTGCTCACAGGTGAGACCGGGACAGGCAAAGGTGTGCTGGCCGGGCTTATCCATAAACACAGTAACAGACGAGATGAACCCTTTATCAGTGTCCATTGCGGGGCAATACCTGATACCCTGCTGGAAAGTGAGCTTTTTGGTCACGAGAAAGGAGCCTTTACCGGTGCAATAAAGAAAAAACAGGGTCGGTTCGAAGTGGCTCATAACGGAACGATCTTTCTTGATGAAATCGGCACCATAACACCCTCGGCCCAGATAAAACTGCTCCAGGTGCTTCAGGATGGTTTGCTGCAACGGATCGGCAGCGAACAGGACACTAGGGTTAATGTCCGGGTGATTGCGGCAACCAATGAAGATCTTAAACAACTCTGTGAGGAAAAAAAATTCCGCCAGGATCTCTATTATCGCCTGAATGTCTTTCCCATTGAACTGCCGCCTCTCCGCGACCGGAAAGAGGATATTCCCGGCTTAACCGAGGGCTTTATCCGACGGTTTAACCGGTTGTATGCAAAAGAGATTGTCGATATCCACCCCCAGGTTATCGACGCTTTTCTCAAATATTCCTGGCCGGGAAATATTCGTGAACTGGAAAATATTATTGAGCGATCCTGCATTATTGAGCGTTCTTCCATTTTATCACCGGACAGCTTTCCGGCAGAGCTCTTTGTCTACGATGACACCCTGACACGAATCCAAATGGATACCATGCTCCCCTTGGCGGAAGTGCGACGGCGAGGGATTGAGGAGATAGAGCGTTGTTACCTTAAGGATGTGCTGAGCAGCAATAAGGGGAAAATTAATCGGAGCGCAGAGGCTGCCGGAGTCAGTACTCGGCAGCTGCATAAGTTGATGAGGAAGTATGGGTTGAAGAGGGAGGAGTTTAGGAGGTAGCAGAGGGGGGCCCACTTAAGTGTAATGAAAGCGGACAGCTCACAACAGCCCCATCAGGAAAGCAACCTAACCGTCCCGCGCGGCAAGGCAGGATCTGTGTTCAGAACAATACGCTGCCAAAGCCCAAGCTGTTGCAGCCGCTTGACGTTCGAGGATTTCATACCGCGAAAGACGGACTGATCCCGTTCATTGATGCTCAAGTGGATCGTTTTCTCGGAGAGTACTTGAGAGAGCAATTTTCTCGTCTGCCGCAACATCAGACGGGAAGCCACCATCTCACCAAAGGCCGGATGCCAAGGACCAGCCAGTAAAGAGGACTCCAGCTCAGGACCGGCCTGCAAGCCCATACGCACCACCCGGATACCGGTCTGATCAAAACGTTGTTTCATCCAGGCGGCCAGCACAACGGCCTTGTCTAAAGTAAGCGGTGTATATTCACCCCGCTTATATTGCTCTGCCAACTCACTGTGTTGCACAACCAAGAGGGGATAGATACGAACAAAATCAGGTTGCAAGGCGATGACCTGCTCAACGCTTTGCCGTAGCGTCGTTCGAGTATCGCCGGATAAGCCCAGCAGCAATTGGATACCGATCTCCATTCCGGCTTGTCGAAGCACAGGGACTCCCTGCGCAACATCAGCAGCGCTGTGGCCGCGTTTTGCCAGTGCCAGCACTCGGTCATTCATGGACTGCACCCCAAGTTCCACGGTGGAGACCTGATATCGCCCAAGTAATTCCACCCGTTCCTGATTAATATAATCAGGCCGGGTGGATAAACGGAGACTCTGCACCCTGCCCTGCTCCAGAAACGGAGCAACTGCACCCAACAGTTCTTGCTGGCGCATCTGAGGTAAGCCCGTAAAGCTTCCACCGTAAAAGGCCACTTGGACTTTGCGCTTATCCAGGCCTTTCCTGTCAAGCCAAGTATGTACGGTTGTCTGTACATCTTCACCGTTTACCGGCCTCTCCGTGAAACCACTGATCCTCCGCTGATTACAAAACACACAGCAATGCGGACAGCCCTCGTGGGGAATAAAAACAGGAATAACGAGGAGAGGTTCAGGATGCATCCGCATTGACAAGAAGCCTTATTTATCGCTGAAATCGATACTCTGAAAAAAACGCTCGCAATCCTGTTCCACATCTTCTGCTGCTGAGGCCTTATAGGTGCAGCCGACAGTGAAAATCTTTTTCAGGTTCTGACCATTTGGATCGGTTATCGTCTTTGCTGTCTGCAAGGCCGTCTTCCGAATAACAACTCTATTGCCTTGAGCAATTTTTTTCCCGGAAAAATCACGGTACCGGAAATACTCTCTTTCCATGTCTCAGTAGAGATATCAGAACTGAACGGGCTTGTTTCATAATACGGTTGAATACTGTAAGAAGATGAACTCCCTTTTTCCGGGGAAAACGAGAGCATCACCAAATCCTCAGCAAGAAGCTGATCATTGGCATAGCCAAGATGCAGACGCAAACCGGAGTCGCCCGTGATTGCAGGATGCTTAAAATCAACCTGAAAATCTTTCAGGCGGATTTCTGTTTGCCCCTTTTTATGGCTGATTGCACTCTGCTGAAAAAAGGTGGGCAAATACTCCTCTCCAAGAGCAAGATACTCCTCCCAATCGTTCATACTGCCCTCATAGCCAACCACCAGTTCGTCGCATGATTCTCGGGAAGCGGCAAGGTAATCCCTTGTGAGCAGCTCGCCCGCGTACTCATAATGGTACAGACAGCCCCCTTGGGAGAGGGAAGACAGCTGCTGTATAGAAACTTATCAGAATACTGGAGATACCAGAGAGAAGCTGTCCAGCGTCTGCCCAGCTTGTCGCGCCACATTTCGGTTTTTTCGGGTTTGCCCAAGCTGGTGATCGGGACTCTCTCCCATCCGACATAGCGGAAATAGGGCACAGCACTGAGCACAGTATCCAGAATCATGGATGGAGAGTCCAGAAACATCTTCAGATCAGTTCCTTTCGGTTTTTCAGCAATCACCAACATATCAAAATAATCAGAATCAGGGCGACGAAACCGATTTATCTGACTACGAAGAGTGCCATGATAAACATTCTGCCCTTCAGCAAGAGGTTCTTTTTCTAGGTCCTCCTGATCTACTGTCCATTTCCTGAAAGAGATATCAGGAGTTACTTCGGCGAGTCCGTGAATAACCGACTGATTCCTGAGATAATAACGAAACCGCTTTCCATCAGGAAAATTCTTTTCCCTAACCTGCTCATGCAGTTCCTTACGCAGGGTTCCATGAAAAGCACGCAATTCATTCCGAGCCTGACGAGCAAGCTCAGGAGCTGTTGCAGGTAAAGACGCTGTATAGCCCCAGTCTTTCGTCAGTGAAGCAACCGTACCCTGAATTCTTTCAGTAACATTGCGGGTGTAAAAATCAGCAGTATCGCCCAGATTATCCGCTTCGCTGATTGGCACGGCAACGTTATAATTCTCTCCCAAATTACTTCGTTGAACAATCACACCGGCAACCTCGCCTGCCGTGTTCAGCAACGGCCCGCCGCTGTTGCCTGGGGAAGCCGGAGAAGAAAAACGAATATCCTGCCACTCTCCATAAACCCGTTCTGGGGTGAAAGACGCGACCTGACCAGCCCGATAGGAAATCCCCTCCCCTAAAGCGTTTCCGGCTGAAAAAACTGTATCGCCGATTTCAACCTGCCGATTGAAATGCAGTGGGGTAATTTTTTCCGGATATTCTTTCAGATCAAAGACCAGCATATCCCGACGGGTTGAACACTTCCTTATGGTATTGACCGAATAGACCCGACTGGAGCTGTCACGGATAAAAAAGTCCTTGTTCAGAGAAAAATACCTCAGGCCAAAGACGTGCTCTGCGGTCATCAGCTCTTTTTCATTAATGAAAAAAGCTGTTCCTATGCTGCGATATTTCTCATTCCTCTCCACATAGTCCAATTTGTCAAAGGGTAACTTTCTGGCGTAGGTTATCTTGTCGTCTTCCAGTTTTGGAGTCACCACCTCATAGATACCGTGATTCAGATCCTGAATAAGATCCTTGTCCAGAAATTCAATATTATTATTGGCAAGTACATTCCCGCACAACAAGAGCAGGAAGAGCGTTGCACAACAGAATGTTGTAAAAAATTTCATAAAAATTCCTCGTAATTTATCATAATCATTTAACAAGCCCTTTTTTACTCTTGCTTATTTATCTACAAAATCGATACTCTGAAAAAAACGTTCGCAATCCTGTTCCATATCTTCTGCTGCTGAGGTCTTGTAGGTACAGCCGACCGTAAAGATTTTTTTTACGTTCTGATCATGTGGGGCAATAATCGTTTTTTCTGTCTGTAAGGCGGTTTTCCGGATAATAAACTGATTCCCTCGAGCAAGTTTTTTTCCCGAAAAATCACCGGTTCCGGTAACGATCTCTTCCCAGCTACCGATATAGGCATCAGAGCTGAACGGGCTCGGCTCATAATAGGGGCGAATCGCGTAATAGGCTGGACGCCCTTTTTCTGGAAATAATCCAAGCGCAACCAAATCCTCAGCAAGGAGCTGATCATTGGCATATCCAAGATGTAGGCGCAGACTTGATTCACCGGTGATTGCAGGATTCTCAAAATCGATCTGAAAATCTTTCAAGTGGATCCTGGTTTGATCGCCTTTGTGTCTTATTTCAGCCTGTTGAAAAAAGGTCGGCAGGTACTTCTCCCCAAGGGCAAGGTACTCCTCCCAATCATCAAGACTTCCCTCATAACCGACAACCAGTTCATCACAACTCTCCTGGACACTGACAAAATGATCCAATCCAAGCATAGCTGTTGACTCATCGAGGAAATTACAAATTGCCCCGTTCGGATAAGGAAAACAATGAGTATAGAGAAAGTAATCCGCATACGGGACATACCAAAGAGCTGAACGCCATGTACGTCCCAATGCATCCTGCCAAATCTTTTTATTTACCGGCTCGTCCAAGCTGGTTACAGCCACCTTATCAGTTCCGATATAACGAAAATAAGGGACCGCAGCAAACAAGGTATCCAAAATCATTTTCGGAGAATCCAAAAAATCTTTCAGATTAACTCCATCTGGCTTTTCAACGATAGCCTGCATATCGAAATGTTCTAATGGACCATGATAGACACTCTGCTTTGCTGCCAGGGGTTCTTTTTCAAGACGCTGGGGCAATGCTGTCCATTTCCGAAAATTGATATCCGGCATGATAGCCGAAAAACCCTGAATGATGGCTGATTTCTTAAATAAAAACGAAATCGTTGGCCACGGGGAAAATTCTTCCCCTTCACCTTCTCGATCAGTTCTTTTTTCAACTCCTTATAAAAAGCCCCCAGGGAACCCTGTGACTCATGCCTCAATTCTTCCAGAGTCGCAGGGAGAGGCAACGTATATCCCCAATCTCTAATAAGTGATTCCGAGGTACCTTCTATCACGACGGTGACATTACGGGCTTGAAATTCCGCCTGATCCCCTAACTTGTCCGCCTCGCTGATCGGGACGGCAATATTATAGTTTTCACTGTCATTCTTTCGAACAATCAAGCCAACCACCTCGCCGTCAGTATTGAGCAGGGGACCACCGCTGTTGCCTGGAGATGCCGGAGAGGAAAAACGAATATTATCCCAATCACCATAGGCCCGCTCTGGAGTAAAGGAGGCCACCTGGCCAGCCCGATAGGAGATCCCCTCGCCCAGGGCATTACCCGCAGAAAAAACAGTATCACCGATCTCAACCTTCCGGTTAAAGGTAAGCGGATTTATTTTTTCCGGATACTTCTTCAGATCAAAAACCATCATGTCGCGACGATTGGAGCATTTATATACCTTATTGACCGGATAAATCTTTCCCTCCATATCACGAATGAAAAATTCTTTATGCAGGGAAAAATAGATAAGGTTAAAGACATGCTCAGCAGTCATCAATTCTTTTTCATTGATAAAAAAGGCCGTCCCTATGCTGTGATACTTTTCAATTCTCTCAACATAATCCAATTTTTCAAAGGGCAATTTCCTGGCATAGGTTATTTTTTCGTCTTCCAGTTTCGGAGTAACCACCTCATAAATACCGTGGTTCAAGTCCAGGATCAGTTCTTTATCCAGAAACTCAATATTATTACCGGCAAATGTATTGCCGCACCACAGCAGCAGTGAAATGGCCCCGCAGAACATCACGAAAAAACGCATAGAGTATACCTCGATAGGTGATAGCAATTCGATAACGATTTAATAACGATGAGAGAACAACTTAATAACGATTTATTAGTTTTGCGTTTCCGGCCCTGCCAGCAGTAAGGACAGTGCGGCACGAGCTGCCTGCTGTTCTGCCTCTTTTTTGCTGCCAGCTTTGCCCGTGCCGAGGACCTGATCGCGAAACCGAGCTGACACGAAAAAAACTCGCGCATGCGCTGGCCCCTCTTCCTCGTCAAGGACATACTGGGGTCCTTCATTATGCAATTCCTGAAGATGCTCCTGTAAGCGACTCTTGGCATCAGCATGAATGAGTTGTTCGCCCTGCTGCTCAATCATGGGGGCAAAAATCTCTTGCACATGCTGCAAAACAGTCTCGTAACCGCTATCCATAAACATTGCTCCGACCAAGGCCTCATAGGCACAGGAAAGAATCGAGGGTTTTTCTCTTCCCCCGGAAATGTCCTCTCCCCGACCGAGGAGAAGATATTTTCCCAGATCAAGACGACGAGCAACCGTTGCCAACCCGGCCTCATTGACAAGGGCGGATCGTATTCGGGTCAGCTGTCCTTCACGCTTTGCCGGAAAGCGGGTAAAGAGTATATGGCCGATAGTCAGATCTAACACTGCATCTCCGAGAAATTCCAGTGTTTCATTATGCTGACTGTTTTCTAGGCGCTCAAAAGCAAAAGAGCTGTGAACCATAGACAACAGCAGCGATTCTTTCTTTGCAAAGGTATACCCGAGTTTTGTCTGGAGTTCCTCAAGCTGCTCTGCCTTATCCAAGAGCAATACTTCAATTGTGGTTCCCATTTTTTCTTCTGATGATAATCCAGTCTCCGACCTTATTGTTTTTTCGGATAAAAAAACATATATAGGTCGTTCCTGAGTAAGAATGACGTGTCCTACAAGGCAAAAAGAAAAAACTTTTCTCTTGTCAAAATCGTCAAGTATTAGTATAAAAGTTCGCGTTACACATGAGGCGACGTAGCCAAGCGGTAAGGCAGAGGTCTGCAAAACCTTTATTCAGCGGTTCAAATCCGCTCGTCGCCTCCAATACAACAATTCAAGGCCGGAAAAGATCTTTTCTTTTCCGGCCTTTTTTTATTCACCTTACAATAGCTCTCGCCTCAATATCCCGTTTCCTTATCGTTTCCTTACCGTTTCGACATCGGAACAAAGGGACGCGACGGCTCTCCGATATACACCTGACGCGGACGACCTATCTTCCCGTTCGGATCCTCCTGCTGCTCCTTCCACTGGGCAATCCATCCGGGTAAACGTCCCAAGGCAAACATCACCGTAAACATATTGGTAGGGATCCCTAGGGCTCGATAAATAATGCCGGAGTAAAAATCAACATTAGGGAAAAGATTGCGCTCAACAAAATACTGATCATTCAAAGCAATCTCTTCGAGTCGCCGGGCAATATCAAGCAGGGGATCAGAGACGTTGAGCACCTCCAAGAGATCATCGCAAGCCTCCTTTATAATTTTACCACGAGGATCAAAGGTCTTGTAGACCCGATGACCGAACCCTGACAGTTTAAACGGATCGGATCTATCCTTCGCCTTATCAATATACTTTTTAAAATTATCTCCATCATTATGGATGGTTTCCAGCATGGTGACCACCGCTTCGTTAGCGCCGCCATGAAGCGGTCCCCAAAGGGCGTTAATACCAGCAGAGATAGAAGAGTACAGATTAACGCCAGCACTTCCAACAAGACGGACGGTTGATGTCGAACAGTTCTGCTCATGATCTGCATGAAGAATAAGCAATTTATTCAAAGCCGCAACAGCCTCTGGACGAACCGTATAGGGATGAACAGGCTTATCGAACATCATGTTCAAAAAATTACCGCAATAATTCAGATCAGGACGAGGATAGACCAGAGGGTGCCCCACACTTTTCTTGTAGGTAAATGCCGCAATAGTCCTAATCTTGGAAATCAGACGAGCCGCAGTGGCGTCAAGCGTCTTGAGCGGATCATCGCTCATCTCCGGGTAGTAGCTGCTCAGACTGTTCACCATCACGGAGAGAATAGCCATAGGAGGAGCATTGGGTGGAAAATGATCAAAGAAATGAATCATATCTTCGTGAATCAAAGCAAAACGCTTTAATAACTGCCTGAAATTCTCATATTCTGTCGGATTCGGCAAATGCCCGTGAACCAAAAGAAACGCTACCTCGATAAAAACACATTTCTCAGCAATCTCTTCAATAGCGTAGCCACGGTAGGAAAGAATACCTTCTTTGCCATCAAGAAAAGTGATATCACTGGTACAGGAGGCTGTATTTTTATATCCGGGATCAAGCGTTGTATATCCGGTCTGTTGCAACAGCGTTCCGATATCTATAGCCCGGTCATTTTCTGTCCCAAAAACGACAGGCAGAGAATATGTTTTCCCCTCAACAGTAAGGGTGGCGTCTGGAGCGCTCTTTTCTTTACTCATAATGAAGACCTCTATGTTGTAATTTACCTTGTTATGCACCGTTTGTTGTGCAATCTCAACAGCAGCGGATGCAATTCACGGTCGGAGATTGAAAACATAATGCGGGTTTCCCCCTGTTCGGTTACAATCCTATCAACCTAAGACTAGGCTAGTATGAAACATTATATAATTAGAGATCCCGAACCGTTATATCCGGAATAATCAAAGAGGGGGAGGCAATTCGGGAGGCAATAAAAACAAGGCTCCCTGCCCGACCTGTCACCTGTCCGGTGCGCCGCGCGAAATTATTTTTACATCACTTCTTTAAAAGAATCAAGGTGTATAGCGATCTCCCTATTTGAGATCAATACATATCAACAAGATAAGTAAAATAAGCTGACATAAACAATATGGATGAGCTACAAGAGAAACGAAGACGTATCCGAGACCTGATGCAATATGCTGTCCCTGATGAGCAAAGAGCACAGGCTGATGATCTTTTGATTATTTTCCGTGATGATCGCCTCGCACTGACCGTTCTTGATGAATTTTATCGTTATTTACCGGAGGCACAGGACGATTGGATTAAAGAACTACGTCTTGTCGGCAGAAAAGCTGGAATTTTTCTCCTCGCTGCGGTGACCTCCCTTGATGCGTACCTGTATCTGATTTCCAGCGAAGGCATTGAGTTTCATGGCAGTATGCAGGAGGGCTATCTGGAAAAAGAACTCCTCAATTTCTTCGATTTCCCCTCTGCCGAACTCTTCTGCGAGCAGGCTGGAAAAATCGAAAATTTCCCCGTTTATGAGCCTATCCAGATTGATTTTGACACCTGTCCAGCCTGTCACGCAGCAACGGGTGAGGAGCATGAGCTTGGCTGCCCCATCGAGGTCTGTCCTTGGTGCGGTGGCCAACTGATCCACTGTGAATGCCGATTTGCCCAGCTTGACCTGGAAGAGATGACCACAGACCAAGATCTTATCCATTTTGAAGAACTCTTGCAGCAAAAAGGGCGGCTGGTCTACACCCCGGAGCAACGTCCAACGTTTGCTGACGAGGGCCCTGGGATTGAGCTCGAATAAGAGTTCTCAGTACAGCACTAAAAAGTTACCCCAGCAGACTCTCCAAGGCGGATTCAAGATCAGGCCTTGCAAAGACATACCCCGACTCCTGGAGTTTACGAGGATAGACCCGTGTACTGGCAAACAACAATTCCTGAGCCATTTCCCCGAGGAAAAGTGACAGAAAAAATTTTGGGACAGGAAAAAATGCTGGTCGTCGCAACATGTCACCGAGCACACGGGTGAATTGCTGATTTGTTACAGGATGGGGAGCAACGATGTTTACCGGTCCGTGAAGGCCCTCGTGCTTAATAATATACTGAAAGATATGAGCAACATCGTGAATGCTGACCCAGCTCATATGCTGGCTCCCGTCACCAACAACTCCTCCAAGACCCATCCTAAAGGGAGGCAACATCTTTGCCAAGGCTCCTCCATTTGGACTGAGCACCATCCCAAAACGCGTATTCACCACCCGAATACCGGCTTCTGCTGCGGGTAGAGTTGCTTCCTCCCAGGCCTGGGCCACATCAGAAAGAAATCCTGTTCCCTTCCTACTGCCTTCGTCCAACTCCTCATCACCCCGCTCTCCGTAAAAACCTATGGCAGATGCGGAAATCATGAGGCGAGGTTTATAAACAGCTGCTGCAAAAAATTCTGCAAGAAGCCGCGTCCCCTCTACCCTACTCTGTAGAATCCGCTTCTTTTTCTCTGCTGTCCATCGTCCCCGTGCCACATTTTCACCCGCAAGATGCACAACGACATCAATCCTATCGTCTTTTCCCAGCTGAACAATTTTTTGCTCAACATCCCAATACGGAGTACGCTTGATATTCCGGTTCAAAGCAAAAATGCTATGCCCCTGCTCTGCCAACGAACGAGCGACCTCGGTGCCGATTAAACCGGATGCTCCAGAAATAAGAATATTCATTTTCCCTCCATAAAATTTATCCTCAGACTACCTCAGTCATAAAAGATCAGCGGCAAAAAGACAACCAGCCAAAAAACAAAGGCATACCTTCCGGCTCTTTTTTTACGCTTCCCTGAAAGGGAACTAACAAAACGGAAAAAAGATTGACAGCCCTCACCTCCCATGCTTGAATATCTTTTAATAATAGTGATACCTTCTTTCAACCCTCAATTGTTCTTTTTTAACCTCACGAACAGCTTACCAATTTGCACATGGCATCAAAATCGAAAAATCCAATCTGGGCATTTTTGGCCTCTGTCAAACTTGCTCTGCTCCTTATCGCACTCCTTGCTTCAACCTCAATTATCGGGACGGTTATTCAGCAAAATAAGCCAGCTGAACATTATGTCGAAGAATGGGGTGAAGGTACTACCAAAGTAATCGAGACGCTCAATCTTGATGATATGTACAACTCTGTCTGGTTTCTCGGCCTGCTCGGAGCGTTCAGTCTCAACCTCATTATTTGCAGCCTAGATCGCATTCCCACTGTGATCAAAATGGTGCGAAAAGATAATCTGGTCATTGATCCAGATCGCCTGCCCAAGATGAAGCTGCATAAAGAAGAAAAGCTGCAGGTACCCTTGCCACGACAACAGAAGAGGTAAAAAAGTATCTCAACCGGAAAGGGTGGAAAGGCGATAGCCGTGATAAAGAATACGGCATTCTCTTTTTTTCCCAGAAAGGGGCGTGGACCCGCTATGGTGTCTATGTGGTGCATCTCTCCATTCTGATCATCCTGCTCGGAGCTGTCATAGGCTCTTCAACTGTTGCCACCAAAATTTTAGGGGATCGTGAATTTGCCTTTAAGGGAGGGATTTCTCTGCCGGAAACCGCACAAAGCGACTTCGTCTTTTCCTATGCCGATGAGAAAAAAATCCCTCTCGGCTTTACTGTCCGCTGTAATTATTTCGATATAGATTATTATCCCGGCACTGGTATGCCCAAGGATTACCTCTCCGGCCTGACTGTCATCGAAGACGGCAAGGAAGTGCTTACTACCACTATTGAGGTAAACAAACCCCTTATCTACAAGGGCATTACTTTTTATCAATCAAGTTATAATCAAATAGGTGCAGCCATTATCAAGCTGCGTGAAGTAACCAGTGGCAATATCCATGCCTTTCCAGTTGATCCACAAAACTATTCAGTAACCAATAAATGGCAGGAAGGCGGAACAGATGCTATGATACGTATTCAATCCGCTCAGCCGATTCAGACACCTGACGGAAAGACCAGCACTCAGATGAAAATCTGGATGATGGATTCCGATGGCCCGCCATCCATGTTTCCTTTGATGTACGGAACTCCGGTCATTGTTGAACGCCCAAAGGCAACGTATGAACTGAGCATCAGCCCTCATTTTGCCACAGGCCTTCAGGTTGCAAAAGATCCCGGTGTTTGGTGGGTCTATACTGGCTGTGCTCTGATGCTCATAGGCTTATACATAGCCTTTTTTATGTCCCATCGAAAGATATGGGCCCATGTCTATGAAATAGATGGGCAACCCATGGTGCTTTTTGCCGGTCATGCCAATAAAAACAGCTTTGGGTTTACCAAAACGTTTACCTCTCTTACAAATGACTTCGCAAAGAGAAAATAACAACGAACCTGTTGAACCAAACCTCCTTTCCCAAAAGGCGGCATCCCGAGCAAGGCTCAAGACAACTAAAAACCCACTGAAAACATATCCGGCAAGTAATACAGCATGAGCAACATTACTTTCAGAGCTTCACCAAAAAATATTGGTCACGCATAAATAACTACCCATCGGAAAGATACATGATGAACAGCTCTCAACTCTTTGGTTATACCACCATAATATATCTGCTCTCAGCGGCTTTTTACATAGGCCTGCTTGTTTTTCGTAACAGAAAAATCGGTTTTGTCGGCCTGATCCTTGCCAGCATCGGTGTTTTGATCCATACAGGGGCTCTTGGGCTGCGTTGGCACGAATCCTACCAAGTCGGTATAGGCCATGCTCCTTTGACCAATATGTATGAATCGTTGGTCTTCTTTGCCTGGTGTACAACCCTCTTTTATATCCTACTGGAAGTGAAATTCAAGGCCAGTGTGCTAGGAGCTTTAGTTATGCCCTTGGCCGTCACCACGATGGCCTACGCCTCTTTTTCAACAGATATCAGTCGCCAAATCAGTCCGTTAATCCCTGCCCTTCAGTCCAACTGGCTCATTGCCCATGTTATCACCTGCTTTATCGGCTATGGGGCCTTTGCCGTTGCTGCTGGTATCGGAGTCATTTATTTGTTTAAACATCTTGCTATCAATCGTAAGTTTTCACGAGACAACCTGCTCTCCACCCTTCCCGAGCTGCCTCTGCTTGATGACCTGACCCACAAAACCATCGTCTTCGGTTTCATGTGGCTGACAGCCGGTATTATCACCGGTGCTGTCTGGGCCAATGAGGCATGGGGAACCTACTGGAGCTGGGATCCCAAGGAAACTTGGTCCATCATTACTTGGTTTGTCTATGCCCTGGCTCTGCATGCTCGATTCACCCGTGGCTGGAACGGCCCCCGCATCGCTTGGCTGGCGATAATAGGCTTTCTTTCTGTCTTTTTCACCTATTTCGGTGTAAACTTCCTTTTAGCAGGGTTGCACAGTTACGGGGCCAGCTAAGACAGGCACCTCTCCAGAGTTCCCTGCTTGACAAAACCAAAGAGACAAGCTATACAGCGGAAGTTATTAGACAACATTCAGTTGATCTTTATCACTTTTTTAAAGGAGGATGCAGCATGAACAAGGCGTTACTATTCGGTATTGCTCTTGCAATGGTTTGCGGCGCAGGACTGAGCATCAGCACAGCAGCAGAGGAAGCACCAGCCAACCAAGGACCGGAAGTTATTAAAATCACCGACGGTACAGAGAAATCCATGAACCCTGCTTATTTTCCGCATTGGGATCATCAAAACCGCCTGAAAGATTTCGAGGACAGCAAAGGCCGGAAAAGCTGCGCCATCTGCCATCACGGAAAAAGTGCTGACAACAAACAGGTTGAATATGCCGAGGCCGAGGAACCTAAGAGCAGGAAATGCAATACCTGCCATAATAAAAATGATGACGGTATCAGTCTTGAAGGAAAAATATCTGGTGTTCCTCTTCCGCTGACTTCACCTATCCAACGCGCAGGTCATGGTCGTTGTGCAGGATGTCATAAGGATCAAAAGAGCACCGCGACACCTCCGGTCAACCTGATGATGTGTACAACCTGCCATGCCAAATTCAAAGACAAAGTGACAGAAGAAAAAGATAAATAAGAACGAATTGCCCACCTAAATTAGCTACGTATTAAAAAAGGCTGCCTTCTCAGGCAGCCTTTTTTATTGCACAACATACCGATTCTACGCTTCTACTCTACGTGCATTCGGGAAATATCACCCACCTGGCGAACCAAGTCACCCAAGCCTGTCAACAAGTTTAACCGGTTAGCCCGGATTGCTAAATCCTCATCCATCACCATGACATCATCAAAGAAGCGATCCACAGGTTCTTTCATGGTCAACATAGCTGCCAAGGCCTCGCTGTAGGCCCGGTTCTCAATCATTGGGCGCACCTGCTCCTGAACAGCAGTACAGGTTAAAAACAGCTCTTTTTCCGCCTCTTCAGCAAAAAGGGCAGGATCAACCCCTGTTTCAAGATTCCCTTTGGTGATATTACGGATTCGCTTAAAAGAACCGGCCAGCACGGCAAACTCTTCCCGATTCCGCATACTGTCTAGGGCCTCTATCCGGGCTAGGCAATCCATGAGATCATCAAACCCCGCCGAGGTCGCCGCCTCGACCACCTCCTGTTTCATCCCGGAGGCGATCAGGTCATTCTCAAAACGGAGACGAATAAAAGCGATGAGCTGTTCCAAGGTATCCTCTGCCGGAGTCACCTTATCGGCATAGCCCTGCAAAGCCTGTTCAGCCAGCTCAACCAAGGATATATGCACATTATGATGGCGAAGAATAGAGATAATCCCCAAGGCCAACCGCCGCTGTCCAAAGGCATCCTTATTGCCGGTCGGGCGCTCATTAATGGCAAAGCACCCAACCATCGTGTCCATTCGATCCGCCAACCCCACCACTGCACCGAGCAGAGAGGCAGGCAATTGCCCTCCTGCCCGAACCGGCTGGTAATGCTCATGCACAGCATCGGCAACCGCAGGCTTTTCTCCATCCAGCAGGGCATAATCCCGACCGATAATTCCCTGGAGGGAGGGGAACTCGCCGACCATTTCGGTCAGCAGGTCGGCTTTGGCCAATTGCGCGGCTCGTTTTGCCTCTTCCTGCATGTCCGGGGCCAGTCGTTTTGCCAGGAACGATGCAAGCGCAACCAAGCGTTCACTTTTCTCGGCCATAGTTCCCAGCTTACGCTGAAAAATAATCCCGGTAAGATCAGCCATCCGGTCCGCAAGGGGCTTCTCTTTGTCCTTATTAAAGAAAAACAGTCCGTCCTCAAGGCGAGCCCGCAGAACACGCTCATGCCCGTTGGCGGCCATTGCTTTATTCTTAACATCGGTATTATTCACGGCAACGAAAAAGGGCAGCAGAGCCCCTTGGCTGTCCTTCACGGGAAAATACTTTTGATGCTCACGCATGGAGGTGATCAGGGCCTCATCAGGCAGGGCTAAGAATTTCTCATCAAAGCTGCCGCAAATCCCCCAAGGGATCTCCACCAGATTAGTCACCGTATCAATCAGTCCTTCATCCAAAACAGGCTGGCCTTTGTCCCCTACCCGCTCAGAGACCGCCTTCTTTACGACGTCAATAACAGCCTCACGTCGAGCAGCCTGGTCAACCATCACAGATTTGGCCAGCAATACTTCCTGATAATGATCAAAATCGCGAATCTCCACCGGCTCTGGATCCATAAAACGGTGCCCGAGGTTGTTGCCCCGGTCCGTACCCCTTCAATCGTCAGATCAACAACCTTGCCGTCATACAGGGCCAAAATCCACTGGAGAGGACGGGCAAAGGTCATACTGCTTTCGGCCCAGCGCATGGATTTAGGAAAGGGAATAGAGTGCAAAAGTTCATCCAGCAGAGCAGGAAGTAACTCACCGGTCTTCTGTCCCTTGATTTCCTCCACTGCCATCAGGTACTCGCCCTTCTTGGTCTCGATAATCTGTAAATCTTCCACAGCAACCCCTCGGGAACGGGCAAACCCCTGGGCAGCTTGGTCGGTTGACCATCCGCATCAAAGGCAGCCATTTTGGCTGGCCCTGTGTGTTCCTGACGGCGATCTTCCTGGCGAGTCTGAAGTCCATCGACAGCCAAGGTCAGGCGACGTGGAGTTCCCACGGTGCGAACCGCGCTGAAACTCAGCCCCAGTTCCTTGAGTTGAGCCTGAGAGGCCTGTTCCATAAAGGCCAAGGCAGGCTGTATATAACTGGCAGGTATCTCTTCTGTTCCGATTTCAAAAAGTAATTGTGTCATTGGTTCAACAGTCCAGGGGATAATATTCAGGAAAACGGCATTTCCAAGATGAATTTATGGCAGGATATGCTCACAGGACGAATCGCTGTTCCGTCTTCAATCGACATCGGCACATTCCCTCTTTTCCTCGCATGATAGGCGAAAGAATACGAGAAAAGATATCATACCGGAAGATCTCCGACCCGGCAAGCAGTATAATGGGGCAGTAACAACGGGAAAACAGAGAGTCGTCTCCTTGCCTTCTTTTTTCGACAGACAAAGATCCCTGTTTTATCGCCTGAATCCGAGGCAAGTCAATCAACAAATCAACTAATAGGACATACTCAACTGATACGTATAGACATTATGCGCCTTCCTCAAAGATTGACGACAAAAAAGTTGCTTTTTCTCGACGCTTCTTGTAATTACCCTTAATGTGTTTCGGCTGTTATCAGAAGAATGCAGGCGAAGGACCCACGCATTCCAAAAAAACACCTCTAAGAGATGCTGTGACACCAACGTGGCGGGAAAAACGCGTTGAGCAAAAAAAATAATTCGGTTTTTTTTGACCCAACGGAAAGGCTAAAACCTAGCTCTGATCCTCTTCTCACGGTATACGAAACCAAGTACCACATACTATCAACCCGCCCTGTAATATATTTTTCATGACATGAACAGTCTTTTATCTTTTTTTCGACTCCTCTACACTCGCCGTCGCCTGATAACCGCTATGGCGATGAGAGAAATACGTGCGCAGTATGTGGGCTCCTCACTCGGGCTTCTGTGGACGCTGATTCATCCGCTCGTGATGATCACGGTGTTCTGGTTTGTTTTCAGCGTGGGATTCAAGGCAAAGCCTTTGAATGATGTACCGTTTATCGTCTGGCTGACAGCAGGTCTGGCTCCCTGGTACATCTTTTCCGATATTATCAGTGGTTCAACCAATATTATTATTGCTCATGGCCATTTGGTAAAAAAAACCATTTTTTCTCCACAGATCCTGCCAGTGGTGAAAATTCTGTCCAGCCTAGTCACCCATACTATTTTCATGCTCGTGCTGCTTGTCCTGCTGCTCTTTCAGCAGATGCCCTTCAGTCTGTATTATTTCCAGGCCGGGTATTATCTTTTCTGCATGCTAGTGCTTGCCTTGGGGATTTCGTGGACCTTATCTGCCCTGAACGTCTTTGTCCGTGATGTGGCCCAACTTGTCACGGTTCTCCTTCAGGTTGGCTTTTGGGTTACTCCGATTTTCTGGGACATCACAATGATGCCCCCTAAGGTGCAATGGTTTCTCAAGCTGAATCCTGTCTACTATATTATTCAGGGTTATCGAGATTCATTTATTACCTTTCAGCCCTTTTGGAACCATCTAGCATACACTGTGTATTACTGGCTCTTCACTCTTACAATGCTGGCCAGCGGTGCATATATTTTCAAGAAACTGAAGCCTCAGTTTCCCGACGTGCTGTAGCCCTATGTCTGATTCAGCAATCTCGGTTCATAATGTAACCAAAACATATTCGCTCTACCGAAAACCGGTGCATCGGCTTTTGGAGATATTTCATCCGTATGGAAAGAAATATCATACGCCGTTTTGCGCACTCAATAATATCAATTTTGATATCAAAAAAGGGCAAGCCTCGGTGTTATAGGGAGAAATGGTAGCGGCAAATCATCCTTGCTTCAGCTCATCACCGGTATCCAGCAGCCTACTTCAGGAACTGTGGCGGTGGATGGACGTATCTCTGCCCTGCTTGAGCTTGGTGCTGGTTTCAATCCAGAATTTACCGGAAGGGAAAACGTTTATCTCAATACGGCAATTCAGGGGTTTTCTGAAAAAGATACTGACGAGCGATTCCAGAAAATTGCAGAGTTCGCTGATATTGGAGAATTTATCGACCGGCCAGTCAAAACCTACTCCAGCGGTATGTATATCCGCTTGGCCTTTGCTGCTGCGGTCAGCGTGAAGCCAGAAATCCTCATTGTTGACGAGGCACTTTCTGTCGGTGATATCTTTTTCCAGCAAAAATGCATGACCCATATGCAAAAAATGATGGAAGGCTGCACTATTGTGCTGGTCAGCCATGATATGCACTCGATTATCAACCTCTGCGATCGAGTCCTGCTTCTGGAAAACGGACAGGTGACCTTTGATGGAACACCGGTGGAGGGCGTCAGTCAGTACACCAAGATACTCCATGACGAGCATTTTAGCGGCAGCAAGGAAACCACCGAGCGTGCCGATATCCTGCCGCAGGATGTCGCGGAAAAAATAACAGATCTCGTAGCTGACTTTTCCGAATGGGTACGTGTACCCGATAAAAACCGTTCCGGTGTTGAGCAGGTCATTATTGAGTCCTTAAGTATCACCAGCCAAGGAAAACCGATCAATGTAGTACAGCAAGGGGATATCGTCAGTATACGAATGTTGGTCCATGCCACCACAGACATGGATGAAATTATTTTTGGATATAATATCAAAGATAGAGTGGGAAATGCTCTCTTTGGTGAAAACAGCCTCTGTCTTGACGACCTTGGTCTGCATCTTGAGGCAGGATACAATCTTGTTGAATATTCCTTTCGTTGGCCAGAGGTCTATCCCTATAAATATACAATCACTGTGGGGATTGGCCAAGGCTTGGTTTCGCTGGGACATGTTGTGCAGTGCTGGGCTCATGATATCGCCTCAATAACAGCCGTAACCCCTGGTCGCTCTATTCACGGTATGTTTAATAATGACTTGGAATCGCTGTCTGTTTCTCCTGTACAGCAAGTAAAGGAATCGGCATCGGAGAGATGAAAAGGTACATCCTTTCAAAAGAAAGGATAAAAAAACTATATAAAAACAATGAAACCTGACAATCAGCCAACGGATCAATACAACGGAGAAATTTTTTTATACTACGGGGATATCTCACGAGAAGGGTACAGTCAAATCTCAGCCTTATATGAGGAACGAACTGAAAAAAAAGATAAGATTTGTTTGATTCTTATTACAGATGGCGGTGACCCGGACGCAGCTTATCGTATCGCCCGTGCTACAAATCATCACTTCGACGATGTAGAAATATTAATTCCAGATATCTGCAAATCAGCGGGTACATTACTGTGTATTGGAGCTCAAAAACTTATATTTGGTGACAGAGGAGAACTTGGCCCTCTTGATATTCAGCTTTCTAAACCGGATGAAATGCTTGAAAGAATGTCAGGGTTGGACATAATACAAGCTATTAACGCTCTTCAAAATCAAACGATGGATGCCTTTCGTTCTTACCTGGTTGATATCAGGATGGGGACAGGTATTCATACCAAGACAGCGGCTGATATTGCAACTAAGCTTGCCGATGATTTTATTGCACCAATTGCGGCGAGAATAGATCCTCTGACTCTTGGAGAACATCAAAGAGCTATGCAGATAGCATATGATTATGGAGAGCGATTGAGTAATATGACAAAGTCTCTACAGCATGATGCGCTCGTTAAGCTGGTGAGTGGCTATCCATCTCATGGCTTTGTCATAGATAGAAAAGAAGCTGGCAGCTTGTTTGAAAATGTTGTTGCTCCAGATAATCTTACGGAGAATATATATTGGTGGTCAAGGCAACTCTTGAAAAAAATTACGTATCCTAAGGTGCCGATTATTCTTGATGTAAAGAAGGAAGGATTGCTTGATACAAAACATGAACAGCAGGAGGATGCAGATGAAATCGATAACCAGCGAATCGAAGAAGACGGTCAAAATATTAATGGAACAACAGGCTGTAAAGGCAAAAATGATGAGCCGAATTTTGACCAGTCAAATAAATCGAAAGATAAGTCGAGGAAGTCAACCCGCAAGTGAACAAGCAAGGAATTTAACAAAGCATAGAAAATGTTTTGATGTTCGCTACCTGTAGATTTTATATCTGATACCACATGATCTATCCAAAAAACATCATAGAGTTCGTCAAGAATGACCCGGAGCTGAAAGAAAGATTCAACGGTATCGCCGCCATCACGTCGTTGAATGCAATGTCATCCCCGCAAATGCATGATGCTTTTTCCTTTGAAGAGTACATGCTCAACGAAGGGCATACCCAAAGCCGGGCCATCCGAAAATATCTCCACTTCATAGCCTCAACCTACAGCATCTTCAATGAGATCTTTCAGTATTTCCCCAAGGAAAATCTCAACAGCACTCATAAGGATGATGTCAGCGCTATTGGCACTGCCCCCTTTGAACTGATCTATCATGCCATGTACCTCTACTGCTTAGATAGCTGGGGTGTAGAAGGAGATGTGATCGAATGCGGCACCTATAAAGGCTTTTCCGCCTGTTGCCTCAGCTGGGTATGCGATTATCTGGGAAGGCGGCTGATTGTGGCAGACTCCTTTGAAGGCCTGCCAGCAAACAGCACAGATCCCTATTATAAAAAGGGTGATTTCTGCGGCCAGATAGACGAAGTACGGGCTAATATCGAAGATTTCGGCAAGATCGAACAGGTAGACTTTCTCAAGGGATTTTACAATACCTCCCTTCAGGGCTTTGATCGTTCTCTCTGTATGCTCTGGATGGATGTGGATCTCTATGAATCCACTATGGATATCCTGACCAACCTCCTTCCCCATCTGGCTACTGATGGGGTAATCATTTCGCATGAGCTGTTTGCGGACCGGGATTTTACCGACGACGGTCTGCTCAAGGATACCATCGGGCCTTCCAAGGCCATGTCTGTTTTTTTTGCCGAACAGGGTATCACCTACCAGGCCATTCCTCTGGAAAACGGTTCCGGCTTGGTTGTACCCTGCAAAGCGGATGAAAAAATACTCATGTCCTGTGACCATGTCCGCTTTCTCCGGGATCGCTGCCGTCAATCGGATGCTGTTCTTATGCAACAACAGGCCAAACTGGAACGGGATATCGGCCATTGGCAGCATGAGGTAGAAAAACTTATGGAGATTTACCGTTCCACAGTTGATTTCAAAATTAAACAGGCTGCAAAAAACATTTTGGCCAAGCTCGGCCTGTACAGGAAGCAAACCGATGTATGACGAGTATATTGTCCAAGACAGCAACCAACTCCGCCGGATTGAGGAGGCCCTGCTCGCCACCTATTTCAAAAATTACGACCAGGACTTTCTGACCACAGAAACCGGCAAAGAGGATATCAAGGCAAATGTCTATCGACGATACAACAACGCCCTAAAACATGTGGTACCTTGGACTGCAAAACAGATTGATCTTCAGGGGAAAACACTTGTTGAAATCGGTAGCGGCACAGGGTCAAGCACGGCGGCTTTTGCCCATTTTGTCGAAGAAATAAATGGCTACGACATTGATGAACAGGCCCTTGCTGGAGCACAGGTACGCATGGAGGTTATGGGACTGGATAATGTAGCCTTGCATCTTGTTGCTCCTGAGAATCTGGTCGATACCCTGAAAGAAAATCATGCGAACGGGGTTGATATTATTCTCCTCTTTGCAGTTCTTGAACACCAGACAATTCAGGAACGCCATGAGACCATCAAATTATGTTGGGACCTACTGAATCCTGATGGAATATTGGTCGTCACCGAAACACCGAACCTGTTGCACTACACAGATCTACATACCTCTCTCCTTCCCTTCCAGCATTTCCTCCCCACAGAGTTATATGCTCGTTACGCTAAGCGATCACCAAGAGAAGGTTTCAGCAATTGTTTTACCGATGCAGCATCTCTTTCCTATGAAGAGCTGGATACCTCAATCATGCGCTGGGGAAGAGGGGCAAGCTTTCATGATTTTGAATTGACGATTGGCAAGGATCATAGCAAATATCTCGTCGCCAACGGCTTTGAGCAGGAAATTTTAAGCTGGGTGAATGTAAATTTCGAAGAAGAGTTGTTGCGCCATTATTTTGAGGTTAAGGAACTTGATGTACCGCTCGCTTTTTCCCGAGTCGTGCTCAATCTTATCTATAAAAAAAGTGAAATACCTTCCACCTCCCTGCCACCTACTCCAGAGCAGGTATTTATTATCGATAAATACCTCTATCGAGAACAGAAGCTTGTTGTCAACAGCCTGAATGAACGATTGGCAGCAGCAGAAAAACAGCTGCATGATATACTTGTATCCAAACGCTGGTTGCTGGGGAATATTTTAGCTGCTCCCTATCGAAAACTGAAGGCTTTACTTTCTGATTCACCTATATGACCCCAACATTCTTGTCTTTCTGATGAAAATAGGTATATTCTTGGGCTCCCCAAAGATTAACGGCGGAACCTATGTTATTTATGAACACGCCTCCCGGCTGAAAAAAAAGGGTCATCAAGTTCTTCTGGTAACCAAGCAAGAGGTAACACCAGAAGAATATGCATGGCATTCATCTGCCCATGAGCTGGAATGGCTCACTTTGGATCAGGCTAAAACGGAATCCTTTGATATGGTCTTGGCAACGTGGTGGCAGAGCCCCTTCCTCCTCCATGAACTCCAAGCCACGCATTACGCCTATTTTGTCCAATCCATAGAGACACGCTTTTTCGAAAATCCAGACCCGGCAAACTACAGGACAAAAGACATAGGTGTATGGCAAGAAATATGCGAAAAAACTTATTCTTACGCCTTGCCAATCATTACCGAGGCTACCTGGATCCAGGAGTATATCTACCGGCAATACAATAATTCCCCTCAACTGGTACGCAATGGTATCCGCAAAGATATCTATACTGCGAAAGGAAACGCTGTGATTCCCCGCCAACCCGGGCGCTTTCGAGTGCTGGTTGAAGGACCGGTTGATGTGGGATATAAAAATGTTCCTGCTTCCATTAGATTGGCAAAAGAAGCTGGGGCTGATGAAATCTGGCTTCTCACGTCATCTCCTGTTGATCAATACGAGCATGTTGACAGGGTCTTCTCTCAGGTTCCCATTCACGAAACCCCAGAAATCTACCGTTCCTGCGACCTCCTGCTCAAACTGAGTTATGTAGAAGGGATGTTCGGCCCTCCCTTGGAAATGTTCCACTGCGGCGGCACAGCATTGGTCTATGATGTCACCGGGCATGACGAGTACATTGTTCATGATCAGAACAGCTATGTCGTTGCCCGAGATGAGGAGGAAGAGGTTATTCGTTATCTTCGGCATCTCAAAGAAAATCCACAGGAACTGGAACGCCTCAAACAGGGGGCAATACAAACCGCCTCTAAATGGCCGGATTGGGATGAATGCGCTGATCTGTTTGAAAAAGCACTGGTAGAAATAACAGCCAAACGACCGACAAGCAGAGAGTACCTTAAACAATATACAGAAGAATTGTTTGAGGCGAGAATACCTTTTTTCCAGGCTGCTGCTCAAAAATCTTTTTCAGATCGGGAAAAGGCTGTATGGCTCGGAAAGGAAACAGATAAAAATAACTTTGCTGAATTATACTGGGATGGTCAAGGAAAATTTGTCAGCGAAAAATCTCAGTGGCGACATTATAGAAGCGAGGAATGGGCGACAATCTCCTTTGAACTGCCAGCAGAAGAATCGCCGCTTTGGCTTCGTCTGGACCCCGGCATTCGGGTAGGCATAATTGAAATTGCATTTCTTACAGTCTGTAACAAAACACAAGATACCGAGATAATTTCATTTCTAGAACAAGATGATTTTCAGAAACTATTTTTAACAGGTGACGCAAAATGGCTCTTTCCGGAAAAAAAGAATATCATTTTTTCCTACGGGCCGGATCCGATATTTGTTTTGCCAGAACTGCAACAAGAAGTTATTGACACCGGAGACCTACTGGAGATCAAAATTAAACTCAAAGAAACAGGGATACAGCAATTTTTCAATACACATCAGCTCTGTTTTCCAGATCAGTTGCAAGTTGCTACTAAGCAGCCTCGGTCTTGGTGGAAGCGGATTTTGGAATGATCTTCGAAAAGAGAAGGTATTGAAAAAATAGTATGACAATAAATACTTACTCACATTGAGCGAGTATCAACTATTTGAATTTCAAAGAAAAGTTATTTTTTGAAATTCAATATTTCAGAATATTTTATTTTTTCAACAGAAGTAAATTGTTGTTTTTAGTCCTCTTTAGGCTAACACACTGAAACAAAAGAAATAGTTGTAATATCGTGTTTTTTCAAATGATTTAATTCATAGAATATGATGTCAACCCGCTCAATGTGAGTACTTACCAGATAAAAATCATTTTTAAAATTACATCGAACTGCTCTTGATGGTCATTCAACGAAAATACTCCCCTGAGGTAGATGGATTACGGGCCTGGGCGGTTCTCGGAGTTCTGTTATATCATTTTGACTTCAAAATATTTTCAGGAGGATTTACCGGAGTAGATATTTTTTTCGTTATCTCCGGCTTCCTGATTACGCGAAATATTCTGGCAGATATCGACAAGGGATCCTTTTCCTTTGCCCGATTTTACGGTCGCCGGATCAAACGATTATTTCCAGCTTTATATGCCACCTTATTGCTGACCTTGCTTTTCGGCTACCTGCTCTTCACCCCAGAACACCTGCTCCGTCTCGGTAAATCGTTACTTTACAGTGTCCTGTCAGTTTCTAACTTTTTTTTCTGGAAGGAAGCCGGTTATTTTGACACCGCTGTAGACTTTAAACCCTTGCTTCACACCTGGTCCCTTGCTGTTGAGGAGCAATTTTATTTGGTTTGGCCAGCAATCCTCTTTCTTTTCTCCAAGCTGGGCAAAAAAATCTGGCTGCCCTTCTTTCTCCTACTTATCAGCGTAGCCTCTCTGTACGGGGCTGAACGTTGGCTGGATTCTGATCCAACCGGTGCCTTTTTCCTGACCCCGTTTCGTATTATCGAATTTGCCTTTGGAGCTGGACTGGTCTGGCTGATAGATTTCCAGCCCAAAAAAAAAGTTCTTTTGGAACCACTGCAACTTGCTGCCCTTTCGCTGATCCTGTACAGTTTCTTCTTTTTTAATAAGCAGATAAGCTTTCCCGGCCTATCCTCCCTCATCCCCTGCCTCGGTGCAGCACTTGCCATCTACAGCGGACAGGCGCGTTTTCTCGGTTACCTTCTGAGAAATCCATTAGCTGTGGGTATCGGCTTGATCTCGTATTCGCTCTATCTTGTTCACTGGCCCCTGCTGATCTTTTATAAGTACTGGCATTATTCTGATATCGACCGGACTGATCGGCTCGGCTTGCTGCTGGCGACCTTTCTCTGCGCCTGGCTCTCTTGGAAATTCATCGAGCAACCCTTCCGCAAAGGATTTACCCGCTCTCGGAGACTCCTTGTCTTTTTTTACATCGCTAGTGCAGTCCTGCTGATAGGTGCTGCTGTCACGCTTATTCGCAAGGAAGGATTTCCAGAAAGGGTCAGCTCCACCTACAGCAAATTACAAAACGCAGATCAGTTTCATATTGATCAATATGGAGGGAAGGGATACAGACTTACCGGTCTTATTGGTGCAAGAAAGCCCAAAAAACATTACGATGTCCTTCTCGCCGGTGACAGTTTTATGCTGCAATATGCGACCGGCTTTGACCAACTTTTTCAGCAGGAAAATATTGCAGCAAGAACAGTCACCGACTATTCCTGCCTCATGGGTCCAGGGCTCACCACTTTTATCGGCGGGAAGCCCGACGACGAATGTACAGTGCGCACTCAACAGTTATTTGCCTTACTGGAAGAACACAATAGGCCACTTATCCTTTCCGAAGCATGGGCTTACTTTTTTCCAGAGGGTATCTGCGACCTAAATGGCAAGCCCTTCTTCTTCAAAAAGAAGAAAGACTTCCTCGATTTCATGATAAAAAATGTTGACAATATAAGAAAAAAAATCGGAAAAGACAGGAGGTTCATTCTTATCGGACATCCACCGGGAAGCGGCAATAGAAACGGAATTATCTTATGCCTCAATCGACCGAACTACCTTCCGAATAATTGCTTGGACTCTGTGATCTTTCCAAGATCGCAAGGTGTTGGTCTTGATATCAATAAAAGGCTGAAAGAGTATGCAGCCAGCGAAGAAAACACTTGGTTCCTTGATCCCTTTGATGTGTTCTGTCAGGAAGGTTCCTGCACTGCTCTTGATTCCAGCAGCGATAAAATTTGGTACTCAGACAAGGGCCATATCTCCATTGATGGCTCTATAAAGGCGGCGCATTATTTTGGACAACAACTTCTCGACATTATTCGACCGACAATGGAAGATTCCTCGACGAAATGAGTTGCAGGTGGGGATAAAGAGCGAGCTGGAGATATCTTCCCCCTGTGCCGGATGATGGGGGGGATGCGAGCGGGGTTTGTTTTTTTAGTATCGGCTCTGGTAGGGAAACAGCATTTTATATCACATCAATTATGCGACCTTTTCGGTTTGAATAGAATATTCGGCGAGTATTGCAATTTCTCTGGAACGTAGCCTAATGTTGCAAGGTCGGCGATTATCTCTTTGGAACTTGTCTCTATAATAAGGACAGGATGTGATGCCTCTATAATTTTCCTCATACCTGCCAAGACGAAGGACTCGTGGCCTTCTGCGTCAATTTTAACAAGTGAGATGTGATGATTGATGCAGAGAGAATCAAGCGATATTGTAGCTACTGGTAACGTGCTGTCTGTTAGAGATGAAATATGTGCTTGGTAGAAATTGGTTAACCCGGTTGGAAACTTCGGCATAGACATGCCCACAATATCTAACTCATTGGAAGCAGCAGCATTTATTAATGACACATTTGGATGAGCAAACCGTAATACATTTGCAGATAGCAAAGAAAAGGTTGTCGGCACTGGCTCGAAAGCAATGACACGCCCGTCTTTTCCAGCTAATTCAGAAAATCGTTTCGTATAATGTCCAACATTAGCACCGATATCGACAATCCAATCTCCACGTTTTATGAAATTGTCTAGCAGCTTGTACTCAGGTTCTTTCGATCCAAAAGTACCTTTTTTGATTTGTCTTCCAAAATAATTACGTTTTATTTCAGTTTGCCATCGATTTGGCAGATGCGCTGCGAGTTGTTTTAAAATTGGCATAAAAATTACCTTTTTTCTTAAATAAAAATATGGATCGCGGTAGGGATACCGGTTACCCGGCACCCCCCGCACAGATCCGTACGTGAGGAACTACCTCATACGGCTCCTACCTCGGGTCAACTGACGCGTAGTCGCTGGTTCGGATACGGATGCTTTATTCTGGCAGTGGGTAGCCACGTCCTTACCAGTCGTTTAATGCGCTCCCAGGTCAGGTTGCAACCTTTCTGGCTTCGGCGTCTTAGCGCACGGAACCAGCTACGTATCACTTCCGTCCTGAAGGTATCGACTGATTTTCTGTTTCCGGGCACTGCATAGTAGTTCTGGTGACCAATGAATACTGAGCGCAGCCATTTCCCTTGGGAGGGCACTGGCGTATGCATGCATCTCTTGATCTCCTTTCGTACTGCCTTTATCTTAGCCCGTAGACGTTTGGCGATGGTCTTGCGCCGTACTGTGAATCTGTTCTTCTTCCTGGTTTTTGCACAGATGTGCGTGAACCCCAGAAAGTCAAACGTTTCCGGCTTTCCGTCTCCACGCTTGGCTCGGTTGCTAGATGCGAACCGGCCAAACTCCCAGGGCAAACGCATTTAAAACGACACAGATACAAAAAGACAGGGCTGTATACAGGGCGAACGCATGACTTCTGTAAAAAATATGCTTTACAGGTCAGTAT
>MTKO01000111.1 GCA_004028505.1 Candidatus Electrothrix aarhusensis
TTAAGATGTCAAGTTGAAAATCAACTTTGCGATTTGTTGCTTTGCTTAATCTGCTCATCAAAAACAAACTTGACTTGCACATCTCGCGGCTCCGTTACCGAAGCAATTTTGCGCTTCAAGAATATTTCTCGTTGCAACTTTCCGACACTATAACCTGTTCAATTTATAAAGTAAACAGGAAAATTTCCTTTGCTGCGTTTTGTTCGTTTACTGCTTTGTTGCTCCGTAATGAACTTCGTCAGTCACAAGCAACGAGCGGCAAATATACTGAATTCTTCTTGATCAGTCAACCTAAAAGAATCGGGCTTGTCGCTTTTTCCAGAACGTGCTCTCTTGTTCTTGATCTTTTTGCCTAAAGAAAGCCGAGATAGCGCAGGGCGACAAAAAGGATCGAACAGGCAAGAACTGTTTGAATCAAGCGAGCAGGGACGTATTTTTGCATTTTGGCTCCGCAGTACATACCGACAAAGCCGCCAGCGCCAAAAAGTATACCGAGCCCCCAATCTGGAGCAACAGCTGTCTCTGGAAAGAACAAGGAGAGAATTTGAAAAGAAACTACGCCTGCCAGGGAGGTGACAAAGGTGCCCATGAGGGCCGCTCCTGCTACTGTATATATAGGGAGCCTGAAAAGAGAGACAAAAAAAGGAGCCATAAGAGCCCCTCCACCAATCCCATAAATACCACCGATAAGACCGACGACCAGACTCAGAAGCATGATTTTCCGAGTGGGGGCCTGATAGTTCTCCCCTTGAAAGGTAAAACCCAAGGTTTTGCAATTGATCCACGATTGGCTGATGCAATCCCCGGACAAGGAAGGGGAGGGCTGCGTTTCCTGTTTTTCCTTTTTGGTATGGGCTGTACTCAGGAGTTTTCCACCTATATAGAGTAGGACGATACCGATAAAGCATTTAAAGAAATAGGGGTCGAGTAGGAAATGAGTGCGAATAACCGTGCCTGCCAGCACGCCGGGCAGGGTGCCGATAATGACCGCCCAGGTGAGCGGCCACGCCATACGCCCGTCCCGGATGTACCGATACACCCCGCCTGGAATGGCTGTTATATTAAAAAGGTGGTTGGTTGCGCTGACAGATGGTGTGTCAAAACCCAAGTAGCTGACTTGAAAAGGCAGGAGGAGAAAAGCGCCGGAAACTCCGCTCATCGAGGTGAAAAAGGAGATACAGAAGGCGATCAGGGGTGGGAGCCAAGGCTGGACCTCTATGTCTGCTGTTGGGAAATACACAAGGGGACGGAGATGCTACTCCTGAATCCACTTACTGAGTGTGTCTATAATACTCTGCGCCTGCTTTGCGCTGGAAATGTTGAATTTGGATTTGGGAAGATACTGACCGTTGCGTTTCTGATAGCGTCGGATAGTATATTTTTCAGGACCGTACTCTTCTTTGGTGCGATTGTATTCCTGATAACGAAAGAGGATAGTGGTCCAGGCCCCTTTTGTGAGTATCTCTTTATCGAGCTCTTTAACAATCTGGATATCTTCTTCTTCGTAATTAATGGTTATTTCGTCTACCTCTGCCGCCATTGGTGTCCTCCAGTATATGATGAGTTTAAGCTGTTGTGTTGTTTTTTTGTATTTTATTCTAAGCGAGTCGATTCAGTATGTTGTAATGATGACGAGCGCAACTCGTAACTCCTTTATCGAATAAAGATTTCTACTCTTCTGTTTTGCGGTTCTGCAACGTCGTCTTTTGTGGGGATCATGGGATCGTTTTCACCGTGGGAAGAGACCTCAAGCAATTTTCGAGGAGCACCGATAGAGAGGAGTTTATCTTTCACATGGATGGCTCGTTTTAGGGCAAGGGAAAGATTGTATTCACTGCCTGCCTCGGTGTCTGAGTGGCCGATGATCGAGATCTCGCAGGGAAGCCGTTCTTTTATTCTTTTCAGTATGAGGGGGAGTTGTTTTTGGGACTCCCTGGTTAGCTTGATTGTCCCGGAGGAGAAAAAAAGAATGTACTGGTCCGCTGTGCCTGGGATCGCCTGTAGGGTGTCGTGAAAATTTTCCTGAATATCTCGGTCAGAAAGAATTTCGGTCCGTGTAGTTATATTGTTGCTTGTTACTTGGGCTGATTCGTTTGCCTCGGACAGAGTGGTTGACCCTGCTTTATTGGAGATGGTGATTTCTCCTACCTTGCCGTTTTGATCAGGAAGCAGGACGAACAGGTCCTTTCCTTCCGCAGGTGACGGTTTGATCTTTTGGTCAGCACAGCCGAATAAAAGGACTGTGATAAAGAAGGCAGGTAGGAGGCGAGAAAAAATGTGCATCGGTGCGATCCTTTTGAATTCCTCTGTAAAAGATGAAAAGTCTGAGCAGCTTTCAGGTGCGAAAAAATAGTCCGATTTTCGGACTATTTTTTCGGAGTTGCTTTAACCAGAAAACTTGTCCCTCTGACACCGACAACTGCGGTCGGGGTTTTGAATCTCACGGATTTGGGCGATAGTTTTCCAATAGTTCCTGAGATGTACGAGGCGGTTCCTTGAACCAGTTCTGTCAGAAATGAAAAAGTACCTTGGTCTGGTTGAAAGATATAATCATCGATCTTAATTTCGCTATCTGATCCGAGAGATATCCTGGTATTATCCGTAAAGATAACGCCGAGAGCGCCATTTGGTCCGGTGATGAGTTTATCGCCCATTTTGATTCGGATACCATCTTTTGCTATGATCTGCTGACCACCCCGTATAATAGTCCCAGATCCGGTTACCTTTCTGAGTCCCCCGACAAACTCCTGCGCAAAGGCTGCCGGTGGCATGATCAATAAAACGGCAAGAAGTGATAAAATAATTTTTTTTCTCAACATGATTTGCTCCTTATGGTGAGAGGTGTCGGGTTGCACGATAACAAAGGACACTCGTGTTATGTTTGCAGTTGTCGTTTATCTTTGCCTAGCTATCCACTTGCAAGGGGCAATTTGTTTTAACCATAGATTAAAGAAATTCCACATCAGCTATGAAAAGCTGGCTGCCCGATTAAGTTTTTTTTATTTATATAATATATTTAATCAAAAAAAGCTAATCTCTCAATATATATATTTTTGGGAAAGTTGAAAGGTAAAAATGAACAGGGAGAGGAATAAAAAGGTTTTCTGGCCCGAGGTGTTAGCTCTAACTGACTTTTTTCCTTTTTAGGGCGAGGCTCTTTAATGAGAATGACCATTTATTTTTTGAGAGTAGGCTTTGCATTCGGCGCTGTTGACGCAGCCTGTGGAAACCGCAGATTGGCATAAGGGCAAGAGCACAGGACATCTTTTCGGTATCGGGACCAGTCTAGTCCCCAAGGATCTGTTTTGCGGCCCGGTGCAATATCACAATGTCCATATATATATTGCAGAGGATGCCGGGAGAGGATGTCCCGAGTCAGCAAGGCTAAGGCCTGATACTGGGCTTCGGTGAAGTCAGTATCTTCGGTTCCGATCAGTTCAATGCCGATGCTGAAGGCATTTATTCCTTCTCGTCCGTCCTCGGGCATTCTGCTGGCCCCGGCATGCCAAGCTTTTTTATTTTCTGGCACTGATTGCCACACTGTGCCGCTGCAATCTACCATATAATGCGAGGAAACGCCGTGCTTGTCCAGGCATTCCTTGCAGGATAGGGCAGAAAACCGATCTTTTGCTTCTGGATTATGCATTGAGTGGATGATCAGGGTGTCGATCACCGTGCCTTCCGGTCGATCTTCAAACTGGTCTGTCGGGAGATAGCGAATTGTTATATTTGTAGACATCTTTTTTTGCTTTATCGGTATGTTTTGTGAAATCCAGGGACGTCGCTCTGTTGTAAGGAACGTGGTGTTTGTCTCTATGGATTCATTTTAAGTTACCTTGATTTCAGGCAGAGGTAAAGAAAGAAGCAAGGCAAGGGCCTGGATCGATAGGGATGTATTCCTTTGTAAAAAATAACGGGAATGAGTACTGATATATTGGTATAGTGGCGCTATGGAACAGGAAAATAAACATCAAGATCAACAGACCTTCACCGTTGCAAGGATAGCAGCCTTATTTCCAAAGGACCTAGTGGAAAAGCTGGCTCTTGTGCAGCGTGAACTCGGCGGCGAAGTCTATCTGGTGGGGGGCTCGGTGCGGGATCTCGTCCTGGGAAGGATCCCCGGCGATCTCGATTTGACGGTGGCCTACGATGCCGAGCAATGGGCGGAGCGACTGCGGCAGCTCACCGGCGGAACCTATGTGGAGCTGGGACGGGAAGAGGGCGCAGCCGGGTGGTGCTCCGGCAGGGGCTGGACGTAGACTTTTCTTCATTTCGAGCTGGTGCGCAATCCATTACAGAGGATCTGGAGAAGCGGGATATCACTGTCAATGCCTTGGCTGTGCCCGTGCATGATTTGTTGATTGGTCGTTGTCAGGAGCAGGATAAGCTGCCGGTCATTGATCCTGCTGGCGGGCTTGCTGATTTGAAACAGCAGCGGGTGCGGGCTGTTACCGAAAAAAGTTTTCCTGATGATCCTCTGCGGATGTTGCGGGTCTTTCGTTTTGCTGCGGTACTTGACTTTACGGTTGAGTCGGATACTTTGGAGCAGGTTCGTCAGCAACGCAAAAGTATTGATCTGGTGGCCAAAGAGCGGGTTGCCTATGAGCTGGATTTGATCATGGCTTCGCCTAGGGCCCACCGGGCTTTTGCGAGATGCGTGAGTGCGGTTTGCTTTGGCAAATCCTGCCGGAGTTGCAGGCAGGGGAGGGCATGGGGCAGCCTGCCAGTCATCATCTGGATGTGTTTGAGCATTGCCTAGAGGCTCTGGGGCAAATGGAGCAGATTCTGGCGAGTCTTGATCGTTATTTCCCGGAGAGCCAAGCAGTGATGGCGGCATATCTGCATTCCAAGCGACGAAGGGTACAGATGAAATGGGCGGCCCTGCTTCATGATGTGGGCAAACCCTTTACCTTCGGGATTAACGAGAAGAAGGGCGGGCGGATCACCTTTTATAATCACGACCTGCGCGGTGCGGATATCCTGACAGAGATTGCCCGGCGGCTTCGTTGGGCCAAGGAAGATACCGCGCTCATCGCTCGGTTAATTGGCGGACATATGCGTCCATTTTTTCTTGCCAATAATCAACGGCAGGGTAAGTTAACCTTGAAGGCCTGCCTGCGTTTAGTACGAAAAATCGGAGAACATCTGCCTGGCTTGTTTCTGGTCGCCATGTCCGATGCCTTGGCCGGGAAAGGGGAGGCCAGTCCTGATGATATTGAGCAGGAGGTCGCCGGGCTCTTTGACCGATTGCTCCAGGTCGAGGAGAAGCATGTGACCCCGGTGCGGACAGCTCCGCCTCTGATCACAGGCAGAGATTTAATTGAAGAACTCAGTCTCACACCCGGCCCCTTGTTCCGTGAAATCCTGGAGCAGGTGGAAGAGGCTCATATGGAACATCGGATTAGTACCCGTGCCGAGGCCTTGGCTTTAGCTTTGACGGCCTCGGCAGCGGAAAAAAGGACCCGATAATTTGAACACACTCATCTTAAATTATTATGCGTAAAGAACAGGATTTTTATTTTCATAAGGCGAAAAAGGAAAATTATCCGGCCCGTTCGGTGTTTAAACTGGAAGAGGCTCAGAAAAAGCACAAATTTCTCAAGACAAAACAGCGTGTCCTGGATCTGGGATGCCATCCGGGCAGCTGGAGTCTTTATGCCTCCAAAATCGTCGGAGAAAGAGGAGCTGTTGTCGGGGTAGATCTCCAGCATACCGATATTCCCACTCAAAAAGACCATGCTGAAATTCATTGGCTTTGTTATGATGTCTACTCCGATGAATTGATCACTGAGCTGCGTAAACTTTGGCCCGGTTTTCATGCCTTGGTGAGTGATATGGCTCCGAGAACCACTGGGAATAAATTTTCCGACCACCAGCATTCCATGCGTCTTTGTCGTCGGGCCTTAGAAATTGCCGGACTGATGCTCCACGAAAACGGCAGCTTTTACTGCAAGGCTTTTCAAGGGACTGATTTTCCCGATTTTCAGCAGGAATGCAAACAGCGTTTTGCGACGATCAAGGTGGTGAAACCGCAGAGTTCCCGTACTGAGAGCCGGGAGGTTTTTTTACTGGGGCGTGGGTTTAAGCGGTAGTCTCATAAAATAATTTCATAAGAGCAGGAGACCGTATGCAACATCAACTGAGTATACAATATCCGAAAAATTGGCTGGATGCGCTCCAGTTGACACAAAAGTCCTTTGAAGAAGAAGCTAGGATGGCTATGGCGGTCAAGCTGTTTGAAATGAAGCGGCTTTCTTCCGGCATGGCAGCCAAACTTGCCGGAGTGCCCAGAGTCCTTTTTTTGCTGGATCTGCATCGTTTTAACGTGCCCATGGTTGATATTGATGAAGAGGAACTTGCAGAGGATATCATAAATGCCTGAAGTCGAGGAGATTGTTATTAATACCGGCCCTGTTTTAGCTTTGATCGCCGGGTTGGGGGAGTTAAGCATCCTGAATTCCCTGTACAGAAGAACTATTGTTCCCTACGAAGTCTGTGAAGAAATTTCGGCCAGCGGTTCGACGGGTTTTGGTATTCGGGAGTTCAATGCTGCGGATTTTTTAATCAAACTTAACCGTCCGGCAACAATACAGCCGTACCTGCGGAACTCTTTGGACCTTGGGGAAAGCTCTGTCATTCAGACAGCACTTGATAAAAAAATACAGACGGTCTGTATTGATGAAACAGTCGGCAGGAGGATTGCTCGCCTGAACGGCCTGACTCTTACCGGTTCACTCGGAATTATGATTCGGGCAAAAAGGGAAGGGCATCCGTTTATGTTGCGGGATGCGGTTGATCGAATGAGGACGCATGGTATTTGGTTAAGTGATCGGCTTGTTGCTTTTGCGTTGAAGCAGGCCGGTGAGTGACAGGTGTCCGGGAGATACTTATGTCCTACAGCGAGTTTACGATAAAACAGGTCAAAGAAGCGTTCGGTCTGACGATTATTGAGGACAAGTCCCTGTTTGCAGGCGTTGAGGCTGTCCGGTTGGATGACAGTGTGGTCAATAAACTGGACGAGTATGTCCCGTTGGCCTTAGCCGTGAATACGGAAAAGGCCCGCTCTGAATTTATTATTGCCTATGTGCTGCTGGAGTTGCGGGCTTCTTTGGACAGTCAGGTCAGCCTGTTTTCCGGGATTGATTTTGATGTGGACAAAGAGAAAAGGCTGAACGGATTCTGTGATTTTATTATCAGCCTATCTGCGGAACAATTTTTCCTCACCTCCCCGGTCATTGCCGTTGTTGAGGCGAAGAATGAAAATATTAATGCCGGGATAGGGCAATGTCTGGCCGAGATGGTGGCAGCAAGAATTTTTAATGAGCAGGAAGGGAATACTGTTGAGCATATCTACGGGGTGGTGACAACCGGCAGTGTTTGGAAATTTTTGAAATTGACGGGCGATGAGGCCGTTATTGACCGGAAAGAGTATCACATTGAGCAGGCCGGGAAGATTATGGGGATTTTGGCGGCGATGATACAGCAGGTTGTGTGACAAAGCAGGTGTTTTCCCTTCAGAGGTATTAAAAAAGTTCTAGATCTGATCAAACGATGATCATTTTTTGAGTTAATAACAGAAAAAATGTTTACTATTATTGCGTTAATTTACGAAAAAATTTTTATTTGGTGTGAAGAAGCCCTTCTTCAGTTACCTGAAGAAGATTATTCAGGAAATAAGTTTTTATTACTGGCAGTCAGATGCACTGTATTTACAGTAGTATTTTTACTGCTACTTTGTGTTGTAACGTTGTTGGTATCGGTACCTTTGATGCTTACAGCTTATTTCTTGGGAAGTATTCTTAATTTTTTCTCATCTGTTGCATTTCAATATATATTACAAACAGCCAATAGTTATCTCCCCCTTTCTAAAGGAGAGCTTAAAGATACGGTGTATGTAGGGATAATTTTTTCTGTAATAATAGAAATTTATTTTTTTCCTGCAATTAAGGCTGCTATAGTGAAGCATCATAATATTAAGTCGATATATATTGTAAATTTCTTTTTAGGCTGGACATACCTATTCTGGGTAGCTGCGTTGGTCTGGGTATTTTATAAAAAGGAAGAAGTTGCTGATGTACCGATAAAAAAAATAGATTCATCAACTAAAAGTTAACAACTGATTAATTATTTCCGGCCATGCCGGTTTCTACATGATTTAAAAGTAACAAAGGAGAAGTAACCGTGTCAGGACATTCAAAGTGGAGCACCATTAAGAGGAAAAAAGGTGCTAACGATGCAAAACGAGGCAAGATTTTCACCAAGCTGATCAAGGAGATCACCATAGCCGCCAAGATGGGTGGCGGCGATCCCGACGGCAATCCCAGGCTGCGCAGTGCCATCACCACAGCCAAGTCGGAGAACATGCCCAAGGATAATATCGACCGAGCCATCAAAAAAGGTACCGGTGATCTGGACGGCGCAGTCTACGAAGAGATCCTCTACGAGGGCTACGGACCTGCTGGCGTGGCTGTACTGGTGGAGACAATGACCGATAATAAGAACCGTACGGTAGCGGATATTCGTCATTATTTTGCCAAAAGTAACGGCAATCTCGGTGAGTCCGGCTGCGTGGCCTGGATGTTTGATCAGCGTGGTGTTATTACGGTTGATGCTGAAGGCGTGGATGAGGACGAGCTGATGGAGCTGGCTATTGAAGCCGGAGCCGAAGACGTGGTTGAGGAGGAGGGCAGCTTCCGCATTCTCACTGCTCCAGAGGATTTCAACGATGTGGTTGAGGCCCTGGAAAAGGCCGAGGTCAAGATGGAAGAGGCTTCCATCTCAATGGTGCCGCAGAATACTGTCGAGGTGACCGAGGAAAAACCGGCCAAAAACCTGCTCAATCTGCTGGATAACCTGGAAGATCATGACGATGTCCAGAAGGTGCATGCCAACTTTGACATCCCGGATGAGATTATAGAGGCCCTGTCATAGGCGGATTTCGGCCTCATTATCGGCAGGCCGAGCCGGTACGTATTATTGGGATTGACCCCGGTTCTCGGATTACCGGCTATGGAATTATTGACAAGCAGGGGCCGGGACTGGGGTTTGTCACTTGTGGCACTATCCGTACGGGCACGGAAAAGGATTTTTCTCGTCGCCTATTGATCATCTTTGACGGACTTTCTGAGGTGATGGAGCAACATAAGCCAGCGGTCGCAGCGGTAGAGGATCTGTTTGTGGCCCATAATGTCCGCTCCGCCCTCAAGCTTGGTCAGGCCAGAGGCGCAGCCGTAACGGCGGCTATGAAACAGGGGCTGTCTGTGCATGATTACACGCCCCGTGTGGTCAAGCAGGCGGTGGCTGGATACGGGCAGGCAGAAAAAGGGCAGGTGCAGCACATGGTGCGCACCCTGCTCGGTCTGAGCGGCGCACCGAGCAGTGATGCCTCCGATGCCTTGGCAGTGGCGATTTGTCATGCCAACCATATGGACCGGTTGTAGTTCCCCGCAAGAAAGGAGGAGGGCCGATGGGTACTGTACAGCGCAACCTGCTGGTCTATATTCTGATTATTGCAATCATCATCGCCCTCGGCCTGCCTGCCCGCCTTGTTCCACAATACCTCCCAGCTGGTATGTAACCTATGCCGGTGATTTTCTCTGGGCCACACTGGTCTTTTTTCTCTACGCCCTCCTGTTTCGCTTCCCTACGAAATTTTGCTTCTGTATTGCGCTGGTCACGGCGTACCTCATTGAAATATCTCAGCTCTTTCATCCGGCTTGGCTGGATTATCTCCGTTCCATTCGTCTGCTCAGTTTTGTCCTTGGCTTCGGCTTTCTCTGGTCCGATCTGATCGCCTATACCCTGGGTATTTCCCTGGCTGCGGGCATTGATCGGCTGCTGCTCAACTCGAAAAAAATGCAACCATGAGCAATCTGGAAATATCAGGTTGAACAGGGTGCAGTTCCTTTTTCTTGATTGTTGCGGGAAGCGGGTTTATAATCGTACTGTAAATAGTACGATTATGTGTGTTATGGTGTATTAAAAACAGGAGAAAAAATATGGAAAATATTACTGCCAATCAGTTGAAGACAAAAGGAATATCTTTGATCGAAAAGCATCTTACCCGGAATCGTGAAATGGTGATCACTGTTCGAGGTAAGGAGCGGTTTGTTGTGATGGATATGCAGCATTATAATTATCTTCGGGAGTGCGAACTTGATGCGGCACTGCATGAAACCAGGGCGGATTACGAGGCTGGCCGGTTTGTTGCGGAGACTGTTGAAGAACATATTCAACGTATAACGAAATGACATACAGGCTTATTTATACGGACAAATACCTTAAAAAGGCTGTTGAATTTGTCAAGAAAAACCCAGAGCTGCGCTCTCAGTATGAAAAAACGCTGAAAATTTTAGAGAGGAATCCTCAGCATCCCTCTCTGAGATTGCATCGGCTGCAAGGCAGGTTAAAAGATCTGCATTCTGTTTCTATCAATATCTCTTATCGCATTACCTTGGAGTTTTATTTCTCCGAGAAAGAGATTGTCTTGGTGAATGTCGGACATCATAATGAGGTTTATTGACGCTGGTCGCTGACCCGATATACGCATCGCTCCACGATTTTTTCTTTTTTTCCCTCAACAGTATCTCTCTTTATAGCGTGTAAACAGCAGTAAAACCCATTCGGAAGGAATTATGGCAAAACGACGATTAATCAGCTTTGACTGGGCCATGAAAAAGCTCTTGCGGAGCAAGGCCAATTTCGAGATTCTTGAAGGTTTTCTCAGCGAGCTGCTCCGGGATGATATCCGTATTCTGGAAATCCTGGAAAGCGAAAGCAATAAGGAAGATACCCGTGACAAGTTTAACCGGGTGGATCTCAAGGTCAAAAATCAGCAGGATGAGATTATTGTCATTGAGGTGCAGTACGACCGGGAATTGGATTATCTTCAGCGTATTTTGTTCGGTACATCAAGGGTGATCACGGAACATCTGCGGGAAAGTAAACCCTATGCGGATATCGTCAAGGTTATCTCTGTCAATATTCTCTATTTTGATCTGGGGCAGGGGGAAGATTACGTCTATCATGGCTCGACAGTGTTTCGGGGGATTCATCATCAGGATGTGCTACGTTTTTCCGAGGGCCAGCAGGAGCTGTACGGTCAGAAGGAAATCCATGAGATTTTCCCGGAGTATTATCTGATCAAGGTGAACAGCTTTGACGATATAGCCAAGGACCGTTTGGATGAGTGGATCTATTTCTTGAAGAATGAGGAGATCAAGGAGGAGTTCAGCGCAAAAGGATTGGCTCAGGCCAAGAGTACGCTGGATGTTCTGAAACTACCGGAGCAGGAGAGGGTGGCTTATGAGCGATATCAGGATAATCTGCATTATCGGGCCAGCATGGTCCATTCATCGTACCATCTTGGCCGGAAACAGGGTAGGGACGAGGGTAAGGATGAAGGCCGGGCAGAGGGAGAGCAACAGAAGGCTTTAGAGATTGCCCGGAACCTGATTGATGTGCTGGATGATGAGACGATTGCGGAGAAGACAGGGCTGAGTGCGGGAGAGATTGCAAAAATAAGGCAGGGATAAAGCTGGTTCCATCTTGAATGAGAATGCGGAAAGGATATGGCGAATAAGAAACAGCCTGAGGAAATCGAGCAAGACATTGTGGGTTTTAATAATTATTATGGGATTGATCTTGAAGTTTTTGCGAAACATGCAGCGGAACGCGCAGTCATTGAATCGGCGTTGTCAGGTTTTTTCAAAAGGCTCGGATACGAACAGGTTCCACTTTATGAGCTGGATGAAAGGTTGAGGGAGCTTGCTGTCCAATATAATGAATTGTTGCTAAGGTTGGAGCGGCAAATTGTCGCAACCTGTGAGACTAACAAAGTGCCGCCGGAAGAGCAGGGCCAGCTCATGGCCGCTGTTATGGGATTGATTGAAAATCAGAGCAAGTCACTCGACATCATCAAACAATTTGGAGGTTCGACAATGGGAGACACCTATAATATTCACGGCGGACAGGTCGGAGCAATTGGCAAGAGTGCCGCTGCCACCGGCAACACCTTTCAGCAGATCGTCAGTGATCTTTCCCGTCTGCACGATGAAATGCAGAACAAAGCAGCAACCCCGGAGCAGCAGGCCGCAACCCAAGATATTGCCAAAGCGAAGCAGGCCGCAGAACAAGGAGATAAACCGACCATGCAGCAGCATCTGAAAAACGCCGGACAATGGGCCGTGGACTGCGCCCAAAAGGTCGGCACGGATGTACTCGCCGAGTACCTAAAAAAGCTGACTCTCGGAATGTAAGGGATTTAATAGGAAATACCTTTCGCCGATTTTTCAGCAGGTTCTGTAGGGGCAAACCCCTGTGTTTGTCCTTTCGTCTTGTATTGATTCACAGGAGTTCCCCTTGCATCTCTTTCAATCCAACCGCCTAGAAAACCTCTTCGACGCTCTCTGCGCAACCCTGACCGAGCCGATCAGTAATCCCTTGGCCCCGGAGGTCATTGTTGTCCAGAATCCGGGCATGGCCCGCTGGCTTTCCCAGCAGATAGCCCTGCGTACTGGCATTTCTGCGCATTTCTCTTTCCCCCTTCCGGCTTCTTTCATCTGGAACCTCTTTGAGCAGACCTTGCAAGGTTTGCCCGACCTGTCCCGCTTTGATCGCAATGTCCTCCTTTGGCGGGTCCAGAACGAGTTGGAAGCCCTGCTAGCCCAACCCGGCATGGAGGAAATCAATGCCTATTTAGCCGAGGATACTGACGGAAGAAAGCGCTTTCAGCTGGCGGAAAAGATCAGCGATCTCTTTGATCAGTATCAGGTTTACCGGCCTTCAATGCTCCTCCATTGGGAGCAAGGCGGGGAAGGGCATTGGCAGGCCCGACTTTGGCGGCGTTTGATTGCAGAGAACAGAATGCATAGGGCGGCCTTGCTGCAACGATTTCTCCAGGCCGCCGAACTGGGCGAACTGGGCACGGATGGTCTGCCGGAGCGGGTCTCGGTCTTCGGGATCAACTCCCTGGCTCCGGCATATCTTGAGGTGATTGAGCGGGTCAGCGAATTCGTTGATATCCGCATCTTTCATCTTAGTCCCTGTCAACAAGCCTGGGACGATATCCTGTCGGAACGCCTGCTGGCCTTGAAACGGCAGAGCTGGCGGGACCAGGGGGTTGATGATCTCAGTGACTACTTCACAGCCGGTAATCCGCTTCTGGCCTCAATGGGCACGGTAGGGCAGGAGTTTTTCTCGCTGCTCATGGGGAGTGCTCCGCAAGAAATTCAACTTTATCAGGAACCGGAAGGAGATTCTCTGCTTCAGCAGATTCAGAGCGACATTCTCAATCTTCATGATCGGGGAGGGTTGAATCAGAGCAAGGGGGCCTTGCTCCCGGATGATGCCTCAATCCGTTTTCATTGTTGCCATAGCCCTTTGCGGGAAATCCAGGTCCTGCATGATCGCCTGCTGGATCTCTTTGCGAGTGACCCGAGTTTAAAACCGGCTGATATCCTGATTACGGCCCCGGATATTACCGCCTATGCCCCGGCAGTGGCCGGAGTCTTCGGTTCGGCCCCGCCTGCCCGCCATATTCCCTGGTCCATTGCTGACCAGGCCTGTCGTCAGGAACAACCGGTCATTGAGGGGTTTCTCAATCTCTTGGAATTGCAGGAAAGTCGTTTTACGGCCCCGAATGTCATGGCGTTGCTGGAAAACCAGACCATCCTCCGTCGTTTCGGTCTTGCAGCGGAGGATGTCGTGCTCATGCGCTCCAGTATTCTGGAGGCCGGTATTCGCTGGGGCTTGGATCAGGAACAGCGCTGTGAGCAGGGCCTTGCTGATGCACAGCAACATACCTGGGATTTCGGACTGGATCGGCTCTTGCTGGGTTATCTGACCGGTTCACTTGATGAGCCTTGGCAGGGGATTATGCCCTGTTCCGGCACGGTCAGCAGTATGGGCTCTTGGCTCGGTGGCTTGGCCGATTTTATCCGTTCTTTGCAGAAGTTGCGACGAAAGATGAAGACTAGGCATTTGCCTGACCAATGGGCGGAGCTCCTGGGTTGTCTGCTTGATGATTTTCTCGTTGGTGAGGGAGATAATCAGGACGGAGTGCTCATCTTGCGGCGAACCATTGCCGATTTTGTCGAGCATTGTCGGCTGGCCGGATTTGAGCAGAAACTCAGCCTGCCGATTATCCGGCATTGGTTTGAAACGCGACTCTCTGAACCGGCAGGTACACAGTCCTTTCTTGCTGGCCGAGTGACCTTTTGCAATATGGTGCCCATGCGTTCAGTGCCTTTTAAGGTGATCTGGTTGTTGGGCATGAATGATCTGGATTATCCCCGCACCCAACGTTCACCGGCCTTTGACCTGATGTCCCAGCAGCCACGCCTCGGAGATCGGAGCCGCCGCGATGATGATCGTTATCTCTTTTTGGAGGCCCTCCTTTCTGCCCGAGCCCATCTTGCGATTTCCTGGGTTGGGCGTGATCAGCAGGACAACTCGTCCCTGCCGCCCTCAGTGGTGGCGGCAGAGCTGCGGGATTATATTAATCGTGGCTGGTCGGTAGAAAAGAAACCGAGCTGTGAAGGGGAAAAGGAGCGGGCGGCAGCTGAGATGCTGACTGTGGAGTACCCCTTGCAACCCTTTAGCAGGCATTGTTTTTCCGGGGATCCGAAGACAGCCAGCTATGCCTCGGAATGGCTGCCCAAACCGCTTCCTTTTCCGGCTTGTTATGCCTTTCTTCAAGGCCCCTTGCCGCAACCCGAGCCTTGCCAGCAGGTGGATCTCAGCCGCCTTGTCCGCTTTTGGAATCATCCGGTTCGTTTTTTTCTTGAACAGCGCATGGGGCTGCGTAGTCGCTATGCAGAAGAGGTGCTTCCAGAAGCAGAGGCCTTTTTTCTCGATCATCTCCAGAAATACCTGCTGAGCCAGGAGATTATAAGCACACAGCGTGCTGAGGGAGAGAACATTCAGCACGCGGCTTCCCCCTTGTATCGAATGCAGGCAGCGGGCCACCTGCCCGGCGGACGATTCGGCCATATCCTCTATCGGGAGATGGCGCGAAAGACAGCGGTGCTTGTTGATGCCCTGGAGCCCATAACCCAAGAGCGGGCAGACCCGGAGGAGGTCATTCTGCGGGTTGATGATATTGTCCTCACCGGTCAATTGACTTCGCTTTATCGCAGCGGCAGGGTCACCTTTCGCCCGGCAAGCCTCAAGGCCGGGGATGTTCTTAAATTATGGATACATCATCTTGTTCTCCTGATTCAGTCTCCGGCTGTTGTGCAACCGGTTTCTGTGCATGCGGCCCTAGATACCACGGTCTGTTTTCAGGAGGTGGAAAGGCCGGAGGAGGAACTTACTAAGCTGGTTCGTTTTTTCCAGCAAGGAGAGGCGGAACCGCTTCATTTTTATCCAAAAACTAGCTATGCCTGGGCCAAAGCCAAATCAGAAGGGGCGGCCTGGAATGCAGCCCGTAGAACCTGGTACTCCGGCTTTTATGGAGGGGAATGTGATGATCCTGCCTATGAGATCGCCTTGCGGGCTCAGGAACCCTTGGGTCTACGATTTGCTGAACTGGCTGAGTTGTTTTGGCCTGTGGTTGCGTCTATGAAGAAGTATGAGGGAAAACAGGAGTGATTCGAGAGAGTAGGGTGGTCCCCAAAATATTCCTTGCCTGCTCCAGCATTCATTTATATCATGATCTGAGTTCGATGTGAAAAACTTCTTTCCCGGCGATAAATCACCGGGGAGTTGATTCCCAAACCATCTTATCCCAGGAGTCCTGTTGTATGAGTACCCCAAAGAGTACCCCCAATATTTCCGCTGTCATCCTTGCCGCCGGTAAAGGCACCCGCATGAAATCCGACCAAGCCAAGGTGCTGCACGAGCTTTTTTTTAAGCCCATGCTCCATCATGTCCTGGATAGCGTGGCCGCGACCGACATCGGGCAGATTGCGGTGATTGTCGGCCATCAACGGAAGCAGGTTTTGGCCTCGTTGCAGGAGGCTCCGACTCCGTATAACTTTACGCCAGTGGTGCAGGAAGAGCAATTGGGTACCGGTCATGCGGTGCTCTGTGCGGAATCAGCCTGTGCATCTGCCGATCTGGTGATGATTCTTTGCGGTGATACCCCGCTGATCCGGCCTGAAACTTTGCAGGCTATGATTGATCGGCATCAGGAGAGTAAGTCCGTACTCACCCTGATGACTACGGTGTTGGATGATCCTTTCGGCTATGGCCGAATCATCACAGATGAAGAGGATGGAGTTGTTGCCATTGTTGAGCAGAAGGATGCAAGTGCGGAGCAGCGCGCTTTTCAGGAAGTTAATGCGGGTATTTATCTTGTTGATGCGGATTTTTTGTTTTCTGCCTTGCAGCAGGTGGGCACGGATAACAGTCAGGGCGAAGTCTATCTGACCGATATTGTCTCCATTGCCACCAAGCAGGGGCATCGGGTGGAAAAATTTGTCCATACGCCAGCCATTGATGTACTGGGTGTAAATTCCAGGGTGGAGTTAGCCCAGGCCCATCACGAGCTGCAAATGCGTCATAACCGAGAAGTCATGCTCAGCGGGGTGACCATGTATTGCCCGGAAAGCATTCTCATTTCCCCGGATTGCCAAATTGGTCAGGACTGCGTTGTGCAGGCTGGTGCGCATATTACCGGTGGTTCAATAATTGGCAAAGAGGTACAGCTTGCTTCAGGAGTAGTCCTGCATAACTGTCAGATCGGTGATAATGCTGTGATCGGTGCGAACAGTGTCCTTCAAAACTGCATTATTGAGGATGGCGCAGTGGTTCCGCCGTTGACGTTGCGAATGGAATAGCGGCTTCAGCGAGTTGAGCGATGAAGCCGCTGGCAAAGAAGGAGTTGATCAAGGGAGTTGTAGAGCCCCCCTTTGTTTAGGCTTTCTCTGCTGCTGGTTGCTTGATGGTCAGACGAAGAACCAGGTACCCCACAACCCCTGAAATAAGTGAACCGAGAATAATCCCCAGTCGCTCATCAAAGGCTACGTGCATGCCATCTTTATGAAAGGCTAACCCGCCAACGAAAAGACTCATTGTGAATCCTATACCGCAGAGTATGGAGACGCCATAGAGATTTTTAAAGTTGATGCCGCTTGGGAGTTGAGCGATTTTAAATTTTACGGCCAAAAAGCTGAGTCCGAAGACGCCCAGCTGCTTACCGAGAAAGAGCCCAAGAGCGATGCCCGCTGGCACTGGATGCAGCAACTGTTCCAGCCCTATACCGTGCAAGTTAATACCGGAATTGGCAAAGGCAAAGAGAGGCAAAATGGCGTAGACAATCCACGGATGCAATGTACGCTCAAGTTTTTTGAGCGGAGAAACATCCGGGTTATCCTTGAACAGGGGGATAAACATGGCAAGAAGTACCCCGGCGATAGTGGCATGAACACCGGATTGTAAGGTGGCGTACCACATAACAATCCCCACCAGAATATATGGAGTTTTTTTAACAACGTTCACTTTATTCATTGCCGACAGGATCATTACACAGCCCAGAACCGCAGCAAGCGGGAGAAAGGCTATCTTGCTGGTATAGAAAAAGGCGATGATGAGGACAGCACCCAGGTCGTCAAAAATAGCCAACGAGGTCAAGAAAATTTTTAATGAATTGGGAATTCTTGATCCGAGCAGGGTCAGGACGCCCAAGGCAAAAGCGATATCAGTAGCTGTGGGGACGGCCCAACCACGCATTGCCTGTGCATCCCCTATGTTAAGGAGAACATAAATAATTGCTGGTAGCAGCATTCCGCCGATGGCCCCCACAACAGGGAGCATAATATTACGTGGGTCCGAGAGCTCACCTTCTAGGATCTCACGCTTCAGCTCAAGCCCGACAAGGAAAAAGAAGACAGCCATGAACGCGTCATTGATGACTTCATGGCATGACAGATCAAGGCCTATGGCTTTGATTCCAGGTATCCAAGCCAGACAGTGAAGGTGGAATATTTCTTCGTACAGCTTATGAGTCGCCGGGGCATTTGCGAAGATAACCGCCAGTGTCGCAGCCAGCATCAGTAGGATGCCGCCCGATGCCTCCCTTTGTAAAAAAAGTACTATAAATTCAGCTGCTTTTTTAGCTGGTTTGTTTTTCATGATGCTTCCTCATTATAAGGTAATAATTCAACCGGATTTACCGGAATTTTTCGTATATGGTCCGCTATATTTCTCCTGTTTTGTTTCTCTGTCAAGGGGAAACGGAAAGAAATACATTCTTGTTAGGTTTTTCGATAATTCTTGTCCGCTCCAGTGTGAGAAATAGGCATGTCTTCCTGGATTTCTCTGTTCACTGACAGAATACATGCATGCAATCCTGTTTTGGCTGGCGACTTCCGGCAATGGCTGTGGCAGCCCGGTATGTGTTTTCTGGATGATCAGCTTTGGTGGGGCAAGCAGAAGAAACGCACTGCTCCTCATGAAGGTATTGATTTAGCCTGCTATGCCAATCAGCATGGAAAAGAGCACTGGTTTGTTCCCGATCAGATGAGTCCAGGTTTGTTTGTTCCTACAATATTTCCAGGCCGGGTGGTGCAGTTGCATCAGGATTTTCTCAATTGGTCAGTTTATATTCGTCATGATCAGTTCTGCCGGGATGGGGCTGTCTTGCATACGGTCTACGGGCATGTGCAGGTGAAGGACAAGAAAGAGGCTTGCATGGGTCAGGAAGTTGGGGAAGGTGAGTCCGTGGCTATTCTGGCAGCGTATCCCCGCAGTACAGTGCCGCTTCATCTTCATTTCACGGTAGCCTGGATACCGGAGAGTCTTGCACCTCATCAGCTCAGCTGGCAGATACTGGGAGGAAATCGGCAAATTATCCTGCTTGATCCTTTGAAAACAGGGGAATGGAATAGTTGCTGCCAAAGGCCTTAAAGATACTATTGATGCCGTCGTAATCAGATGCGTACATATCCTCCCGGCTCCTGATAATCTTCAGGACTTCATCGGTGAAACCACCCGCAGAGATCAGCCAGAACTGTATTTTAGGAACCATCCGCCCCTCTTCCTTGAGTTGTTGTCTGAAAACCTGTGCCGCAGACTCAAGTTTTTCCATCTGCGTACGTCCCATTGCAGCACGGGTATATTTGCATTCGCAGAGCCAAACCCGGTTGTTATTCTGTTCTTTACCGAGCACATCAATCTGGTAGGCAGGGCTTGCAGCCGCTTTTACGGTTTGTGTCCTGACATACTGAAACAGTGGCACCTCAACTTCCTTTGATCTACCGAACCAAGCCCCAGGCAGTCGCTCATGGTTGAATTTGACCATGGAAACCTCGGCCACCATTTCGAGAAATTTTCCCTTCATCGTGTTGATCAGCCCCTGCTGGCTCAGATCAATTTCGTCCACTCCCTCCAGATCCTGCTCATAGACGAACTTGATAAAGCGCATCAGGCAGATGTCATTAAAGGAGTAGAACTTTTCCGCAGTGCGGTAGACCAGATCGGCGGCATAGAGTTTTTCAATTTTTGCGGCCACGGCCTTCTTGGGCACCTTGAGTTTTTCCGCAATGGCTTTGGTGTCAACAGACTGATTATTATAGCGGGTGAAATAGTAAATGATCTTTTTGCCCAGCTCCGAATCGTCATCCTTGTTGATCTGCTCCCGGTTGTTGTCGAAATGGGTCCGCCAGAAGCCGTAGATTTTGCCGTTTTCGATCTCGTAACGAATAATCCGCTCGATAGAGTTTTCATCTGTAAATTCTTTGCCCTCGCATTTGGAGGTCGCCAGACAGTAGAGGTAATAGGGATGACCGCCCACCTGCGTGCTGGCATACAGGGCAAGTTCCGGGCTGATGGTTCGACCCTGTCCGTAGTATTTCAAGGTGGTATGCAGCAGGTTTGCTCCATCCGGTACAGACATGGGTTTCATATAGGTAAAGTCGAAGCGTCCGCCCAATGGGCCGCCCATAACTGTTCGGAAAACCATCGTCACTGCGGACCCGGAAACCAGCATGGGGGCTTTGCGGCTTTGGGCTTGGCGATCAAAGGTGTTGGCGAGCCGGATAGCACCCCGACCATCCTCCAGAAGTCTCTTGGCATCCATCTCTAAAAGAAGCTTCTTTGGTATATTGTAGACACAGAACTGCATGTCCTGAAACTCATCGATGATGACCGCTGTCCGTACATCGGTGAACGAGGCCAACTCTTCAGGTTCACGGATGAGAGCATCCCAGTGGTTCAGAGCGTTCTCGTCGCTGCCCCGGTTATAGCGTTCAAGAAAGATTTCAGCACGCTCTTGAGCACATTGACCGGCTGCCGATGTGGCACGACGGTCCAAGAGGCTGGCCAAATCCATGCCTGTATTTCTGAAGAGGATTGTATCCTGCTCGCAGTAGGCCAAGTATTGACGAAAAAAGGTGGTCGCGTACACCAGGAGAAATTCCCTGAGGGTCCGCTTTTCCCGCGTCATCTTGAAGTAAAACGGGGCGACTTTATACTCCGGTTTGAAAAAGACTGTGTTGACCAACCGGTCAAGGAGCACGGTTTTGCCGATTCTTCGGGGCGCAATCAGGGCTGTGCTCGGTGAGCCCATGTGCTGAATTGCGGCGACCCACAGATCAAGCTCGCGCAGGAGTTCCACCCGGTCGGTGAATTCGTCCTCGTGGACCATTTCTTCCACAGGCCATATTTTGTTTTCAGACATTGGGAGGCATCTCTTTTGTCGCAGACTTTTTATTGCTGGAAAACATGGGAATGGAATAGTTGCTGCCAAAGGCTTTAAAAATATTATTGATCCCCTCGTAATCTGAGAAGAGAATATCTTCGCGTGAGGCAATATAAGCAAGCAGTTCGGTGGTAAATCCACCCGTGGAAATAAGCCAGAGCTGTATGTCCGGCAGTGGGCGTCCGTCTTCCTCTGTTTCTTGACGAAAAACCTGGGCTGCTGCGTCCAGTTTTTGTACCTGAGCAAGGCCCATAGGTTTTTGGGTATACTTGCATTCGCAGAGCCAGATCCTGTTTTCTTTCTGTTCTCTGCCCAGTACATCAATCTGATAGGCAGGGCTTGTTGACGCCTTGACGGTCTGCGTTCTGACGTACTGAAACAGCGGCACCTCCATCTCGTCGGTTTTCCCAAACCAAGAGCCGGGCAGCTGTTCATGGTTGAATTTCAGCATGGAAACCTCGACCACCATTTCCAGGAATTTTCCCTTCATGGTGTTGATCATTCCTTGCTGACTCAGGTCGATGGCGTCTACTCCTTCCAGATCCTGCTCATACACGAACTTGATAAAGCGCATCAGGCAGATATCGTTGAAGCTGTAGAATTTTTCCGCACTCCGGTAGACGAGGTCGGCGGCATAGAGTTTTTCAATTTTTGCTGCCACTGCCTTTTTCGGCACCCCGAGCTTCTCGGCAATGGCCTTGGTGTCTACGGGTTGATTATTATAGCTGGTGAAGTAATAGATGATTTTTTTTCCCAGTTCTGAATCATCGTCTTGATTGATCTGCTCCCGGTTATTGTCGAAATGGGTCCGCCAGAAGCCGTAGATCTTACCGTTTTCGATCTCATAGCGTATGACACGGTCAATGGCCTGCTCGCTCCCAAAATTTTTGCTTTCACAGTCGGATATTGCCAGGCAATACAGATAGTAGGGATGTCCTCCCGCCTGGGTGCTGGCATAGAGAGCAAGTTCCGGCGTGATCGTTTTATCCGGTGTATAATATCTCAGGGCCGTGTGCAGGAGCGCTGCCCCGTCCGGTGCAGAGAGCGGCTTCATGTATTTAAAGCCGAAACGTCCGCCCAAGGGTCCGCCCATGACTGTTCTGAAGACCATAGTCACGGCAGAACCGGAAACCAGCATAGGGGCCTTGCGGCTCTGGGACTGCCGATCAAAGGTGTTGGCCAGCCGAATGGCACCGTATCCCTCCGAACGATCTTTGGCATCCATCAGCTCTTTGGGCATATTATAAATAGAGGTCTGCATGTCCTGGAATTCATCAATGATCACCGCTACTCTTGTCTCGGTGAACGACAGGGCGAACGCATTAAAAGTATATATTGATACCAGCTAGTTAGATGAGAGGCTCGACATCTATAAACAATGTCGGCTCAGTGTAA
>MTKO01000112.1 GCA_004028505.1 Candidatus Electrothrix aarhusensis
GATGCTAGATACGGTTGGCTATTCTTATTTGTTATTGCAAATAATTACTTTGGCCTGAACACATTTTCTCAATGCATTCTTTTCATACCTGAACCTTGCTCATGAGTAAAAAAATCATTCAAAGCGTTTGTCGTATCTGCCACGGCGGCTGCGGTGCCCTGATTACTGTTGAGGACGGCAGGGTCGTCAAAGTCACTGGAGATCCTGATTCTCCCATGAGTAAGGGGTGGATGTGTATCAAGGGAATGTCTACGCCGGAGATCGCTCATCACCCTGACCGCCTGAGCAGGCCGTTGCGTCGTAAAGAGAGCAAGGCAGGGGGCTGGGAAGTGCTGCCCTGGGAAAATGCTTTGGATGAGATTAGCGAGCGGGTAGAGGCTATTCGTCAGAAGACAGGTCCAGAATCCATTGCATTAGGGCAAGGTACAGGGCGACATCACTATCTCCATACGGTTCGCTTTGCCAATGCCTTGGGGACACCTAATTGGTACGAACCCGGTTTGGCGCAATGCTTTATCCCCCGAATATCGGTATCCAACCTAACCTATGGTGGCTTTGTAGTCGGGGATTATTACGGCAAGGTCAAGCCGAAATGCATTCTGTTTTGGGGCCATAATCCGCTGGTTTCCAGCGCGGACGGTGAGCTGGCCATAGCAGCGAGGCGTTGCCTTGAGCAGGGGACAATCGGTATTGCTGTTGATCCCCGCCGATCCGAAACAGCTCAGCGTTGTCAGCTCTGGTTACCTGTACGGCCCGGCACTGATGCGGCCCTTGCCTTAACCATGATCCATGTCATTATTCGTGATAATTTGTATGATCAGGGATTTGTTGAGCAATGGACAACCGGGTTTTCCGAGTTAACAGTGGCGGCAGAGGGATGCACTCCAGAATGGGGTGAGAAGATCACCGGTGTCCCTGCCTCCCAGATATGCGAGGCAGCACGGCTGTATGCCACCACGAAACCAGCTATCCTGGACTGGGGCCTCGGTATTGAGCAGAATACCAACTGTCTTCAGACAGTGCGGGCCATTGCCTGTCTCCGAGCCTTGACCGGGAATATTGATGTGCCGGGCGGGGATATCCTCGGCATGAACATCCTCAATGCCTATCCGACCCTAGCTCATACCCTGCCAAAGGGGACCAGAGCAAAACGCCTTGGTGCGGAGACCTATAAGCTGCTGGGAGGTTGGCGGGCTTTTATGCCCTCTGCTCATATACCTACCTTACTCAAGGCCATGCTGGACAACGAGCCCTACCCGGTCAGGGGAATGCTCGTGTTTGGCGGTAATCCCCTGCTGACCCTGGCAAATAGCAGGCAGGTCCATGATGCCCTGCGTTCTCTGGACCTACTGGTGGTGGCAGACCTGTTCATGACGCCGACAGCTGCAATGGCGGATTATGTTTTACCTGCGGCTTTCTGGCCGGAAGTAGAGCAAGTGATTGGCTATCCCTTGGTTGCGGAAAACATGGTCTTTGCCCAACAAAAGGCGACCCAATACGGTGAGTGTCGGCAAGACGAGTGGATTATGGATGAGATCAGCAAACGGCTCAGCCTGCCCGGATCAGAGGAAAGTTTGTCTGATGTTATCAATCAGCGGCTTGCTCCGCTGGGCATAACCTATGAACAGCTTCAGAAAAAAGGCTGGGTCTATCCCGAGCATATCTATTATAAATATCAAGAAAAGGGCTTCAGAACTCGATCAAAAAAAATCGAGCTGTCCAGCTCTGCTTTGGCCCGTTTAGGTACGACCCCCTTCCTTCGTACCTGGAACCGCCGGAAAGTCCGGTCAGTCGCCCTGATTTACGAGAATCTTTTCCCTACATCCTTATAACTGGAGCCAGAAAGCGGGAATTTTTTCATAGTGAACAACGACAGGTGGCCTCTTTGCGGAGGCTTCGTCCAGAACCGCAGGCAGAATTGCACCCGGACCAAGCGCAAGAACATGATATCCAGACTGGTGATTGGATTTTAGTCAAATCACCCAGGGGTAGTATTCGGATGAAGGCCTTGGTAACGGATAAAATCCGTTCTGGAACGGTCAGTGTTGATCACGGCTGGTGGTTCCCGGAAAAAACAGGACCTGAGTTCGGCTTTCTTGAGGCGAACGCAAATATTTTGACCAATAACGGGCCTCCCTATGATCCGGCCTTTGGTACCTATCAGTTACGCGGTTTGCTCTGCACTATCCACAAGGAAAAAAGAAAGGAGAAGGAAGATAATGAGGCCCAGTAAAAAAGCGATTCGTCTTGCAGAAATTTTTACCGATTTTTTTGTTCTTTTTCTCGCCGTGGTATCTGCCTATTGTCTTTATAGGTATTTTATTGATAAATTCCTCCCAGGCGGAATTGTCGCTTACTGTCAGCTCGGTTTATTTTCTGGACTTGTCGGGACCATGACCTTTTATTTTATAGGACTCTATCGCCATCAGGCGAGCATGATGAACCTGCTTGAGACGAGGAAAATTATCAAAACCACCTTGTTGCTTTTTTTGCTGCTTATCCTCTATACTTTTTTTTCCCGAGCACAGTATTCAAGAATCACTCTCTGTCTTGCGCTTATTTTAGCGCTTCCTTCCCTCTTATTTGGAAGGTTTATTTTTTTTAAATTTAATCAATACCTTTATTTGCGCGGGGTAAATGTTCGGCGTGTATTGATATACGGTGCAGGATCCACCGGTCGATTGCTCTTTCAGTCCATTTTAAATACCCCCAAGTTAGGATATGAGCCCCTCGGTTTTTTTGATCCTGCTGGAGACAAAGAACAAATCCAGGAACTTTGCCCGCAGGATCCGGACAGTATTCTCCTGCTGGCCAACTCTGAGCAATGCGTTCAGGCAATTGAGGAGCACAAAGTCCAAGATATCTTTTTAAGTTCTCAGATGAATGGGGAAGAGCTGTTTACCCTACTGGCTTTTTGCGTGATCGTCAGGTCGCCTTTCATATTGTTCCCTATTTGCAGCCATTATTTACCGAGCAGGTTGAGCTGAGCTCAATAAACGGTATCCCCCTTGTTTCTTTTAAAGAGCAGACCATAGAAGTTGTTGAGGATTGGCTACGACGAGGTATTGACCTGGTTATTTCCTTTTTGTTTCTTTTTGGCATAGCGCCCTTTGCTCTTTCTATGGCCTTGCTGGTCAAGCTGGACTCCAAAGGACCAGTTCTTTTCAGGCAGACAAGGATTGGTAAAAATGGTGTGCCGTTTACTATTTATAAATTTCGTACTATGTACACTGATGCCCCTGTCTTTCATAATTCACCGACAGAGAGTACTGATGCCAGGATTACCCGAGTGGGGAGATTTTTGCGCAAAACGAGCCTAGATGAGCTACCGCAGTTTCTCAATGTCCTGGAGGGAACGATGAGTTTGGTCGGGCCGAGGCCTGAGATGGAGTTTATTGTTAATAATGTCTATAATGATCTTTACCGTCAACGCCTTCGAGTCAAGCCAGGCATTACCGGTATCTGGCAGATCAGTGCGGATAGGACCCGTGAAATTCATGAAGATATTTCCTATGATTTATTTTACATAGCCAATAGATCCTTGCTTCTGGATATGCTCATTTTGATTAGGACAGTGCCAGCTCTTTTTATGATGAAAACCCATTGAGATAGGGAACAATAGGTGCTCTCTACGCAGAGACGTTTTCTCGATTTCAGGGTTGCGATTGTGTCTTCAGCTTGACAAGGCGATTTATCGATTTAAAATATGAAGAATCGTTCATTGTAAAGGGGTGTCATTTGTGCTTTATTTTTTTGAGTATTTTTATTAAGGCAATAAAATGAGTGTGCGTTTGGTTTGATTTGAGGACAGAAATATTTGAGCTTGCTGGCCTGGTTGTCAGGACTGGGGATCTGAGTTGACAGACTTATATTTTTTATTTTTTTATGGTATCCTCCACTCAATGAAGTTTTATCTTGCGCAGAACGTTGAGTAAAACGCGAAAGCATTATGCGGAAAAGAGTGCGGTTTGATTTCTGGATAACCGCTGAAAATACAAATCAACAGCAGGATAAGCCCCTTGCAGGAATCCAAAATGACCTTCTGGGTCAAGCCTTTTTTTTATCTCGGTGATAACTGTCTCTATCTGCTTGCTGACTTAGGCAGGATGGGGATTTTTTTATTTGCAGCCTTAGCTGGCCTGTTCAAGCGCCCTTTTCGGGGAAAAGAGCTTCTTAAGCAACTGCATTTCATCGGAGCCGGTTCTATAAATGTAGTGTTCTTCACGGCCTTGTCTACCGGCATGGTACTTGGGCTACAGGGCGTGTATACCCTGCAAAAGTTTGGGGCTGACGGTATGTTGGGCTCTGGGGTCGCTCTGACATTGATTATGGAGCTTGGTCCCATTCTAACAGCCTTGATGGTTGCCGGGCGGGCTGGATCTGCCATGTGCGCTGAAATCGGCATTATGCGAATTTCTGAGCAGATTGATGCCTTGGAGTGTATGGCTATTGATCCCTTTCGCTATCTCATTACACCGAAGTTTTTAGCTGCAATTATTTCTGTGCCTCTGCTCACGGCCATGTTTGATGTTGTGGGTATCTATGGCGGGTATCTTACCGGCGTGCAAATGATGGGTGTGAGTTCCGGCTCTTTTTTTAACGGGATGATGAACAGTGTCAGTAATCACGATATTCAGCTCGGACTGATTAAGTCCTTTGTTTTTGCCTTTCTGCTGGTTTGGATCAGTACGGGACGCGGCTATTTTGTTTTGCAGATCCGAGGGGCGGGGTTCGGAGCTGAAAGCGTTAGCAAGGTGACCACTCAGGCGGTTGTTCTTTCTTCGATTTCTGTTTTAATTTTTGATTATCTGCTCACAGCAGTGCTGCTTTAAGGGAGCCAAGGATGGTTACTGAAACGGAAAGTACTCCGGCTGTTGAGTTTATTGACGTTGTAAAATACTTTGGGGAATGGGGTCAGAGGCATCGGGTGCTGCACGGTGTGAGCTATTCGGTTCCTCGGGGGAAAACCACTGTTATTGCAGGGGGCAGTGGCCAGGGCAAGAGTGTAACGCTCAAGCTGGTGCTCGGTTTGCTGAAACCGGATTCTGGCCGGATTCTGGTGGATGGCCAGGATGTCACCCGGTTAGGAGGAAGAAAACTTCGCGATCTGCGGATGAAATTCGGGGTGCTTTTTCAGGGAGCGGCTTTATTCGATTCCCTTTCTGTGTTTGAAAATATCGCCCTACCGCTTCGGGAACGAACCCGCTTAACGGAACAGGAGATTGAGGAACGGGTTGCAGACACCTTGGAAACTTTGGAGCTCACTGGTCATGAAAAAAAATTTCCAGCGCAGCTCAGTGGTGGTATGCAAAAACGGGTTGGCCTAGCGCGTGCCCTGCAACTTGAGCCGGAAATCGTGCTCTTTGATGAGCCGACAACCGGGCTTGATCCGGTGATGACCCAGGACATATATAATCTGTTCCGACGGACACAAGAGAAACTGGGGTATACCGCGATTATTGTCAGTCATGATATTCCCAAGGTTTTTGACTTGGCAGATCAAATTGTTCTGCTCAATAAAGGGGAGATTGATGTCTTTACTGATGTTGCGCAGATCAAGGATTCAGAAAAACCCTATATCCGCGAGTTCGCGGAGATGACTCTCGGGGATTTGTTCGAAGCCGACAGCAAGAAGGGCTGAGCAGCACAGCAGAGCTCATACAGTTTTTAGGATGTTTTTAAAATTGTTTAACTGGAAGTTTTAGGGAGTGTTAGGTGAATAATTCTCGTTTAGAAATAGTCGTCGGTTTTTTTCTTGTTCTCGGTTTTGCCGCCTTTGGCTGGCTTGCCCTTCAGCTCGGCGAGGTTTCTTGGCTGGGGGAAGGGAGTACCTATACATTATATGCTGAATTTGAAAATATTTCAGGAGTAAAAACGGGAGCTGATGTCCAAATAGCCGGAGTCACGATAGGGTCGGTGGCTGAATTGCGTCTGAGCAAAGATGATTTTGCTGTTGCCACCCTCAAGCTGAATAAGGATATTCATTTGGCCAAAGATTCTATGGCCTCGGTTAAGTCGCAGGGGATTATTGGTGATAAAATTATTCAGATCACCCCAGGTGGCGATGAGGAGTTGTATCAGGCTGGTGACGTCATTGTGGATACGGAATCTTCAGTTGATTTAGAATCGTTGATTTCTAAGTTTGCTTTTGGCGGAGTTAAATAACGATATTTTTGAGACGCTCCGGGACTGTTTTACTCGTCGCCTCGTTGGTGGTGGGGCTGAGGTTGTCTTTCAGGTAACGGAATGCGGGAGGCGGCATTGTATGCCGATCGATTCATGAAAAGGATATTTCGTGTACTCCTTGTCAGTTTGTTCCTTTTAGGAAATTGTGGGCTACTGTATGCAGCAGATGGCGAGGTTGATTTTCTTGATGATGCATTTTATGAAGAAACCCCAGAAGAAAATGCTGTCAAGGATCCCTTTGAGGGTATGAATCGGGCCGTCTTCGCCTTTAATGATTATGCCTTCATGTGGATTTTGAATCCTCTTGCAACCGGATACAGCAATCTTCTTCCAGCAGACATTCGGGGCTCCATAGCAAATATTTTTTACAACCTGCAGGAGCCGATGCGCGCTATCAATAGCCTGTTGCAGGTGCGATTTTCAGATACCGGTACCTTACTGGCCCGATTTGCCATCAATACTGTTGGTGGAGTCGGTGGGTTAGGTGATCCTGCTGCTGAGCTGGGATTTGAAAAAACAGAGGCTACTTTTTGTCAAACCTTGGATAACTGGGGAGTTCCGGACGGGATTTTCTTAATGGTACCGGTTATGGGGCCGACAACCTTGCGTGATATTTCCGGCACCATGGTTGATAGATTTTCTCTCAGCCCTATTTACTATAATTGGGCAGCAGGTTGGGAGGAGTCCGTTGCTATTTTTATGGGAAAAGAAGTGAATAACCTCTCTTTGCATCTTGGCGACTATGAAAAGGTGAAAGAAATGAGTGTTGACCCTTATGTAGCTGTTCGTGATGGTTTTTATCAACTTCGTCGGCAAAATTGGCAGACCAGTGTTCCGCGTGATAAACTTGATGATCAGTCTGAATGACACCCATCTCCGGCCAAGCGGGTCGGGACAACAAAGGATGAATATTTTTGTTCTTCTAAGGTGAAATTATGCAGAATTTTCGACGTGTTTTTGTTTTTTTTCTTTCTCTTTTTTTCTTTTCGCTGACCACACAGGTATTTGCAGCAACGTCTCCAGATCCGACAGAGCAGCTTAAACCAGTAATTGATAAGGTCGTCAGTTTATTGAAAGACGCTAATTTTAGGAAGCGACCTATTGTTGACCAATCTGAGGTTATCGTGAAAATCGTATCAGAGCGATTTGATTTTCGTGAAATGTCGAAGAGGGTGATGGGAAAGCAGTGGCGCACCCTTAAACCGGAACAACAGGATCAGTTTGTTGGTCTGTTCACCAAACTTCTGCAATATGTTTATATTAATCAGGTTGATGATTATTTGGACAAAAAAATCGAATTTACAGGTCAGCGTATCAAGAGAGACCGGGCTGAGGTGAAAACCCTGCTTGTGGCCCAAGATAAGAGCATTCCTGTTTCTTATATTATGCTGCTGGAAAAAGATTCATGGATGGCCTATGACATCGCGGTGGAGGGGGTCAGTTTGATTCGTAACTATATGGAACAGATCAACACAGTGCTCAGAGATGAGAAATTCACGGGCTTGATTTCCATGCTGGAAAAAAAGATTACAAAGCTGGAAGCAGGAGAAAAGGACGAGTAACGTCAGGGAAAAATTGCAAGGGAGGGGAGCAAGGGGACAAGATCGCTTCTCAAGGTGACATTAATATTTAACAGCGATAAATTATGGGCAATCTGATTTGGCTGGTTTTTATTTTTTTAGTGATGGTTCTGGTTATCTCTGTGCTTTGGCTTATCTTGAGATTGCGCCAGTTCTCTCAATCGTATAACCAAACGGTTCTTGATGATAAATTATTACAGAACATGCTTGGTGATGAGGCCTTATCCAAGGAGTTAAAAAATGCGTTAGTTGGAAAAGCAAGCGGTGCAAAGTACCCTACAGCCTCTCCAATTTCTCCTGCTGATGCAGCAGTAAAAAGGGGGAAGCAGCAGGCTACTCCTAATAACAAAAGAGATACAGGGCAACAATTTTCGAAGCAAAAAAAAAGAGTCGGCTAAGAAGAAATATGATACGCGTGATATCAGTCTGTCTCATGGCTCTCCTTATGCCTCTGTCCCTGCCTATACAGTTGCTCTTTGCTGCCCAGAAACCTCTTGGTTCAGATACATTAGATATATTAGATACGTCGTTAGGTGTGGATCAGGTTATCAGAAAGGTTGAGGATAATTTGAACGGCAAGACTGCTGTCATGGAAATGGCCATGGTGGTGAAAACCAAGCGGGCCGAGCGCACCATGAAGATGAAGAGCTGGTCAGTGGGCAATAAAAAATCGTTTATTAAGATTTTGTATCCAGGCAAAGATAAGGGAATCACCTTTTTAAAGCTCGACAATGCCATGTGGCAATATGTGCCTCGCATTGAAAAGACTATAAAGATTCCAGCATCGATGATGCTCCAGAGCTGGATGGGGAGTGATTTCAGCAATGATGATCTGGTGCGGGAGAGTTCTATTAGTGAGGATTACACTAAAAAATTACTCGGGGAAACCGAAACTGAGTATCGGGTGGAGCTTTTACCCAAGCCGGATGCCGCAGTGGTTTGGGGGAAAATTATCTTTGCCGTATCCAAGCAATACTTTCTTCCCACCACAGTGCAGTATTTTGATGAGGACGGGGCCTTATCCGGGTGATGAGTTATACAGATGTTCAGTCACTTGGAGATGACGGAAATCGCTTTTATCCGATGGCATGGACGGTGACTCCCCAGGAGTCTGAAAAGGCCGGTCATCAAACCGCCATAAAGATTACCGAGGCGGTCTTTGACAGTGAGGTGGATCCCTCGTATTTCAGCAAAAGGGCGCTCAAGAGATTTAGCAGGTAAGATTAGCGAGTAAGCAGCTTTTTAGCGATTACTCGGCTGGATGGAGAACCTCCCGCCATGAAAGCGGGAGGTTGAAAAACTATAAGAACTATAAAATATACCTGCTCAAATCTTCATTATCGGAAATGTCAAGCAACTGCTTCTGTACATATTCCGGTGTAACTACAAAGGTCCGCTCTTCACGCTCTGTGGCATCAAAGGAGAGTTCGTCCAGAACGCATTCTATGACCGTGTGCAGGCGACGGGCACCGATGTTTTCGGTCTTTCTATTGACCTCCACAGCGATTCGCGCCATTTCCCTGATAGCCCCTTCCTCAAACTTCAGTTCTATACCCTCAGTAGCCATCAGCGCCGTGTACTGCTTGATCAAGGCATTTTCTGGCTCGGTGAGAATACGAAAGAAGTCTTCTTCGCCAAGAGCATTCAAATTGACCCGAATAGGAAAGCGGCCCTGTAATTCCGGGGCAAGGTCTGAAGGTTTATTGGCATAAAAGGCTCCAGAAGCGATAAAAAGGATGTGATCTGTGCGGACCGGACCATATTTGGTCGTTACGGTGGAGCCTTCAACAATGGGCAGCAGGTCACGCTGAACCCCTTCCCGAGAAATATCAGGAGATCCTGAACCCGAGCCGCTCCTTGAGGCAATTTTATCGATCTCATCAAGAAAAATAATTCCGGCCTGCTCGGTTTTCCGTATTGCCTTTTCGGTCACGCTTTCTGTATCAACTAGGCGTTGCGATTCTTCCTTTTTCAAGTACTCTAGTGCCTCTGGAACCTTGAACTTTCGCTCCTGCTTCTGTCCCGGAAAGATCTTGGAAAAGGCGTCCTGCAGAGAGGATTGCATGTCTTCCATCCCAGAGGCTGAAAAAACCTCCACAACCGGCCCCTGGGGCTTTTGGGTGGTTATATTGAGTTCAACAGTGCGCTCATCCAGCTCACCGCTGTGCAGCATTCGCCGCAGTTTTTCACGGGTTTTTTCTACGGAGTCAGTCTGTTGTTTTGTCGCTATGTTGTCCGCGTCGAGGGAATCAGTATTCTTGCCAAAGGCGTCATTATAGGATAACGAGATGACATCACCTGCCTCACTCTTCTCGCCCTTTTTTATGCCTGAACCTGAGTTCTCCGCAGCGTCGCGTCCTGGTACCGGTGGCAGCAGGAGGTTGAGCAGACGTTCTTCAGCTGCTGATGCCGCCTGAGCAGTCACGCCTTCCTCTTCCTCCTTGGTCACCATATTTATGGCCAACTGAAGGAGATCCCGCACCATGGATTCAACATCACGGCCCACATAGCCTACTTCGGTAAATTTTGAGGCCTCAACCTTGATAAAGGGCGATTGGGCAAGGGTGGCCAATCTTCGCGCTATCTCGGTTTTACCCACGCCGGTGGGACCGATCATGATAATATTTTTCGGGGCAATTTCCTCGCGCAGAGGTGGCAGCACCTGTTGTCTCCGCCAACGGTTGCGGAGTGCTATGGCAACGGAACGCTTTGCGTCACCCTGACCGATAATATACTGGTCAAGTTTCTGGACGGTCTGTTTCGGTGTTAACGAATTCAACTCACTCATCAATATTCAGAAGGTAGAAGGATTTTTTAGGCATGTGGTCTTGCTAGACCTTTTCCACGATAAGGTTATGGTTGGTATACACGCAGATGGAAGCCGCGATATCCATTGATTCACGCGCGATAGACTCGGCATCAAGATTGGAGTGGGCGATGAGGGCGGTTGCTGCTGCTTGGGCAAAAGAACCTCCAGAACCGATAGCCAGGATGCCATTATCAGACTCAATCACATCGCCGCTACCAGAAAGCAGTAAAGATGTTTTTGCATCAACTGCAATCATCATCGCCTCAAGCCGCCGCAGCATTTTATCGGTGCGCCAGTCCTTAGCCAATTCAACCGAGGAACGCATCAAATTGCCATTAAACTGCTCCAGCTTTTGCTCCAACCTATCATACAGGGTGAAGGCATCAGCTGTTGAACCGGCAAAACCGGTAATTACTTTATCGTGGTACAGTCTGCGCACCTTGCGTGCATTATGTTTAATGACGGTCTGCCCGAGCGAGACCTGACCATCGCCTGCAATGACCACCTCTCCCTTATGACGTATCGCCAGGATTGTTGTCGATCGTATTAATTTCATTTTATATTTGTATTATTTAATTTTTTCAGCAGAGCTCTGTAGAATTACTGCGCAGATTTCCATGCAAGCTCATCTAAGTTCATACGAGCCGCCATTGGGCTGGTTGCTCATTTGTGACCTGTGACCCGCTGTACATTAAGCATCAATCCGGTTTGCGCCACTCATAAAAGTCTGTTTCGCTTTCTTTGTGAGCCGCCAGCAAAACAACCGATCAGCCAACCGACGAGCAGTACTCCGGCTCCTGACAAAAACCACATGATTTTATTTACTTCTTGAGATGCCTTGTATTCATCCTTAATTTTATTGCATTCATTTAGGCCTATAGCAAGTTTTTCTTCAGCCGATGTTTGCAGCTTTTCAAGTTCCTCACTACTGGTCAGCTGGAGTTCTTTAATTTTTTTCAAGTCACGGGTCAGCTTTTCATTCCCTGTCTTGAGCTGCTCATTTTCTTTACGCAGCTCTCGAACCTGTTCCACTGGCGGCTTTTCATCACTTAAATATCGTTTCAGCATCCAGCCTTCTGTGCCGTTTTGAAGCCGCACCTTGGCCCAGTTTCCATTTTCCTCGAAAAATTCGACCTGGTTACCGTCTTTAACGAATTTCATTATCTTATATTGTTCACCCTTGCCGCGCCTTACCGGTATATTACTATCAGTAAAATGGACAAATTTAACCTCTGTCGCTGTTGCTGTGCCTGCGAGTAGGACAATAAGCAGAGATAGAAGAGAAAAGGGATTTACCAGGTGTTTATATTTTTTTATAACTGTCATATTATTCCTTTAAAAAAGACTTCATTGCTAAGCTGGGGCTGCCACCCCACTACGTGCGGCGTAGCAGTAAAAAACTTGTAATAGTTTTTATTGATTATTACCTGTTATTTCATGGGGGAGCGTTATGTGTTCATTCAGAGCGGATATGTTGCGTTGACATGATCAAAATGCTGATCATAATCACAAGAAGGACTGAGATCGTTCCTAAAACCGGAAAAACAAGAGAGATGCCCCATCCTTGTTCAATAATTTTAATCAGCTTTATTGACAAGCTCCTACGCCGAATGTCAGAATAAACTTCATGCCGTACGCTGAACTGCGCATCCAGGCAGGGGTCAGTCTGGCCACTAAGGTATTCTCCAAGGGCTGCATACCGAGCAGAAAAAAAGAATGCAGTGCTGCCAGCAGAATCAAGGGCATATCTGTTGCCGTTCCGATCAAAAAAGCAAAGGGTATAGTTATTAAGTGAAATCCCAGATAACCGTACCGGAGGTCAAAGCGTTCGCCAAATCTGCCACCCATATACTGGCCATACATCCCAATCAGGTAGAGGATACCGATGGTCACTGTGGCGACCAGATTTTTTGATATTGTTCCTGATATTATTCCTGACATTGCGCCGCCTTGAAACAGATTATTTGCAGCTGTGACCACTGCCGGAAGGTTGCGTTCAAATAAGGCAGGCAGGATTACTGTTGCTCCTCGATAAACCACTCCGCCCAGCATCATACAACCGAGGAGAACAAGAAAGCCTTTCCATGCTGTAAATTTCTCTTTTTCTCCTTCCTGCTCTCCCACCTGTTCTTGGGCCGATGATGACGTGTTTTTTTGCGCACTTATTTTTTGTGCAGCGGCTGTTGTCCTGTTTGTGAGCAGAAGAATAAACAATCCTGCGATATTCATCAGCCCTAAACAGAGATACACTGCCTGAACTCCGAATAACCAATTGATCAGACCTGCCAGCAGGGGCCCCATAGCAAGGCCGAGGCTGCCGAAGATCCCGTTGATTGCCATAGCAGCCGCTGTGCGGCGGGGAATGCCCGTTGCTATCCAACCAAGGCCAGCTGGATGATATATTCCAGAAAAAACCCCAATGCCGACAAGGGCGAATTGAAAGGCTGAGGGGCTGTCCATAAAGGCGGCGGCAGCAGCCCGGAACAGCCTCCGCGAGATAAAAGAGCGCCAATAATGGTCTTGGACCGAATTTGTCAGCCAATATCCCCCAAGGGAGAGCGGTTATCCCGAACAAGAGGTACATCCAGAATCCAAGATCAAGCGTCGTAGCAAGATCAAACCCGAAATGCTGCGAGAGAGGGAGGCAAGTGCCGGAAAAACTAGCATATTACAATGGCTCAAAAAATGACCGTAACCGGTGGTGCTTAAAATGGCGCGTTCCTGCGTGTTCATGAAAAAATACCTACCGCCTACTTCTGCTCTTCGTTCTCTGTTCGAGCAGTGAAATATTCATATGCTTTGAAATACTTGTATATATTGCGAACATACTGTGCCGTATCTTTGCCGTTTTCCGGGAGCATGGTTGTTTCCACATGGTTAAGCCAGATATCTGGATTATAGCCAGCCAGAGCGGCTCTTTTTCTGGCTGCAATGACCTGCTCGGGACCGGATGCATAGGCAGCAATTGCCATGAGGTTCCGATTCAGCTCGCTCAGTCTCGGAGAAGAAAAATAACGGTCAGCTAAGAAACGGAGATAGCGCCCAGCTGTCTGGATATTATATTCCGGTTTTCTGATCTGTTGCAGGTCTATTTCTAATCCCTCATCAAGGACAATAGAGAGATTTATTCCCATTAAGCCCACCTTGCCGTTTTTACCGGGCCGGGACAGATCAAATTGTGATTCCTGATAGGCAAGAGCTGCCAGCAATAGAGATGGAAAGGTATACTTTTTACCATATTTTTCAAGGAGTGCAACCATGCTGTGATACCGTTCCAGAGCAGGCAGACTGAGGCTATTCGTGATAAAACCATCTTTTTTTCGATAATATTCGGTTAAGCCAAGATGTCCATCCAGGGGAAGATAGCCGTTCTTTTTAAAAGAGCGTATACTTTCCTGGAACAAAGGGGTGTCCGGTCGGACTGCCCAGGAAATTTCTTTGGCAGTCCGCAACGCGATTTTGTTATGCAGCTTTATATGAGGAAGGACCGTTGCCCAGAATGCTCCGACATGACTGTCCACCACCGTCATGGGCAGCAGGCCCGCCGCTGTCATCTCCAAAAGATCTTCATCTTCAAGAAAGGCATCAGCGATGTGAAGAGTCACTGGTTTTCTATTGATGGAAGTTAGGGTGTTATTCAGTTTTTGCAGACTGGCAGCATAGGAGCTGTCCTTGCGGACGGTGATTTCTTCGCCGGACAGGTTGAAAATGCTTTTAAACTGTGGTGAATTCGGTCCAGTTATCAGAATTTCTTGTATTTCCAGAGCAACCGGAGAAACAAAGGTAACACGTTTCTCCTGCTCAGGAGGTAGGAGCAAGTCCGCAATCGCAATATCTCCTTTACCTGCCAAGAGGTCTTCAACTAGGTGCTCTTTGGGGGTCGGTAAAAAAATAAATTTCATTTTCTTGTCCCCGAGCACTACCTGATCATTAAGGAATTGTTCATATCGTTGGAGTATCTCGGCGCTCAGGCCCAACTCCTGATCATTTTCCTGAAAGAAAAAGGTTCGTGAAAAGGGGAGCAGAACCCGGAGTTGTCCACGTTTCAACATGCCGTCAAGATCGCCGAGCCAGATCTCGCGCTGGTGTGGCGGAACATGGACGTCTGTAAAGAGTTCTGCCTGGAGTGCTTCGGCCTCGTTGTGTTCGCTCTGTATCTGCTTATTCTGTTGAGCTGTTCCGGGTGCCCCTTTGCTGCCGCCGCGATCAAGGGCGGACAGTAACAGCACAATCAGAACACAGGCAAGCACAGCGAGTTCCAAATGTATAACCAGTTTATTGATACTCATCTGACCGGACTTCATAATGTTTTTCTCCGAGAGTTTCTGCTTTTTCTCTTCAGGGCTTTCTGGACATTTTCTCGAATATTTTCTTTCCTATTACATACAGGTCACGTTAGATATCAGTGAAGACCATACAGGTGCGGAAAGAGCATAATTGAGATCAAAACCATAACCTGAAGAAGAATAAAGGGTAGAACTCCCTTGTAAATATCAAGGGTCCGTACTTCTGGAGGACACACGCCTTTTAAATAAAAGAGCGAAAAACCAAAGGGTGGGGTTAAGAATGAGGTTTGCAGGTTCATAGCGATCAAAAGAGCAAACCACGTTGGATCAATACCCACTGTTTCAGCAACCGGAAGAAGGATAGGAACGACAATATAGGATATTTCTATAAAATCAATAAAAAAACCAAGAAACATAATCGCTGCCATAGAGAGAAATAAAAACCCCCATTTTTCGCCGGGTAAGCTGACCATGAATTCTTCGACCAGGATATCGGCCCCGGTAGAGACAAAGACCATGGAAAAGGTTGTTGCTCCAATGAGAACAGCAAAAACCATGGCGGTGATTCTGACTGTTTCTCGACAGGAGTCCAGGAGGATTTGCCAACGTAATTTTTTGTACATTGCTGCCAAGAGGATTGACCCCAATGCGCCCACTGAGGCGGACTCGGTCGGGGTGGCAACACCGGCAAAGATGGACCCGAGCACCAGAATCATCAGGGCCAGAGGCGGTAAGATAGCAAGTGCTGCCTGTTGCCAAGAAATTCTTTTTTCCGCAGCAGGATGGTCAAGAATCGGGGCAAGGTCCGGTTTCAGGTAGCTGAGAAGGAGAATATAGGCAATATAGCTTGCCACCAGGACCAGCCCTGGTTTGAGAGCTGCATGAAAGAGATCCCCCACAGGGAGTTGGAAAACATCGCCGAGAATAATCAGAACAATAGAAGGAGGAATAATCTGTCCAAGGGTTCCAGAAGCGCAAATAGTGCCGGTAGCCAAGGACTTGTTATAGCCGTGTTTGAGCATCACTGGCAGAGAGATCACCCCCATCGCAACCACGGAGGCTCCTACTACTCCGGTAGATGCGGCCAATAAGGTGCCGACAAGGACCGTGGAGACTGCCAGTCCACCCCGTATTCTACCGAAGAGTAGACCCATAGATTCAAGGAGACTTTCTGCTAATGCTGATTTTTGCAGAATAATCCCCATCAGAATAAAAAGTGGGACGGCCATGAGGATGGTGTTTGTCATCATGGAGTAGATGCGAAAGGGCATCATAGAAAACATGAGGAAAAATTCTTCCATGATGTCGAGGAGGGTCGGATCCGGCTGAAGATCAACAACCACGCCGATGAAGCCAAAAAAAATTGCTGCTGCTCCGAAAGAAAACGCCACTGGATAGCCAATAAGCAGGAGGAGCAGGGCAGCAAAGAACATGATGATGCCGATCACTTATCTATCTCCTGCATGCCTGCTTCCCGCATACCTGCCTTTATATCTACCCTTCGAAATCTCCTGATATTACGAAGAATATACCCAGTTGCGGACAAAACCAAAAAGCTGAAGGACAAAGGGATCATTCCCTTAATCAGCCAACGATAAGGGAGCCCTCCGGGATTTTCGGAGATTTCTCCGATTAGCCAAGAGTCATGAACAAAGGTAAAAGAACCCGCTGTAATGAGCAGAGCCAAGGGAAGAAGAAAGAAAAACGTGCCGAATATATTGATCGCTGCTTGTACGCGGTCACTGAAACGCTCAAAGAGAAAGTCAACCCGTACATGTGCCTCTTCCTTCAGGCTGACAGAGATGCCGAGCAGGATAATGGTTGCGAAAAAATGCCACTCCAGCTCCTGCATGGCTACGGAGGAATTATGAAAAAAGTAGCGCATGATGACGTTAAAAGAGACATTCAAAACCATGAGTAGGAGGAGCAGGGAAAGTACCCCTTCTGTAAAATTGATAATTTTTTCAATAAATTTTTCTATAGCATCCATATGTCTCTGGTCTCCGTCAGCCCTTCAATGATTGCCTTGTTGCTCGGTTGTTGCTCTGCTTGCTTTTTGAAAAATGCCGTGCTGAAAGATACTATTTGAGGTATCCTTTCCAAAATCTAGGGTAAAACAGGCTTAATGACATTCTCTCATGCTGTAATTTGTTGAATTTACGTACTAGCCGTTGCGTTAACGAAAATCACTCCAAAATTTGGAGAGGCTACTATTTGAGCATACTTTATCTTCAAATTCAAGTCGTGCCTGCCTCCATTATAATCTGAATCTGTAGCTGAGAGGCTGACTGAGGTATTATCATGAATTATCAGCTCGATGCATGTCTTTCCTCTTTGCTTTTTTTGATATTTTTCCGGTTTAGTTGCCATTCAGCTATTGACTGACCGGCAAAGAATTCATATATTACAGAGTTCAATATACAAGTTAATCTGAGTAGTGCTCCCAAAATTCGATTTTATGCCCCGATTTTATACCCTTATCTTGCCGTTTTTTTTGTATGTGTTGTTCTCCTGAAGATTTCCTGCGGCATATTTTATTCTGCAAGATACCACGTAGTGTGGTAGTATTTTAAACTGACGTATATGCTGTACTGAAAAGTAAACAGGGATGCCTGATTATATCGTGCATTCAACCAATTCGAAAAAAGACAACTACTTGGCCTTCATGAATCTAAAGGCTGTTCGAGTAGTAACTTACTAACTCCTCACGTAATATAGGAATGAATACTTATAAGAATTTGAGCATGTGGCTCGTGATCGGCCTGACAGCAATCCTTCTGGTAAATCTTTTTAATCAGAAACCTGAGTCACGTATTCCTATGACATATAGTCAGTTCTGGACCAGCGTAGAAACCGGAGCGATCCAGAAAGTGACCATCCAAGGGGGCAAGGTGCTGGGATTCTCAGCCGATGGGCAACCTTTTGCCGCAGTGACCCCGAATGATACCGAACTCATACCCATGTTGCGCAAATCAGGGGTTGATATCTTGGTGAAGGAGCCGGAACAGGAGTCCTTATGGATGTCGATCTTTATCTCCTGGTTTCCTATGCTGCTTTTAATTGGTGTCTGGGTCTTTTTTATGCGACAGATGCAGATGGGTGGCGGCGGTAAAGGCGGTGCTCTTGGTTTCGGCAGAACACGAGCCAAGCTACAGGAAGAAGGAGAGGTGAAAATCACCTTCAAGGATGTTGCCGGAATTGATGAGGCCAAACACGAGCTCGAAGAAATTGTTGAGTTTCTGAAAGATCCTGAAAGGTTCACCACCCTAGGCGGACGAATCCCCAAGGGCGTGCTTTTGGCCGGTTCTCCGGGCACCGGTAAAACTCTGTTAGCCAGGGCCATTGCCGGAGAGGCTGAGGTGCCGTTTTTCACCATCTCAGGCTCTGACTTTGTTGAGATGTTTGTCGGTGTGGGTGCTTCCAGAGTTCGGGACCTGTTCACGCAGGGCATGAAAAACGCACCCTGTATCATCTTTATTGACGAGATTGATGCGGTAGGGCGGCATCGCGGCGCAGGTTTGGGCGGCGGTCATGACGAACGTGAGCAGACCCTGAACCAGCTGCTGGTGGAAATGGACGGTTTTAACGCCAACGACGGGGTTATTATTATCGCGGCCACCAACCGACCTGATGTTCTGGATCCGGCCCTGCTTCGTCCTGGTCGTTTTGATCGTCAGGTCATTGTGCCAGTGCCTGATATCAAAGGGCGTCAGCTGATTCTTGAGATCTACGGGAAAAAGACAAAACTGGCTGATGGGGTGGATATGGCAGTTATCGCCCGAGGTACGCCAGGTTTTTCCGGTGCTGATCTTGAAAATCTGGTCAACGAGGCAGCCTTGGTTGCGGCCCGTCAGGGAGCAAAAGAAATCAGTCTTGATTTCCTGGAAACGGCTAAGGATAAGATCATTATGGGTGCTGAACGCAAGTCCATGATCATTCCTGAAAAGGAAAAGGAAATCACAGCCTATCACGAGGCCGGACATGCCATTGTGGCTCGTCTGCTGCCGGGAACAGATCCCATCCATAAGGTGACGATTATCCCGCGCGTAGGGCACTCGGTCTGACCATGCAGCTGCCTATAAATGAAAAATATACCCATTCCAAGACGTTCCTCTTGAATAATATCGCTATTCTGTACGGCGGTTGGGTGGCGGAAAAGGTTATTTTCGGCGAGATTACCACCGGTGCAGGCAATGATATTGAACGAGCCAGCGAATTGGCCCGCAAGATGGTCTGTGAGTGGGGCATGAGCGATGAGCTGGGACCTCTGGCCTACGGCAAAAAGGAAGAGCAGATTTTCCTTGGCCGAGAAATAAATCAGCATCGTGATTACAGCGAGGACACAGCCCGCAAGATTGATGAGGTGGTGAAAAATATTATTCTGGACGCCACCACAGCCACCACGATATTGCTGGAAGAAAACATTGATATCCTGAAAACGGTTGCTGAAGAGTTGCTGGATAAGGAAACCATCACTCTTGAAGATATTGATCGCATTATTCAAGAGTTGAAGGATAAGGCGGAACCGGTAGCTGCCGATGCTGATGCGGGAGAGGAATCTGGGCAGGAAAGTGCGAAAGTAACCCTTGAAAAAACCGCTGATAAGGCATAAATGGCATAACGGTCAGGGCAGCCTCACCCCGAGAGATGGGAGCTGAGCCTTCCCGTACAGTAAGTAGAGTAATCAAGGCACAGGGATTCTTCCTGTGCCTTTTTTTTATGAGAAGGACGGCATGAACAAAGTACAGGTTATGGGCATTCTGAATGTAACCCCGGATTCCTTTTCCGATGGTGGTAAATTTACTGGCGAGCAGGATGTTACAGCGCAGGTAGAAAAAATGCTTGCTGATGGTGTGGATATAATCGATATTGGCGGCGAGTCCACCCGTCCCTTTGCCGAGCCCGTGACTGAGCAGGAAGAGCTGGACCGGGTGCTGCCAGCGATCAAGCTGTTCGGGCGCTCTCTTCTGCAATGCCCATTTCTATTGATACCACCAAGGCCAAGGTGGCGGCAGCGGCCCTGGAGCAGGGGGCCACGCTCATTAATGATATCTCGGCCCTGCGCCAAGATCCTGATATGATCAGGGTAGCCCGTGACTGTGAGGTACCGATCATTATTATGCATATGCAGGGGACACCCGAGGATATGCAGCTTGCTCCGCAATACGAGGATGTTATTACTGAGATCTATGCTTTTTTTCGTGAGCGGACAGGCTGGATGGAGAGTCAAGGGGTTGCCAAACACCGAATTATTCTTGATCCCGGCATCGGTTTCGGCAAGACCCTTGCTCATAATCTTGCGATCCTGCGCAATGTTGGAGCCTTTAAACAGCTCGGTTTTCCGGTCCTGATCGGCCATTCCCGCAAATCCTTTTTAGAGAAGCTGCTCGGCACTCCGGTTGCACAACGGGATTGCCCAACCGCAATCATTTCGGCCCTCTGCGCTCAGCAGGGTGCGGATATCTTGCGGGTGCATGATGTGGCAAAAACAGTTGCAGCGGTCCGGCTGACCGAGGAACTCGCTCAAGTCCCAGCATAATCAAGCCCTTCTCAATACCGTCTTAATCCATTGCAGCGATGAACTGATCAACTTCAACTCTGGTGTGGCCCATGAAAATGTTTTCCTTCCGCCTTGCTCTTCTCACGCTTTGTTTCGCCGTTCTTCTCGTTCAGGTAACAGCGGCTGTTGCCGCTAAAAAGAAGAAATCATACGGTACCTTTACCGATGTTCGTTTTGTCAAAAATTATGACGGCGATACCATTACCGTGGATCTGAAAGGCCAGCATCCGCTCTTTGGAGATAATATTCCCGTCCGGATCGCCGGGATTGATACCCCTGAGATCAAAGGGAAGTGTGCTCAGGAAAAGGAGTTGGCTCGGGAAGCCAAGAAGGTTGTGCATAAGATTATGAGCAAAGCGCGAAAGATTACGTTGAAAAACGTTCGGCGTGGGAAATATTTTCGCATTATCGCTGATGTTCAGGCGGATAGAAAAAATGTGGCGGACATTCTGATTAAAAAGAGGTTGGCGGTTCGTTATGATGGCGGGACCAAGGGTTTTGATTGGTGTCGCGGGCGGAAAGGTGTTGATGATCGGGTGGATTTTTTTAATAAGATACTGAAGTAGTGTAGGAGTTTTCTGCTAAGGGATAATCTGTAGGGGCGAAAGATCTTTCGCCCCTGCGCTGTTGTCTTGCCAAGAACGGGGGGACACGCTGGTATGCCTCCCGTCATATGACTCGTATGACCCTAGTCATATGGATCCGTATGACCCCCGTCATACCACCCGTATGAGCCTAGTCATACCTGAAGCATGTAAGGGCACGGCGTGCCGTGCCCCTACCCCTGCCCGGCAATGCCTCCAGGATGGCGTGGATAACGGCGGCATCCTCGTAATCCAGCGGCTCGGACAGGGCGGCTTCATCGCGCTCGCCGCTGAGGATGCGCTGGATGGCGGCGACAAGATCGTCCCAGCCCTGTTCAGTCAGCTCGTCCAAACCTGCCTCTAACTCATCTTGCATTTCTGGAGAGATACTTGCCTCTACTACTGCATAAATGATCTCTTCAT
>MTKO01000113.1 GCA_004028505.1 Candidatus Electrothrix aarhusensis
GGGTTGAAATGGTCGATTTGGAACGATTGGATATTTTTGACAAACAGGTATGACCATATGACTATGTCAAAGCAGGGGGAACAGGTAGCCCCAGATACGTTATTGCGGGAGAAACTGATCGGGTTTCAGCGAGAAATCGCTGAGCTGAAGCGAATCAACAAAGAGCAGGAAGAAGCAGCTGAACAGCGGGAGCAAGAGCTGCTTCTCGGTCTGTTTGAGGTGTTGGATGCCTTTGACAATCTGGAGAAAAATATCCGGGGTAAAGAGAATCTTTTGAATAAGATCGGGCAACGTTTTGTTAAAGGCACCCGTGCGATTCAGCGAAAACTCGTACGTCTGCTCCGATCCCGTCATATAGAACCGTTGAAATTCCCGGAAAACAAGGCCCGGATAAAGCAGTGCAAAATCATTGCCACCCAAAATGATCCAGCTTTAGAAAACGAAGAGATCATCTTTGTTGAGAAAAAAGGGTATATAGATACCGAGCGCAAGAGGGTCCTCCGTAAGGCCGAGGTGGTGACGGTATGCAATGACGTCCCTCCGATGATCTCTGTTTATTCCTCCGAGGATTCTCATAATTCTTGAACCCCTCTCCAAACTGAAATCTGTTGCAGTTGTTTTTTATTCCATGGCCAAGGCAATAAGCCGATCCAGCAGGGCCGAGAAGTCGAGTCCGGCTTGGGCTGCTGCTTGGGGCAGGAGGCTGGTCGGGGTCATGCCGGGGATGGTATTGGTTTCCAGAAGGAAAATCTCATCGTCCCGAACGATCATATCGGTACGGCTGTAGCCTCGCAACTGCAAAGCGCGATGTGCGGTGAGACCGTACTGTTGGGCCTTGTCACGGATGCTGTCGTCCACCTCTGCCGGGCAGACCTCGCGGGTGGCACCGGGTTGGTACTTGGCCTCGTAATCAAAGAACGCGTATTTCGCATCCGGGATGACCTCCACCAGGGGCAGGGGCGTCAATTCCTCATTACCGAGCACGCCCACGGTGATTTCTCGACCTTGGATAAACTCCTCCACCATAACTTGGTTGTCGTGCTCAAAGGCAATGGCTAGGGCAGGGGAGAGCTGTTCTGCTTCCCGAACAACGGACATGCCTAGAGAGGATCCTTGGCGAATGGGTTTGACCACCACAGGCAGGGTGAGTTTGGCCAAAAGAGGGGCGGAATCGGCGATATGCTCCTTGCTGGCCATTTCCCAGACTGCAATTGGCAGGCCGTGCAGGCGGTACATGGTTTTGGCGAGATTTTTGTCCATTGCCAAGGCGCTACCCAGCACACCGGCTCCCTGGTAGGGGATGCCCAGCAGTTCCAGCATACCCTGGACGGTGCCGTCTTCGCCGTGGATGCCATGCAGGAGAATAAAGGCTGCATCCAGCTGCTTTGCATCAGCGGCTAGGCGGGCCAGATCGGTGGCCGGGTCATAGCGCACAACCTCGTATTTATCTTTATTCAGGGCCTGTTCTACTCCGGCGGCTCCTTTCAGGGAGATCTCACGTTCGCCGGAAGTGCCTCCGGCAATCAGGGCTAGTCGTATTTTGTTCATGGTGTTGTTTAATGTTTTTGATGAACTGAGAAGTCTTCTTGTTTGATGGGCCCCTTTTTTGAAGAGGGCTGAAATTTCAGATAAGATTCGTTATGCAACCCTCGTCAACCCCTTATTATCCGCTGTCAATTCTTCATACAGCGCAAAAAGAAACTGCATCCTATTCAATTCGTTGGTGAAAGGTTGGGAACGGTAGCATTTATCAACGGCTTTGTCCAGTGCCGCATGGGCCTTGGTGAGTTGTGCGGGCATGGTCAATGGGTCGTACAGGTCGGCAAGGGTGCTGTCCGGGAATAGGGCGCGGGCATCCAGCACGGCCTGTGCTGCCTGTTCGACCTTTTCTTTTTGCTTATCTGTTGCGTTGATGGGCCACGGGTAGTTGTTGTAGACAAGGCCGATAGAATAGCGGTAGTCGCTTTTCAGCCTGCCTGCCGTGTAGCGCATCCAGGCCATGTGCATGGTGGAAGAGAGAATGCCGAAGTGATAGGGTTCGGCACTTTGCGAGATATTGACCAAGTTGCTTGCCATGATTTCAGGCGAGATAAACCCGAACGGTATATATTTTCGTCTTGCTGATGAAACGCCCGGAATAAGAAGATAATTTCCATCCGGCATATTTTCAAAATGAAAACGGGTTGGAGTCGCAGCCATTGCCCGTGTCGCCTTTCTCTTGCTTTCCAGTCGAAACGCTTGAACTTTCTTTATTTGATCAACACAGGCGGGCATTTGTCTTAGTTCCGCCGGTGAGCAATCACCCAACCAGAGACACCACCGTTCAATGCCGTTGAGAAATTCCCTTGCCCCAATCCATCGTTTAAAAAACGGAGCTGCCTTGGGTTCTCTTTCAATGAATACCGCTTTTTCTTCGGGTGTAAATAGATAATAACCGCCATCAATCGGCTGGTTACCGAGTCTTGCAACGGGAGCATTGCTGCTTATCGGGTTTCTTCTTTTTTCTATAAAAACCAAAGGCCCGTCAACAAGATAGGCGTTGATGTTCGCCGCCTTTATTTCATGCGGCTCCAAACGGATATCATCATATTCGTAAATCCTCTTTTCCTTGCGGCTGAACGCAGCAAAACCGATAATCACGCAATGCACAGCGGCTTTGCCTCTTGCTTCGCTGTTCCACTGAAAGGTTCGGTGGGCAAAGTTGATGCTGATATTTTCCGCACCCAATTTCTTCCATAACACCCCGACCTGCTCCCCCTGCGCGATTGAATTTGTCGAAACAAAGGCGCATTCAATCCCGGTTCCCTGTATATACTGCGCTGCAAGGAAATACCAGCCCGTGACATAATCCAGAATACCGCAGCTTTTCACCTTGCCGCTGACTTCGGCAATCTCGGCCCGTTGCTCCGGTTTCTGATATTTGGAACCGATAAACGGCGGATTACCGAGAATATAGGAAAGTCGATTCTGTTCAATCACGCTCTCCCAGGGGATTTGTAGAGCATTACCATGGACAATATTCGCACTGGATTTCAACGGAATCCGGGCGAAGTACATACCAAAGGCTTCAGAAACCAACAGGTTTATCTGATGATCAACCAGCCACATGGCGACCTGGGCAATCTGCGCCGGGAACTCTTCGTATTCAATGCCGAAAAATTGATCTACATTAACCCGGATCAGCATACCCACATCAATAACCCCCTGACCGCCCGGATAGAGAACTTTCAGCACTTCCAGTTCCAGTAACCGCAATTCCCTGTAGGTGATAACCAGAAAATTACCGCAGCCGCAGGCCGGGTCAAAAAAGGTGAGTCGAGACAGTTTAGCGTGGAATTCGACCAGCTTCTTTTTCGTTTTCTTGACCCGCGCAAACTCGGCTTTCAGATCTTCCAGAAAAAGAGGATTGATCAGCTTGAGAATATTGGCTTCAGAGGTGTAATGCGCTCCCAGGTTTCGCCGCTCTCCCGCATCCATGACCGACTGAAACAGGCTACCAAAGATAGCCGGAGAAATCCCGGCCCAATCCAGCTCGCAGGCATCAAGCAGCATATTCCGCATATCGGCATTAAAACCGGCCACGGGCAGTGATTCGGCGAATAGGTCACCGTTGATATACTCAAAGGCCGCTAAATGTTCCGGCAAGGTTGCCAGTCGTTTTTCATGGGGCGTATCGAGCACCTGAAAAAGATGGTTGAGCCGGTCAGCAAGATCGGAACCGTCTTCAGCGGTATGCAGCCGGACAAGGTCACGGAGTAGGTTTTTCTCAAAAATCCCCGTGTCTTCGGCAAAGAGGCAGAAGAGCAGGCGGACAAGATATCGTTCCAGATCATGGCCCGTATAGCCGATAGCCTTGAGTTCATCATGCAGGCGGCCCATTTTTTCCGCCGCTCTGATATTAACGGGATGTTCCGAATACATTGAAAAAATTATCCCAGAAAGATTTTTCTTCCGCATGTTCGCTGGTTTCGTCCTTCCATTCCGCAGCAAAGGCAAAGGGACCGGTTGCGTATTTCATTCCATGACAGGGGGCATAGCTCAGGAGTTTCTTTGTTGTAAAGGCCGGTTGGATATCGGATAGTATTGCGGAGAGCTAACCATTCCGGTCGACAAAAGTAAACAACAACCTTTTTCCAAACAGGTGAAAAGTATATCCGAAGTATTACAGGGGAGAAATCAAAGGGCGCAGTAATGGGGATTGCAGGGTGTGGTCGTGGATTCGAATCCCAGAGGCAGGACAAAAAAACCGGGTCACGCGCTACGCACGGACCCGGCCAAGACAAAGAGGAAATCAAGAACCCTTACTAACAATAGTAACCAAATGAAAAAAGAAAGTCAAGTTTCATGGTCTCTCACGCCGTCGAACTTATGCTTTAAATCTATCGCTCGCCTTTTTTCCTCATGGCAAAGAACAAAAAATCTCGTTTGACAAAAAGTGACTTTTCTAATAAAGATTAATATCTGTTTATCCGTGAAGGATACAGATTCCTCCCCGCCAACGGACGTATTGATCACAAGCCTGCCATAAAGGGGTACACATCACCTTCACGCCGAAATACAGCAGGCAGCTCGTTTTATTTTCTGAAACATGTAAACAATAACCGACGGAATAACTGATATGAAATATCTTGCTCTCCCCCTGATTCTTACGCTCTTCCTTTTTTCAGGTTGTGACCTGCTGGACGACGATGATGAAGACTCCAGCGACGGGGGGACAGAAGTCGTCGCAACAAATGAGCCTTCTGCCGCCGCCGCTACCTCCTCCCCCTCTTCTGCAACGACAACAGCAGCAACATCAACCACTGTGGAGCTGTCCGCTTTTTCTGACTTCAGCTGCACCAGCAACTGGTCAAATCGTGACGGTGCTCTGGGATTGACCGCGAATACCGGTAGCGGATCCTGTCAGGCCACCTTTCCAGGTGCATCAGGTACCTATAGCATCACGATTACTGCCCAGATCGAATTTGACGGCAATTCCCCCTATGCTTTGTATATTAACGATAACGGTGCGGCTTCGGGACGTTATCCCTTGGCCCCCGGTTGTGAGAATGATTGCCACCCCGACGATTGGCATAGCCAGTGCCCTGATCAGAAGAAATATATTGACGCAGGAACCCATAGCATTTCCACCGGCGATGTCATAAAATTTTACGGTGAAGAAGACTGGAACTGCGACGATCACGGCGCGTATGCTAAATGGCACAAGATCACCTTTAAGCGTATCTAGCCCTATTATTCAGTCATGACTTGGAAAACGGGTGGGTTGCTTTGGCTCACCCTTATTTATATTTTCATCGCAGGGCTGGCACTTGCCTCGTCCTCTCCTTTTGCCTCTGTCCAAAGCGGGTTATATAAGGATAAAACCTTTACCGAGGCAATCACCGTTTTTGCCCCGTACGAAAAGATCTACCTGCTGGTTGCCTTGCAACAGCTGCAACCAGGGAAATATACCCTGACAACAGATTGGCTCACCCCTTGGGGAGAATTGGAGCATCAAAGTAATCATTCCTTTGATATTACAAAGCTAACAGCGTCCTGGAAGGCATGTTCCTGGCTCAATCTCTGGAAGAACGGTCCGGTGACGCGTTTGTTGACGGGTGAGGATTTTAAAAAGAAATTCTACGGCAGCTGGACGGTCCGGCTTTTTCTCAACGGTAAACAAATTCATATTCAGAGCTTTGACGTGCAGTAGATCAGGGCCTCTTCATTATCTTTCCTTTTTTTACAACATGCGGGAACCTTCCATGCATCCCTCCGGCATTATAAGCCTGATAACTGATTTCGGCCTGATTGATCCCTACGTCGGCCAGATGAAGGGTGCCATTCTCCGCCGCAACCCTGGGGTTCAGCTGGTGGATCTCAGTCATGCGATCCCGAGGCAGGATATTATCGGGGCAGCCATTGTTCTGCACAGCAGTTATGCTTTTTTTCCGCCTGGGACGGTTCACCTGATTGTTGTTGATCCTGGAGTGGGTAGTCAGCGGAGAATGCTGGTTGCTGAGGGCGATGAGCAGATCTTTGTGGCCCCGGATAACGGAATTTTATCCCTGTTTCTGCGGGATCAGATTATCAACAGGGTGTATCTGGTTGAACAAAGTGAACTCTTTGCCGATACGGTCAGCTTCACCTTTCACGGACGGGATATCATGGGTCCGGTGGCGGCTTCATTGGCAGGAGGGCTGGTGGAGTTGGCAGCTGTGGGGTCGGAGGTTTCGCCGGATTCCTGCGTCTGCCTTGACCTGCCCGTCGCTCATGTTTCAGAAGGGAAGATTACAGGGCAGGTGCTTCAGGTTGATCATTTCGGCAATATCCGCACAACAATCCGCAGCACGGATTTGGAGTATCTGGAGCACCTGAAGTACCTGGATCCTGATGGTGCAGGCGGCTCGCAACGTCATCAGGTGCAGGTGAACAAGCAGCTCGTGATCCAGAGCCTTAGTACCACCTATGCCGAGGTTGAGCCGGGGGAGATGGTCGCCCTGATCGACAGTGCCGGTTATCTTGAGATTGCGGTAAATAGAGGAAGCGCGGCAGAGCTGACCCGATGTTGCATTGGCGATCCTGTTCAGGTTGATTGCTGGCCGGAAGAGCTTCCGGCCCGCTAGCAGAAATATGAACAGGACCTGGAGGCGCCGGTCTTATTTTCTTGGGCTCCTGCCTTTCCAAGGTTTGCGTGAGCTTCCCGCATTGCCGTATCGTCGTCCGCCAGCACTGGCACCGGGAGGTGCTTGGACAACCTTTGCGGTTACGGCTTTGCCATTAACCTTGAAGTGCTGGAAAGCGCCTAATATCTGAGAGATGAAACGACTGTCTCCCTCAATGGTCGCTGTGTTGCGCATGATTTCAATCTTGCCCACCTTAATGCGACCGCCGCCCGGAGCAGCATTGATCGTGCTGATCAGGTTCTCCGGCAAAATACCGTTGCGCCGTCCGACATTGAGGTGAACGCGAGTAAAGTCATTATTTGTTTGCGAGCTTCTTGCATTCTTTTGGAAGCTACTTGGCCGATCCTTGCCGCTGACCTGTTGGTTGAGATCTGGGGCATTTTTATAATATTGCAGAAATCGATTGAATTCCAAGGAAATGAATTTTTTGATCAGCTGCTCTCGGTCCAAGTGTGCAAGTTGCTGCTCAATATCCGCGTACAGGGGATCAATTTGCTCATGATCCACCTCGGTATTGCTGATAACGTCCATCAGGCTGCGTAGTTGCTTGGTGCAGATCTCTTTACCCGTAGGATTTGGGCCTTTTTGAACTTTTTATTGATTTTTTGCTCAATATGTCTAATCCGATGGCGTTCCCGCATGTCAACCAGAGCAATGGAGGTGCCGCTGCTTCCGGCTCGCCCGGTACGCCCGCTACGATGCGTATAACCGGCAATATCATCAGGCAGGCTGTAGTTGATAACATGGGTCAGGTCGTTGACATCCAGGCCACGGGCCGCGACATCAGTGGCCACCAGCAATTGCAGGTGTTTTTTACGGAATTTATCCATAACCAGATCCCGCTGAGCCTGACTCAATTCTCCGTGCAGGGAATCGGCCCGGTAGCCGTCCTGAATCAGCTTGTCCGCCACTTCCTGGGTATCCCTTCTGGTGCGGCAGAAAATAATGGAGAAGTTGTCCGGGTTATTGTCCACGATCCGTTTTAAGGCGGGATAGCGGTCTCTCCCGTTGATCAGGTAATACTCGTGGGTCACATTATCAGCACCGGCATTTTTCTTGCCCATAGTGATTTCCACGGGATTGGTCATATACCTGCTCGCGATATTGGCAACCTCCCTGGACATGGTGGCTGAGAACAGCAGGGTATTTTTTTCTTTCGGGGTTTCGGCCAGGATAGCGTTAAGTTCATCCTGAAAACCCATTTGCAGCATTTCATCGGCCTCGTCAAAGACGGCATAGCGGACACCGGAAATATCTACCTTGCCCCGTCGAATCAAGTCCCGCAGGCGTCCTGGTGTGGCAACGATAATCTGCACACCTTTACGGAGTTCACGCATCTGTTGGTCAATGCTCGCTCCGCCATAGATCGCCAATACTTTGATTCCTGGAGTGAAACGAGAAAAGCTTTCAAGATCTCTCGACACCTGCATGCAGAGTTCCCTGGTTGGGCAGAGGATCAGGCCCTGGGTTCGTTTATCCTTTGAGTCGATCAGATGGATCAACGGCAAGCCAAAGGCTGCGGTCTTGCCAGTTCCGGTCTGGGCTAGGCTGACGATATCGATCTCCTGCTCCAGCATCAGCGGGATAACCTTGACCTGCACCGGGGTTGGTTCTGTAAATCCCAGGGCGTCAAGAGCCTGAAGGAGTTCATCATTCAGGCCGAGGTCTGTAAATGTGGTCATAATCTCTATTCTCTGTTAAGTAAATACGGTATCAGGAAGTCTCCCCGGACTGTCGGACGAACCCCCGAACCGCTATGGGGCGAAGAATGGCGAATGTATCGAATGTAGCGAAAGTATACGCCGTAACAGGAGAGACTAATAAAAAATGAGTGAATAATGAGCGATAACCTACTCTGTATTGACAAGAAAACAAACCGTTTTCTACGGACTAAAATGTTTTTTAAACATATTTTTCGGCTCAGACAGTCAATGCCCTTCAATGCTGTTTTGATACATGCCTTCAATGAATAACGAATTGCAGCTGGCAAACGACTTTGTCCGCTCTACCGATTACAACATTTTTTTGACCGGTAAGGCCGGAACCGGCAAAACCACCTTTCTCCATAACCTGGAAAGGGACTCGGCTAAGCGGATGATTATCACCGCACCAACCGGAGTTGCCGCGATCAATGCTGGCGGAGTGACCCTCCATTCTTTCTTCCAGCTCCCCTTTGGTCCCTTTGTGCCGGGTAGCGAGGCATATGAGCGCACCCAGCAGCATCAATTCCGCTTCAGCAAGGAAAAGAAAAAAATCATCAAAAGCCTTGATCTGTTGGTGATTGATGAAATAAGCATGGTTCGGGCTGACCTCTTAGATGCCGTGGATGATGCCCTGCGTCATCATCGTCGCAACAACTTGCCCTTCGGCGGTGTGCAGGTGCTGATGATCGGTGATCTGCATCAGCTGGCCCCGGTGGCGAAACGCAATGAATGGCAGCTGCTAGAGAGCCATTACGCTTCCATCTATTTTTTCAGCAGCAAGGTACTCAGCCGAACCGAGCTGGTCACCATTGAATTGCAACATATTTATCGCCAGTCCGATGACAGCTTTATCAAACTCCTGAACCGGGTGCGTAACAACCGGCTTGATCAGAGGTCCATCCATGCGCTGAACCAACGGTATCTTCCCGAATTCAGCCCGAAGGAGGATGACGGATACATCACCCTGACCACTCATAATCGCAGTGCCGACACCATTAACAGCAAGCAACTGAAAGAACTCGACACAAAGGAGTTCCGTTTTACTGCTGAGATTTCCGGAGATTTTCCGGAACACACCTATCCGGCTCCAGCAGATTTGCGTTTGAAAAAAGGGGCGCAGGTGATGTTTGTTCGCAATGATCCAGATGCGGAGAAACGATATTATAACGGCAAGATCGGTCGGGTAAATAAAATAACGGGGACGAAAGTCACCGTGCTCTGCCCTGATGATGAGCAGGAAATTGCGGTACAGCCCATTGTCTGGGAAAATATCAAATACACCCTGAATCAGGAAAACAGCGAGATTGAAGAAGAAGTTATCGGTAAGTTTGAGCAATACCCTCTGAAAACGGCCTGGGCCATCACCATTCACAAGAGCCAGGGCTTGACCTTTGAAAAGGCGATCATTGATGCCCAGGCAGCCTTTGCCCACGGTCAGGTGTACGTGGCCCTGAGCCGTTGCAAGACCTTTGAAGGGATGGTGCTCAGTTCGCCCATCTCGGACAGCGGTGTTGCCACGGATACGGCGGTCTTAGGTTTTGCCGAGCAGGCCCGGAACAATCCTCCTTCTGAAGATAAGCTCCAGGAGGCCAAAATCGGTTTTCAGCAGAAACTGCTGACCGAATGTTTTGATTTCAAGCAGCTGCGCGACCGCCTGGGCTATTTTCTTCATCTGCTTGAGGGGAATGACCGGCTTGTGCAGGTCATGGGTATCAGTGTTGCCGACCTTGAGGTGTTGGAGGAGCAGGCTGTGCAGGAAATCTTTCTGATCAGCGAGAATTTCAGGAACCAACTGCACGATATTTTTGCAGCGGGCGAGCTGCCCGAGTCGGACGCGCATATCCAGGAACGGGCCTGCAAGGCATCGGGCTGGTTTCAGGAGAAATTCAACCTGATTTTTGCTGATTCCATCTCCAAGCTGCATGTTGATACCGATAATAAGGAGCTGGGCAAAAAGATAAACAATGTCCTGAACAACCTGAAGCTGGATCTGGCTGTGAAACTGGCCGGAGTCCGTTCCTGTGAACAGGGATTTGCACCGTCAAGATATCTGCGGGCTGTTTCTGCGGCTGAGATCAATTTTGTTCCGGAAAAGGCGAAAAAGCAGCAGGGGCCGGAATGCTCTGAAGCGGATGTCGAACATCCTGAGCTGTTCAAGAGCTTGAAGGCGTGGCGGGCAAAAAAGGCCAAGGAGTTGGATCTTGCTCTTTTTCAGATTCTCCATCAGCGGACCCTGATTCTGATCGCTGTTGCCCTACCGGATAATTTGGTTGAGCTGAAAAAAATACATGGGGTGGGGAAGGTGACTTTGCAGAAGTACGGTGAGGATCTGGTGGGGTTGGTTGCGGAGTATCGTCTGCGGGAAGCGGGTGGCGGTGGTTGATGCCGATTGTAAAATGTAACAAAAAAAAGGAAATCCCATGAAAAAGCTCCCCATCGGCATTCAGACCTTTGCCGACATAAGAACCGATAATTACTGCTACATCGATAAAACACCGCTGATTGCCCGATTGGTGGATCAGGGGCGTTTTTATTTTCTTTCCCGGCCCCGTCGTTTTGGCAAAAGCCTGCTCCTTGATACCATCGCCCAGGCCTTTGCTGGCAATAGAGATCTGTTTCAGGGCTTGTACCTGGAGGATAATTGGGATTGGAGCATAACACATCCAGTCATCAAGATTGATTTCACCCACGGCATCCTTGAAAGCCGAAGTAAGTTGGAGGATCGAGTCCTGCGAATGCTTCATGTGCAGGCGGAACAGCATAACCTCTCTCTTGCCTCTGAAACCCCTGATAACTGCCTGGAAGAGCTTATTGTCAGGCTTTACCAGCAAAGCGGGCAGCAGGTCGTGGTTTTGGTGGATGAATACGACAAACCTATTCTCGATAATATCACGGAACCTGGAAAGGCAGGGGAGTTACGCGAAGGGTTGCGGAATATTTATTCCGTGCTCAAGGCTCAGGGGAGCCACCTTCGCTTTGTCATGCTCACCGGGGTTTCCAAGTTTTCCAAGGTGTCGCTGTTTTCCGGGCTCAATAATCTCGAAGATATTACGCTGGATCCCCGTTTTGGTAGTCTCTGTGGTTATACCCAGGAGGAACTGGAAATCGGTTTTGCTGACTATCTGGACGGGATTGATTTGGCCCAGGTGAAAAAATGGTATAACGGTTATCATTTTCTCGGTGATTCAGTCTATAATCCTTTGATATCCTGCTCTATCTGCGCAATCGGGAGTTTAGGCCCTACTGGTTCGAAACTGGCACCCCGTCTTTTCTGATTCGGATGCTCATGGACAAGAAGATGTTCATTCCTGAGCTGGAAAACCTGACAGCGGACGAGGAGTTACTCAGCAGCTTCGATGTAGATTATATTGCGCCGGAGTCCTTGCTTTTTCAGACCGGCTATCTGACTATCACCGGCAAAGAGCAGCTCTTTGATGAAGAATATATCTATCATCTGGGTTTTCCTAATCATGAAGTCCGCAAGAGCTTGAGTGGCTCTATCCTCCACTGGTACAGCCAGGAACTTACTTCTCTGAAGAAAAACCAGGTGGCTCTCTTCAGAGCCTTGCAGGCTCATAATTTTGCTGCTTTGGAGCAGATTTTCCACGCCTTTTTTTCCTCTATTCCCCATGACTGGTACAGAAAAAATGAGCTGGCTGGCTATGAGGGGTATTATTGCTCGGTGGTCTACTGCTATTTCACTGCGCTGGGTTTACAGGTACGGCCTGAGGATGTGACCAACCATGGCCGGATTGATTTGACGGTATGTTTTGAGGAACAGGTTTATATTTTTGAATTCAAGGTTAACGAGTTAACCAAGCCGGGCTGCGCCCTTGAGCAGATTAAGGAGAAGAAATATGCTGATAAATACCAGGGGCAGGGTAAGGAGATCTGGATGATTGGGGTTGAGTTCAGCAGGGCCGATCGGAATGTTACTCGCTTAGAATGGGAACAGGCTGGTGGATCTGCTTGAGAGCATCATAAGCGGATAACTCTTTGCTCGAATTGTCTGATTTCGTTTCACTCTATCAGGCCTACGAAACTACGCTCAATTCTAAAAATAAAACTATCGAAAATGAGGAAGTCCGAAGGATGAACAAGCAAGATGAGAAACAAAGAAAGAAGGACATCAAGGAAAAGGAAAATAATGCCCTGGAAAAAAGACGGCTTGAGCGTGCAAATGAAAGAAGGAAAGTTATAAAAAAGACACTTCGGTAATAACGATATGAGCATACTTATATATGTAATACTTTCATCCGTTCTCGCCTCATGTGTAACCTTTTATATTGTTTGGTTTATTTACAAAAAGAAAAATATTACATTATCAGGTTTAAGTGAAAGGATCAAAGAATGCGAAGAAGAATTAGCAAGTATTGACTTGAAAATACAAAATAAAACTAAAATATGTGAAAATGTAATAAAGCTTGAGACTGACAATTTAAGAAAAAAGCATAGCGAAGCAAGAGAATATATTAGAATATTAAAGGGGAAAGTATCCGTTGCCAGGGATAAATACCAATTACTATTGAAAGGTGAAAAGGAAAAATACATACAAATATCAGATTATATCAAGGAAGAAATTAATTTATTACAAAAGAAGAGTGTATCAATTAAAGAAAAGAGCGACAGGCTTGATAAAGCCATAAAAGATTTGGACTTTACTGTAAAAATAAAAAATGAACGACTAGTTGAAATAGAAAAAAGAACGAAAAAGCTCCAATCGCTCGAAGAAAAATCAGACAATATCAAGATGGCACTAGATAAAAACTCAAAAAAGCTTTCTCGTACAAATGATGAGATAAATAAAAACGAAGGGACATTGAAAGGGTTACAGTCTGAACTCGATCTCTATAGTCGTATTAAAGAATACGTCGATTACGGTATTTACAAAGAACCTGAATATCTTTACGAAACCCCTGAAAGATACCAAGCAGAAATAAAGAACGTAAGGGAAGAACAAAAAAAACTTATAAAAGAAAATGAGGCTGTTGAGCTTGCTGAGGAAATTAAAATTAAAGGTAGCTCTAAAACAGCACATGCCGTTCTAAAAGACCAAGCAAAACTAATGATTCGTACCTTTAATATTGAATGCGACAAGTTACTAGATAAATTAAGACCATCAAATTTTGATCGTACATTAGAGCGTATAGAAAAAATAGCTGAAGGGCTTGAAAAAACAACCGTCAGCCTATCAACTGGAATTACTTTTCCTTATATTCAGCTAAAATTTGAAGAATGTCGTTTGCTTTACGAATATAAACTTAAAAAGGCCGCTCAAGATGAAGAACAACGTTTAATACGAGAACAAATTCGAGAGGAAGCGAGATTAACAAAAGAATATGAAAAAGCAATTGCAGAAGCAAATAGAGAGGAAAAACTTTTTAAAACACTTCTGGAAAAAGTACAAGAACAACTGGATAAAGCTCATGAAGGGGAGAAGGATGAGCTGCAAGGCAAAATTATGCTCTTAGAGACTCAACTTCAAGAAGCAGAAGAAATGACTCAGCGAGCAAAAAGTATGGCTGAACAGACCCGTAAAGGGCACGTTTATATAGTTAGTAATATTGGATCATTCGGAGATGAAATTTACAAGATCGGCTTAACTCGGCGACTTGATCCGCAAGAGCGTGTAAAAGAACTCGGAGGCGCTTCTGTACCATTCGCTTTTGATGTTCATGCAATGATCTATAGTGATGATGCGCCTGCTCTTGAAAATGCATTGCACAAACGATTTGATCAAGTTCGTGTCAATGCAATCAATAGACGAAAAGAATTTTTCAAGGTCTCTCTGGAAGAAATTAAATCTGCTACTAAAGAAATTGCTGGTGATGAAACCGATTTTACCATGACCGCTATAGCCGAAGATTACTATGAAACATTAAGGCTTCAAGGCGGCTACAGATGAGAATAGGTCGGATTGAGTGCAGCGAAATCAGACTATGTGGAAAATGAGCTGTCTGCTTTCGTTGACCTCAAACAGACCTACTTAGCTATGTGCGTATGATGTTGCTACGCAAAACTATTTTTGATAACGACATCATCAAGATTGAGCTGCCCCGGTCTCGGCCACGCCTCTTTGGTGCCCTTACCAATTGCCACAAAGAGTGCAATGACATGGTCCGCAGGGAGCTTGATAAGTTCAGCAACTTTTTCGAAATCAAAGCCATCCATTGGGCACGAATCATAGCCCATCGATTTTGCAGCAATCATTAATGTTTGTGCGGTTATGCCACAAGATCTCATCGCCTCATCTCTCTGGACCTGGTCTTTGCCTCGATAGTAAGCATCGATAGCTGGAATCATAAACTCCTGAACTTCTTTTGGAGCATTAACCCAGTATCGATCAGGATTTTTCTCCCATGATTTCAGATCGGCACAGAGAACAATGAATAACGATGCATCTGTAACTTGCGCTTGATCCCAAGACACTGCCCTGATTTGTTTCCGCAACTCTGTATCCGTTACCACCACAAAACGCCAGTTTTGAATATTGAATGCCGTAGGAGAGAGAATGGCTAATGATAAAAGCTCATTGATCTCTTCGGGTGTCATCTCGTGGTTTGCATCATAGTGCTTTACAGCTCGTCGTGATTCTATTGCTTGTTTTGTATTCATAATTTTTACTCCGCCTTTGTTTTTTGTTAGATAACATTACTCAAGCGTTACTCAAACGTTCCGCGTTGAACAACTGGCTGTGCAATTTCCCTCCTTATTTTAAGTTGCTGAGCGCAGACCTATCCGACTACAGCTGACGGAACAGTCTGATTAAATCGTCCGGCATCCCGGTGTCAAACGTCATGAGCTTATGGGTTGAGGGATGGGGGAAAGAAATTGAGCGGGCATGGAGGGCGAGCCGTTTTGAACCGACGTTCTTGGTCTCGTATTTTTTGTCTCCGGCGACAGGATGACCTTTTTCCGCAAAATGCACGCGAATCTGGTGCTTGCGGCCAGTGAGAAGATGAATATCAACCAAGCTGAAATTTTTGGACTCTTTTGAAACTTTGTAGGCCGTATGTGAGAGCTTCCCCTGCGTAGGATCACGAGTCGAGTAAACCTTCTGGGCTTTATTTTCGACCAGATAGGAGGAGATCGTTCCCTCTTTCTCCATCAGTTGACCGTGAACAATAGCCAGATAGTGTTTTTCGGTATTTGCCCAATTTTCTTGTAAGAGTTTCTTGGTCTGTTCGCTTTTGGCAAAAACAAGTATCCCGGAGGTGTCCTTATCAAGGCGGTGAACCACATACACCCTTTTGTGTGATTTGGGATTCCCTTTGCGGACATAATCATTGAGTAGATAATGGGCTGTTCTCGATTTTTCCCGATCAGTGCCGACGGTCAGTAGCCCAGCTGGTTTCACCACCACAATGATATCCTTGTCCTCGTGCAGAATGGGCAGTCCTTTTGGTTGATGCTTTTTGGGGGGCCGGTTTGTTTTGATCATATTATTCAAGAGAGTTCTATATTTCTTTGGCTCGCAACCTTAACCGTAGAGAAACGAAAGGCGAGGTAAGTCGCCTTTCATCAATCAGATCAGTGTCACGGTCTGCCGGTGTCGCTCCATGACCTGACTCAGAATAGGTTCGAGTTCATCAGGATGAACGACCAGCAGATCGCCGGTTTTCGCTTGGGCAAAAAGACAATCCACAGCCTTTCTTGGGTCTGAAATGATCGGGTCTGGAACGATTTCGATATGTTCCTCTTTGAAGCCTCCTTGAATCAGTCCCTTGCGAACCAGTCCGGCAGTTTCTCCCAGAGGCCGGTTGCGGGGATCTAAATCCGCCAACACGATATAATTGAAGACCGAGGCTAGGGCTGTGCCGTATTCAATGATTTGCTCATCGGTGCGGCTGCCTGTTCCGTGACACAAGGCGACTTTTCGCCCCTGTGAGAGGCGAGGCAGTAACTTGGCCATGGACTGAGCTGATTCTTGGTTATGACCATAGTCGACAAGAACCTTGAATTTTTGAAAATCGAATAGATTCATTCGGCCTGGGTTTTGGTTGGCCGAAGGATGAAAGGTCATAATTCCATTGCGAATTTGTTCTATAGGGAGATTTAATCCATGTAGAGCCCCGACAGCGGCAAGAGCATTGGAGATGTTAAAATCAACGATTCCTCCAAAGGTAAGGGGGATTTTTTCAAGCTCGCAGAGAATGATATCCAGTTCGCTGTTTCGAATGATGACATTGCGTTTGTCGACAGTGACAACGGTTCCTCCTTCCTTTACGTGCTCTCCCAGTGTCGGATTATCAGGATTAAGAGAAAATAAAATGATATTGCCGCAGGCACGATCCAAAACGCTCATGGTCACGGCGTCATCTGCGTTGAGAACTGAAGTTCCTGATTTTTTGACCGCTTCCACTACCGTGGACTTTGCCAGACTCAGATCTCTCTGGGTTTCGATCCAGTCTGTTCCGATATGGTCCTTGCCTATATTGAGCAGGACACCCACGTCAACTTCATCAACCCCGAGACCCCGTCTAACAATCCCCCCTCGGGCGACTTCCAAGACGATGTGGTCCACTGTCGGTTCCCTGACCACAATGCCCGCTCCCTCAGGGCCGCTGTAGTCTCCGGTCAATATAGGGTGCCCGTCAATTTCAATACCGGTGGTGCAGGCTAGGCCAACGTTTTTTCCCGAATACTTCAAGGTATGTGTAAGTAGTTTACAGGTTGTTGTTTTTCCGTTTGTCCCGGTTACAGCCACAACAGGAACCTGCTCGTAACCATTAGGGAAAAGCATATCCACCAGCGGTTGTGCAACAGCACGGGCTTTGCCGTTTGTTGGATCCAAATGCATCCTGAATCCGGGAGCGGCATTTACTTCAACTACTTTTATGCCGGATTGAGCCAGAGGAAGCGATATGTCATGCGCCAAGGCGTCTACTCCGACGCAATCCAGTCCGATAATCCGAGCGGTTCGTTCAGCCATGAGACGAATATCTGGACTTACTTCATCTGTAACGTCGGTGGCGGTGCTCCCTGACTGAGGTTAGCGGTTGTCTTCAAATAGATTTTTTCTCCTTTGCCAGGGGAGGAATCCTGAGAAAGTCCTTTCAGGGACAAGAGCCGCTCGGTCATGTCATCAATTTCGATTTGTGTTAAAATCTTTTCATGGCCAAACCCGCGCCGGGGATCTGTATTGGTTTGCTGAATGAGCTTTTTAATGGAGGAAATGCCGTCGCCGACAACATGGGCAGGTTCCCGTCTGGCTGCCGCAACTAATTTGCCGTTGATGACCAGCAGGCGAAAATCAAAGCCGTGAACATATTCTTCAACGATTACATCGGAGCAGTAGGCTTTCGCAGCCTGAAAAGCTTTGGTTAATTGCTCCCTGTCAGTAATATTGACCGTAGACCCATTACCATGATGCCCCACATCCGGCTTGACAACAACAGCGGCTCCGATTGCATCGAACGCGGCTATTGCCTCTTCTTCCGTTGTAACCATTTGACCATTCGGCACAGGAATCCCTGATTTTTTTAACTGCTCCTTCACACTTGTCTTTTCATCGGCGGTTTCCACGGCAATGGCTGAAGTCTGACTTGTTATAGAAGCCTGAATCCTTTTTTGATGAGCACCGTATCCCAACTGAAGATAACTGTTTTTATTCAGCCGAATACAAGGGATGCCTCTTGATTCGGCTTCGTCAACAATGCTCCTGGTGGTCGGTCCCAGCATATCATCTTCACGCAGGATCTTGAGGTCGGCAACAACTCGGTTGACGTCGAAGTTTTTTTCTGCTGTCACAGCTTCGAACAGGGAGACGGCCTCCTTTGCCGCTTGTAATCCCACAGATTCTACCCGGTAGCGGAACACTACGATATAAAATCCTTTTTTCGCTGTTCCTAAGGTTTTCCCGTAGCCGACTTCCATGCCAGCTAGGCATTGCAGCTCAATGGCGATATGCTCTATAATGTGACCAGCCCAGGTTCCGTTCTCAAGTCGTTGGATAAACCCTCCTGGTTTTCCAATGGAGCATTCATGTTCTTGGAGACTTGGAATAAGATGTAAGAGCCGGTCCGAAAGTCCTTCTATCTTATCCGAAGGACGGTTTTCGTATTCTTTGATATCCAGAACCATGGATATTGCTGAATGGCGAGTATGTCGATTGGGACCGTGTAATGCTCGTAACTCTTTTATCTCAATCATCTATCTGCTCTGGGTTGTTGTTTGACGGGGCTAAAAAACGCCTGTTTTTAAAATCGTATCCATATCCATTTACTAAGGAGTGAATGCGCACATTTTCCACGGCAATGGGTCCTCCAGGTTTAATGTCTATTATGTTGGATTGGGCGATATCGCTGCCGTCAACGATAATGACTTGCCCTGTACCGATCACCTCGACAGTACCGTCTCCCTTAAGAACAACACCTGAATCTTCATCAATGCCGACCCCGATACAAGTCGGGTTCGTTGTTACAATCTGAACCAAACGTCCAAAGCGGCCTCTTGTCATAAAATGAGTATCAAAAACGATACCTTCCATGAAGCCGAATCCCGATGTAGTGAGTACTCTTCCTTTTAATAATCCCTCTTCGCTTTTTCCTTCATAAATCATAGTGTCGGAGAATGCAGCTGCACCGGCACTGGTCCCGGCGATAAGGCTCCTGCTTCAAGCCTATTTTGAAGAGTGTTGAGTATTCTTGATCCTCCCAAAATGGTTGTCAAACGCAGTTGGTCGCCACCGGAAAGAAAAATAAGATCAACATCTTCGAGTTTTTTAGCGAGATCTTTGTCATTTGCCTGCGCCCTTGTTTTAATGTTTAATATTTCTATTACTGATGCCTTAAGATGTTTAAATACATCGTGATATTGTTTGCCACGCTGTTCGGGATCCTCGCTCGCTGTGGTAATTACCCCCACCTTGTAGTCGCGTTTTCCAACTTCTTGAACAACTCGCTTCAGGACAACTAATTCATCAACCCTGTCTTCGTTCCCGCCAATGGCAATCAGACGTCCCTGAAAAAAAGGTTTTGATCTCGTAATCATTTTATCTCCGTAATATGTGACCAAGCCATGCCGTTTCGGGCACTTGATGCATATCCGTTTTTTGTCAAAATGATGATCCCCACATCAACAGAATTGTCGAACAGCGTCATCACATTTTGCGCCGCTTCAGCTGGGCGCATGTTTCTTTCTAGCATTTTATAGACTTTTTTCGCCAGAAGCTTGAGGGCGATATGTTCGCCATCTCCGGTGCAGGCAACTGCTCCTGCAGAGCCGCAGAACAGGCCGCATCCGGGAAGAGGGACGTCGCCGACTCGTCCGAGGCTGATTTTTCCAATCCACCGGAACTGAGGGCGGCAGCAAAGGTTGTCCCGTCAAAGGCCACCGCTCCCACTGTATCGCAGGAAGGTGTTTTGTCATTTCTATCAATTTCCCCTTCGCCGGAACCGTTTAAACACTTGAGGGATATCTTCTGTTCTTCCGCAAAAATCCGGGCACCTTGTCCGACAATGAGGATATGGGGAGAATACAGCAAGACCCCATGAGCTATATCAACAGGATTCTGAATGCCTTCAACGCAGGCCACGGCTCCGAATTGCCCGTTACTCGTCATGCATGAGGCATCCAACTGGATAGTCCGCCCGTCGGCCCGGATTTGCGATCCGATCCCGGCATTAAACCTGGGATCATCTTCTAAATATCTCACGGCGTGAAGCACGGCATCTAAAGCTGACCCGCCGTTTTCTATGAAATCCATTCCTACTTTGGCCGCTGACTCGGGGCCGTCAGAATTCTGTGGATCTGACCCTGCCCCTCCATGTGTTACAATAGCGCGTTTAAATACATCCATTTTCTGCCTACCTTAAATTTTTAATATGCAACGCATGACGTTTATGTAGCTTATATTTATGCTGGCCAGGATTGGTGAAATATGCCGTTTTTCTAAACAGTCTCACAGCTCATGGTATACTTTTTTCTATGATCTCAAAAATACCTTTACGAATTAACATCACTGCTATTGAAGCTAAGAAAAGACTTGCAACTTTAGAGACAGTTTTGCTTCCTGCTTGGCCTAAGAATCTCTCAAGCGGTGAAGCCATAAAGAAGACGGCTCCGACAATCAATATATTTGCCAGCAAGGATAAAGTTGTTGGAAGTATTCCATATTCATTAACAAACAACACTGAAGTTGTTAAGACGGCTGGCCCAATAATTAAAGGAACACCGAGAGGAACAGAGCCGACGGTTTCTGTATCTATAAAACGTTGACGTTTTTCACCGGTCAGTAAGTCAGAAAGAGACAGGACAAGAAGTAAAATTCCACCTGCAACCATGAAATCGGAAACCCCGACTCCGACAAGTTCAAGGAGTAAAGGACCGCCAAGAAGAAAAGCGACTGCCACTATTGAAGCCGTTATCAGTGACTGGACAATGATTTTTTTCTTATGCGCGGCATCAAGTCCTTCTGTTAATCCCAGGTAGAGTGGCAAAACGCCAATTGCATCGACTGCAATAAAAAAACAAA
>MTKO01000114.1 GCA_004028505.1 Candidatus Electrothrix aarhusensis
GGCGTCGCCCCCTTCACGGGGGCGTGGATTGAAACACAAACCCCACCTTATCTCTGATTCTCTGGACTTTGGGGGATGGTAGGGGCGACCGGCGGTCGCCCATGTTGACTGCACCTTTACGGTCGGGATTGGCCGGGGTACCTGCGGGTGAAATATCCGTTACAGGGGCAATGCCGAATCATTTTTATAAAATCGCCGTGATTACAAATTTCTACACGACAAATCGGGCGACCACCGGTCGCCCCTACGCGGACAAACAGGAGGGATAATCAATGGCATACAATCCTGAAATCCACCATCGTCGTTCCATCCGTTTGCAGGGATATGATTATTCACGGGCAGGGGCCTATTGTATCACCCTCTGCACCCATGAACGAGAATGCCTGTTCGGCGAAATTACAGACGGAGAGATGCATCTGAACAATATCGGGCGGATTGTAGCTGATGAATGGTTGAAAACCCCGGTCATCCGGGCGGAAATCGAATTGGACGAATGGGTGGTGATGCCGAATCATTTTCATGGAATTATGGTGATTACAGATGCGAGTGCGACCAATCGAGATGATGTGAAAAAACGCAATACGGGTAATTATCGTCGGGCAGATAACCGACCTGTTGGGCGATTTACCGGGCGACCACCGGTCGCCCCTACGGGGCCGAAACCAAAATCTGTTGGTGCGGTGATGGCTGGATTTAAATCCTCGGTTACCGGTCGTGTCAATACATATCGCCAATCGCCGGGTTCGGAGGTATGGCAGCGCAATTATTGGGATCATATCATCCGCAATGAAACCGAATTGGACACCCTGCGTCAATACATCATCACCAATCCAGCTCGTTGGGAGCAGGACAGCCTGTATGCAACCGGGTAGGGGCGACCGGCGGTCGCCCAAATAAAATCAATCGGATACCCTCACCCGGCCCCGCCAAGGAATAAGCATAGGCACCTGCTTCTGATAACGCACATACGGCTCCCCTAATTCTTGAACCAGCTTACGCTCTTCCAGCAGAGTGCCGATGATAAGATAAAGGGTCAGGATAATTCGGGGCGGTAGATTGGCATCAGTGATGGGCCTACAGTCCAGAGAATGGGCAAGCCACAGCTGTACCAGGGATGACGCACATAGGCCAATGCTCCTTGACAGGTGAAGGGCAGGCTGGGGATTGCCTCTCCCCGGCGATAGTTTCGCCATTGGCGGATGCCGATAAGATAGTCAATATCATAAACTTTATTGCCGCCATAGAGCATGACCAAGGCATAGGCCAGCAGGATCGCCTGAGGAAGACGCAACCAGCCAGCCCAGGAAAAGATTATCTGCTGGGGCAGGCTGTACTGGTACCAAAGCAGAGGAAGCAGGCTAAGGGCGGAAAACAGGCTATAGATCAGTCGGTAGGTCCCCTGAAGCAACCCACCTTTCTCTACAATCAGCTCATTTATCCTGCCCGTGATCAGCAGACTGTGCAGGGTACACCAGAGAATCCAACCCAAAATCAACATACCTGATCTCCTTTGCAGCTCCAGCTCATTCGCATCTTTTCATATGTATGTCCGTAATTCCATCCCATTGCTCAGGGGGATCTTTTATCATCCGAGCACATCTCTCGCTATAAACCTCATAAAGAAGATCACGGGGATATGTTTTTTTCAGAGCCTGGAAGGCCAAAGCTGCTTGGGAAAACGCACCTGTATTATACAGCTCAAGAGCAGAATAATAAGTGCTTATCTCCTGGACGTTCTCAGCCGTCTGATCCTTGTTCAACCCCATGAGTTGGTACAGAGTCACCGGGGTTGTTTTGCCAACGGCTCGGACCGTATCAATCCGGCGGAAAAAAAAGTCGCTTTCTTTGAGTATAGCATACACCGCATCACTGACCAGGATATCAGCACCATAAAGCCTGGTCAACCCTTCAAGGCGAGAGGCGAGGTTAACCGCATCACCCATAATCGTGTAATCAAATCGTTGCAGCGAACCCATATTGCCGACACGAGCTACTCCGCAATGAATACCCACGCCTATACGCACTTCAGGAAGCCCTTTTTGGCTCCATAAATTATTAAGTATTTCAAGTTGATTGATCATAGAGAGGGCGCATTCGCAGGCATTGAATACATGGTTAGGCGTGTCCAGAGGAGCATTCCAGAAGGCCATAATGGCATCGCCAATAAATTTATCCACAGTGCCTCGTCGTTCCATGATAGCCTCTGTCATAGGCGTGAAATATTCATTGAGAAAGGCACAGAGGTCGTCCGGCGACATTTTTTCTGCCATAGAGGTAAAATGTCGGATATCTGAAAAAAGGATGCTCAGTTCTCGCTCCTCACCGTCCAGAACAAGATTATCCTGGTGTTTGAGTAATTCTTTGACCACTTCCGGGGAAAGGTAATGAGAAAAAGTGGTGCGAAGACGACGGATTTTTTTTTCTCCGTCGATAAAATTATAAAAGGTAAGCACCGTGAACAGAAGCCAAGTGGCAACCAAAGGGTAAACCATATCAAGCAGGAGATGGTGGTAATGCATGCACCAGTGAGAAAAGGCAGACACCCCGAGAGAAAGGAGAAGGACAAGTAAGGCACCTTTGGCCGCCTCCATTCGTGATAGAACCAGAATTAAGAGCAGGCTTATGCAACAGATATAGAGCAGCTCGACGCCCTTAGCCCATTCTGGACGATGAAGGAAGTTTTTACTCAGAATGGTATTCAGCGCATGCCCGTGCAGCTCAACGCCTGGGAAAACTCGATCTGTGGGCACTGCCCGAAGGTCAAAAAGACCAGGGGCAGAGGTCCCGATCAGGACATAGGCGTTTTGAAAAAAATCTGCATCAAATTGTCCTGATAAAATTTTATGAGCTGAGACATAGGGCAGGGTTCGGGCAGGTCCGCTGAAATGAATGATCAGCTCACCGTGCATATTTGTGGGAATTCGGTATTGCCCTGTCCGAACAGCACGTATACCGTTCTGATCTGTTTCCAACGCAATGGTTTTTTCTCCAGTAGCAGCCTGCAACATAGATAGGATCAGACCGGGATAGACCTTGTTTTTATAATTGACCACCAAGGGGATGTTGCGAATAATGGAATCCTGATCAGGGATAATATTTAAGAAACCAAGACCTTGAGCCGTACGTTCAAACATTTCTAAACTTGAATCCACCCCGCTGAACGGATAGAGAAAGGGCAAAGGCTCCTGACCATAAAAAAGGAAGTTACCTTTCCGGGGAATTTTTCTGCTGTTCTGAGCTTTACCTGAGTTGGTAAAGACATATCCCAGCACTACTGGAGCAGGGCTCTGTTCCAAAGTTTGCGCAAGGGATCGATCATAATCAGGAAGGCTTTGCAGATATTCTTGCACAGCTGCAGGGGCATTTTTAATATCATCCAACGTGCCCAGAAGATGAGGGGAACTGTTATCAGGTTCGGCAAAAACCATATCAAGACCGACAACAGCAGGTCCGGCTGAGGTGATTTTTTTCAATAACTCGGCAATACGCTTGCGCGGCCAAGGCCATTGCCCGAGTTTTTCCAGACTTTCAGAATCAATATCAACAATAACTACCCGAGGGTCGGATAGAGGTGCTGGATTATTTCGAAGAAAAAAATCAAAGGATTGCAGGCGTAATTCATGGAGGAGAGGAGGGTCGTACTGCGAGAGAAGGATAAAGAAGAGTGTAAGAAGAACCCCTATGATAGAGAGTGGACTGATCCTGCATCTTTTGCGGAGATGAGAAAACATCAGAGGTTCAAGAGAATGGTAGTCACCAGGTTATTATTCATGAGGGTATGACGCTTATTTTTCTTGGTCTACTTTATCACCAGAAGATTTCAACTCGCTTATCAGGCGGTCCAGCTCTTTGCGGAGTCGCTTCACTTCGCGGATCATATCCGGGAGACGGGTAAATGCCGTCGCCGCCCGACCCCATTTTTTGATATCAACAGCTGGAATCCCCCCAACAACAGAGCCTTTTTTTTGGTCATTATGGACGCCGGACAGAGCCGCCACCATCACGCCGTCATCAAGATGAATATGGCCGCCCACCGCAGCTCGTGCAGCCAAGATAACATTACGACCCAAGGTCGAACTGCCTGCCATGCCGGACTGGCCCACCAGAATAGAATTCTCACCGATAACACAGTTATGGCCGACCATGACCTGATTATCAATGCGAACCCCGCTTTTTACATGGGTGGTGCCAAAAGCGGCCCGGTCCACGCAGGAATTTGCTCCGATCTGTACATCATCATCAAGCTGTACCGTACCCACCTGGGGTTTACTGACATGGATGCCTGTTTTGGGGTCTGTTGCAAAACCGAAACCGTCGCTGCCGATCGTAGCTCCGTGGTGCAGGGTGACCCGCTTGCCAAGGGTACAGCCGTAAGCGACCACAGAATTGGCATGAAGCACGCAGTCATCACCGATCCGAACATCGTCTCCAATGACAACTCCAGATGCAATTTTTACGCGATCACCGATGTGGACCCGATCACCGATACCGGCTAAGGCAGCAATAGAGACTTGTTCGCTGATTGAACAGTCAGCACCGATAACTGCCCTATCATGAATGCCGGTGGCCTGAAATTTTTCCTTTAATAAATAATTATGGATTCGAGCAGAGGCCAGATCAACATTCTCAACCTGAAGTAAGGGGATATCCGCCTCTAAATAATTGCTTGGAACAATACAGGCAGAGGCCTTGCTTCCAAGCAATTCATCTGCCAGCTTTATCGAATTGATAAATGTCAGCTGTCCTGATTCTGCCAGATCCAGGCTGTTCAGGCTGGTAACTCGAAGCAGAGAATTACCAATAACTTTTCCATTAACAAGAGCGGCTAATTCGCCAAGGGTTGCTGTTTTCATATATTTTTTTAATAAATGGAATAAGAGGTTATGCCGAGGAGCATCGCGTATTCAGTCGGCAGGGTAAAGAAAAACAGACCGGCGCAAGGTCTCAAAGGCCTTCAGCTCTTCCTCCCAGGAACGCTCCAGCTCTATAATATCTTCTCCTTTTTCCAGATCTTTACGCAGTTCCTTGTCACCGAGGATCAGATCCATAGGCAGGAGGTCGTACTCATACTCATAGGGCGGCTGTTTATAGGCAAATTCTTCCGGATACAGGCGGAACAGGGTCTGAAAGAGGGCCAAACTCAGGCGGTAGGAACGAAAGGCACAGGGCTCAGTAACATGGAGATGAAAGCCCGCACAGGAATGTCCGGCCCATTTGCCTGATGTCGGCTCAAAGACAAGGGGTCTGAGTACACAACCCGGCAGATTAAGCCTGGACATACTTTTCAATACCTGGGGTAGGTCGATAAACGGGGCCCCGATTAACTCGAAGGGCAGGGTGGTGCCTCGTCCTTCAGAGATGTTGGTTCCTTCCCAGATTACTTGGCCGGGATAAACAAGGGCTGTCAGCGGGCTGGGCATGTTGGGTGAAGGGAAAACCCAGGGAAAGCCGGTGTCTGTAAAAAACATCTCTCGCTGCCAACCCTGCATCCTGATGACTTCAAGCTCGGCATGAAGGCCCATTTCTCGGTTGCAGAGCAGGGCCAGCTCTCCCATGGTGAGACCGTGCCGCATGGGGATTTCATACAGGCCGACAAAGGAACGGAACTCTCGTTTGAGCAAATTTCCTTCAACAAGATGCCCACCCACTGGATTGGGCCGGTCCAGGACCACTACCTTCTTTCCGGTTTCCGCCGCCCGCTGGAGGCAGTAGACCACGGTCCAGATAAAGGTATAGACACGGGTGCCCACATCCTGAAGATCAATGAGCAGGATATCGAAATGATCAAACATGGCCCCGGTCGTTTTCTCATCTCGCCGTACAGGGAAAAAAGCGGTAAGCCGCTGGCTGCATCCGTGGCATGATCGGACTCGATCATGTTGTCCTGCTTTTCACTGAAAAAACCGTGTTGCGGGGAAAACAGGCAGGTCAGCTGGCCGGGAAAGGCCTGCATGATCAGGTCGCGACTGTGTCGAAAATGACGGTCTGTGGAGGCCTGGTTGCAGAGTAGGGCGAGGCGTTTGCCTGCGAAGGAGGGCGGGGGTTCTGCGATGAGGTGTTCTATGCCTATGGTTATCATAACTGAGCCTCAGCATCCATCTTCCGCAACTCCTCCAAAAATGCAGGCAGCAATTCCGCTTCAGGCAGCTTTTTAAACACCACCCCTTTCTTAAAGATAATCCCGGTCCCGTGCCCGCCAGCAACACCGATGTCGGCCTCTTTAGCCTCACCCGGTCCGTTAACCACGCAACCCATGACCGCAACCTTCAGATTGGACTGCATGGTTTGAAGAACTCGCTCCACCTCTTCAGCCAAGGAAAAAAGATCAATCCGAGTGCGCCCGCAGGTGGGGCAGGAGATCAGTTCCGGCCCGCGTTCCCGGATGCGCAGGGAGCGAAGCAGCTCAAAGCCCACCCGTATCTCTTCCACCGGATCGCGGGTCAGGGAGATGCGGAAGGTGTCGCCGATGCCCTCAAAAAGGAGAATGCCCAGGGCCACACTGGATTTTACTGTCCCGGCAATCAGGCCGCCCGCTTCGGTCACCCCGATATGGAGGGGATAATCCGTGCGTCGAGATAACTCGCGATATCCGGCCACCGTGGTCAGGGTGTCTGACGATTTGATGGAAATTTTGATCTCATCAAAACCCAATTTTTCAATGGCAGCGACATTGGTTAAAGCGCTTTCAATAAGGGCCTGGCAATTTTCCGGGGTTGGGTATCCGTATTTTGCCAGCAGATCTTTTTCAATGGATCCAGAATTAACACCCACTCGAATGGGAGCCTTATGCCTTTTTGCCGCGTCCACCACCCGAGCTAGTTTTTCCGGCCCGCCAAGATTACCCGGATTGATACGAATCGCCTGGGCCCCGTGTTCCAGGGACGCCACTGCCAAGCGCGAATCAAAATGAATATCCGCAATCAAAGGAATGGTGATCTGCTCCCGGATGCTCCGAATCGCCTGAGCAGCTTCCATATCGGGCACAGCCACCCGAATGATCTCGCAGCCTGCCTCTTCCAGCCCCTTGATTTGGCGCACTGTGGCTGCCGCATCGCGGGTGTCGGTGTTAGTCATGGACTGGACCGTGATAGGGGTTTCGCCGCCTACCGGTGTGTCACCGATACATATTTTTTTGGTCTGTTTGCGCTGAATCATGAAAAGCTCCGCTTATCGAAGTGTGAGAGGAGGAGGGAAGGATTGTCGTTCTACGAGCCATTCTTCTTTTGCAGATTCACCTCAGCCTCCGAGGCCCGGACATATAGGGGAGCACTGGTTGCAGGATCTTGGATTTCCCCACGGAGGAGTTGGTCAGCAGCCAGAAACCCTATGCGTACCGCACTCGGGCTGCTCAGAGTAGGCGGAATGAGTTGCAAATCTTCCTTGCCTGCAAAGAGATCACAATATTCATTCAGGCCCGGACCGGCAAGAAGTGCGGGGCCGTTAATCCGTTCAAGCAGTCTTTCCGGGCGAACGGCCTCGACTGGGCTGCATTGCTCAGGTAAGCCATCTGGCCCAGCCTGATAACAAGCTGCATAGACCTCCTGTTTCCGGGCATCAAGCAGGCACCAGAGCGGGCGATTAATGACCGGGCAGGAGAGAGCTATTGCATCCAGGGTCTGTACGCCGATAAACGGTTTTTGAGTGGCGAAAACAATGCCTTTAGCCGCTGCCATACCTATCCGCAACCCCGTAAAGGAGCCGGGACCGAGACTGATTGCAATACCATCCAGCTCCTCCCAGCGTACCCCTGCTGCCTGCATAACCCAATCGATTGAACCGAGGAGGCGTCGAGAATGGGTGACCTCTGGTTGGGCTGTGGCCTCGGCAAGGAGTTTGCCCTTCTTGATGCCGCCCTTGGTCAGGGCTACACTGCCGCAGCCGGTGGCGGTCTCAATAGACAATATAAGGGGATTATCAAGCATAGTGCTTACTCGCTATATGGGCTTAACAAAGGGCGGTTCAAGCGGCCAGCCATTGCCGAACCAGTCGATCAATATCATTGTAAAAAACAAAGATCATCAAAGAGCCAAGCAATACAATGCCGACTTTTTGTGCCCAGATCACGGCCTGCTCACTGAGCGGCTTTCCTCGGACAGCCTCAATGCTGAGAAAAACGAGATGTCCACCGTCCAGTACCGGAATGGGGAGAAGATTGAGCACGCCCAAATTAATAGAAAGCAGGCCGGTAAAATGGAGCAGCTGCATCAGGCCCGCCTCCCATTGCTGACCGGCCAGCTCCGCAATCCGGATCGGCCCGCCCAGTTCGGAGGTAGAAACCACTCCCTGAATGATTTTAACGATCCCCATTAAGGTGAGCACAATGAGGTTCCAGGTTTGAAGAAAAGCATACTTGATCGCTTCAAACGGGGAGGTTTTTTTGTACTCTAGCTGTTCTGAGCGGCTGATTCCCAAAAGATAGCGTTCACCAACTTCTTCACCAAAGAGATTTTTCATCTTGTCCATAGTCGGTGTTGCTGCAATGGTTAGAGTTTCCTGATTTCGCTGAATCACAACCTGGACCTCCTTTCCTTCGGAATCTCTGATCGACTCGGAAACTTGGGTCCATGTCGTAATCTTTTGCTCATCAATGGATAAGATGAGGTCGCCATCTTTTAAGCCAGCTTTTTCCGCTACCGAGCCAGGGGAAACTTGGCCGATAAGGCCTGATTCCACAAAATCCGGCAGACCGACAAAGTTGAACATGAGCCAAAAAAGAAACACCGCAAAAAAGAGATTAAAGAGAGGCCCGGCAAGAACAATACCGAACCGTTGCCATACGGTTTTATGGGTAAAGGAAACAGCCTGCTCTTCTTCAGTAACCTCTTCATCAGGTTGTTCACCGAACATTTTCACATAACCGCCCAGAGGAAAGGCGGAAATTAGGTATTCGGTCTCACCCCATTTCTTGCCGATGAGCTTATTACCAAAGCCAAGGGAGAATTTTAGTACCCGGACCCCGAAGAGTTTGGCAAGGAGAAAATGCCCGAGTTCATGAACAAAGATCAGAACGCCGAGGACAAGAATAAAGGATATTAATGAATTCATATTTGATGATTGATGAGACGATTATTGCGGATTATTGGGTAGTGTGGGGGCAGAGATCCTACTGTTTGCAGCCTATTTCAAATCAAGAGCAGTCATTTTATGAGCTGCTCGAACATAGGAAAAAATACAGAGAGAAGTTATTCTAAAATTTCAATACATTTTTCTGGACAAAAAGCTGCTGCCTGATGAACAGCATCGGTAATCTGGGGAGAGACGCTCACTAAGGCAGCTTTTTCAGTGACTTCATCCATACGAAAGACATCCGGGCACATCTCCGCACACGTCTCGCAGCCGCTACACTGATAAGTATCAATAATGATTTCTGCCATGTTCTCTCCGTCTTGCTGCGGTAAGGGGTGAATAGAGCAATTATGCAGAGCAATAGAGCTTCTTCTCTGTTTATTGCACAAGTTTAAATACCTTTTGCCGGATATCTGCAATGACCATAGGCAGTTTATCTGGGTTGTCCTCTGCAACCTTTTGCAACTCAGATCCCCATTGTTCCAACATATCCGTATTGATTTTCCTGACATCGTTTTTTTTGCTCCACTCGCAACCTATTCGTATTCCTAGGTGCGTTAAGGAGCGTTGTAGCTCATCCTTCTTGCTTTTCTGTTGTATCTTTCCAAGGACTTCCGAAGTGATTTCCTTCCAGCCCTGAACATAGAAGGTGCCTTCCTGAAAGGTTGTAAACCATTCTTTCTCATCCTTGGGGAGTTGTTTAGGGTCGGGCAAAGGAATAGTACAATAATTACTGGTTGTTTGAGGAGTAATGTGCTCGGCAAGGGCATGAGCCGCCGAAAAAGGTAAAATGCTGAAATAAAGAATAGCAGCAGCCAAAATGATAATATGTAAATACATACGATGCTCCGCAATATTGTTATATCATTGTATCAGCGTGTTGACGGGGTACTTAAATATATATATCAAATCTGTCAGCTGAGAGGGGAGCCTTGATACTTGTCTTATTAAAGGACAGAATTGACTGCACCCTGCAACAGCCTGATTGCTAAGGATAAATTCACAACCTGATTATAGCAGAAAATAATTTTCATTACAAGCAGATGCAGGAATATTCGATGGAATCGCTATAGAATTTTTTATACTCATCAATAGCGAGTATATAAAACCCTGTAATTCATTATAAAAAAAAGAGCAGCGAATAAAGGATGCCGAAATAAAAGAGACAGAGTAATGATGCTGTCAAGACCAGAGCGTTGGCCTGGAAAATATGGTGTGCCTGAGGAGACACAAAAGAATCGCCGATGGTTGGCTTTTTTGTTGATTGGCCGAAATATAATGACTCACCGCCAAGCTGAACCCTGAGGGCACCGGCCATAGCCGCCTCTGGCCAGCCTGAATTAGGACTGCTGTGCTGCTGCCGATCTCTCACAAGTACCCGAAAACTATTTTTCATATCAGAATGGTAGACAGGACGGCAGACTAAAGCTGCAAAAACAAGGGAGAAGGCTGAAATCCGGGCAGGAAGGAAATTGACCAAATCATCAAGTCGTGCTGCACAGGAGCCGAACTGGAGGTATCGTTCGTTTTTATATCCGAACATCGAGTCCATTGTATTGACTGCCTTATACATCATTGCCGCTGTTGTTCCCCATATAATTGGAGATCCGTTAAGGTATTGCCCACAAGTGGCCCCGATTACCGCCCAAAAGAGTGGTGCGACAATCCCGTCTGACATGTTTTCTGCAACACTTTCCACGCAGGCCCGTACAATACCTGCTTCGTCCAGCTGATCTGTATCTCTTCCCACTATCATACTCACCCGTTTCCTTGCTGTCTCCAAATCAATAGCAAGCGCATGAAAAACTTGACCGGAATGGCGAACCAAATCTCGTGCAGCAACGGTGGTATAGAGGATAAGAAGAGCACCCAAAAGAAAAAAAGGCTGCGGCGTAAAGGATAATAAGAAAAAAAGACCGAGACAGGCTCCGCCAGTGCTGCATAGAACGATGAACACAGCCAGTCTGCCGCTATTCTGTGCGGTTACAGGGAGCTTTCTGGTCCAGAATTCAGCCAGCAGGGCTACTCTCCCGATGATGCGTACTGGATGGGGAAGCCAGCGTGGATCTCCTAAGAGGAGATCAAGGAGACAAGCGGAAAAAAGGATGAGCAAAAAAGACATATGAGCGGCTCAGCAGTATTTTTCTTTCATTACTGTTCTGGAAATGATGGCTGCGAGGAGATGATTTTTTTAAATTTTTTTTGTGAAGAGCATATTTGACAAAAAACGCTCTATTTTGCAAGGGGAATAGGATAAAAAAACAACGTCGGGTTGTATCCTTGTGAACTTGCTAGTGCGCAAATTCCCAAGCAGGCCGGGTTAAAAACACCCGATAGTACATGCTCGTTGTATAAAAAATACCTATTAAGTTCAAAGAGTAAGGAAAGATATCATTTTCCATTAGCAATGGATATGGAGTTTTCTTTTGAAAAAACAAAAAGATAGGTCTCGACAGGGGACAAAGGGGTTTTCTCGGCATATTCCTTGCTTACCTTAACAAAAAGTTAATCGAGTCGAAGGAACTGAATAGAAAAAAAGCAGGAGCAGGAAGAAGAATTAAAAAAGAAATTCAAAAATTGTACGGGAAAGAGCGCATTATGAGCTATTATTATCTGATCAAGTCGATGACAGAAGATGGATTCGGAGAGTTACGGTTTATTGATAATGGAGAGGCAACACGAATTTCTCCAGTAAAGAAAGCTGACATTCAGGCGATAGAACGTCTTCTTGATATTCGCCCAGGTACATTGAGCAATAACGCATATTTTTTCGAGTCTGATGCATGTAAATGTAAATGCCTAAAAAACATAACAATGTATGATTTCGTTTTAACCGCATTGATAGATTCTGCCTATTCGAAATCTCTTGTTTTGCACACCCTGCTCAGCCCAAAATTTAATGGCCAAAAAAATCCGCAAGTGATTCGCTGTTCCTCCTGCGGCAGAAGCGGTATGTATATGGGCAAGTATAAAACATCTTATTACGGGTATTACGAGAGTGCCGCATAATTTTTGGTTGCCTCCTTCTTTTAGCCTAACCCAGTAGTTATCGCCAGTCTCATCCCAATACTTCCGAAACCATAATCCGGTGAGTAACGATCACGGCAGGCTGATCGAACAAAGCAGGCGTCACTTGCCCAGGAGCCCCCCCGTACTGACCTATATGTACCTTTATTCGGTCCTTGCGGATCAACAGTAGGTTGTGCTTCTTGTGGTTCCAAGTCGGGCTGCCAGTAATCCTGACACCATTCCCAGACATTGCCGTGCATTTCGTATAATCCCCAGTCATTACAAGGGAAACTTTTTACCGCAACAGTTCTTTTGCGATACATTCCTTCTTCTTCGGTAGGACGGTAGGGATATTTCCCGTTATAGTTGACCAGCTCTGGGGAAATATTAGAGCCCAAGGAAAAGGGAGAAGTCGTCCCCGCCCTACAGGCATATTCCCACTCCGCCTCTGTGGGCAGTCGAGCATGAAGACCTGGTATGCGTTGATGAAGCCGCTGAATAAAAATATGGGCATCGTTCCAGCTTATTCGTTCAACTGGAGTCTGGTCACCTACGAAGCCGCTGGGAGAAGTATGCATCACGCATGCCACATTTGTTGGGTAAGAGTAGTATCCGCCAGCCAGAACCCTTGTGACAGAGTGACCTTGTGCTGTGTTTCCCGACCTAGCCAAGAGCGTTGTCCTTTTTCATCATTAGCCGCCCCCATGAGAAAGGTCCCCGGCTTAATCCAACGGAAGAGCTGTCGGCTTTGCTTTAGGGCAAAACTCATCCACAGGCCGTAGCTATCCTCTCCCCAATCCACAGCCCAAGAGGCGGGGAATTGAGGAGGAGAAAGGTGATTCCGATAATGCATACCCTCGCTCCCCTTACCCTATATTGCTGATTTACCTGTGAATTGTATCGTATTTCAGCACATTACTTATTTCTACTTGTTTCCTCTTTCGGGGTCAGAGCAATACGAAAACCGATCCGAGAGTTGCAAAAATGAGGAGCAAATTTACCTCGAACAGCTGAACGCACCCCGCGACCGCCCAGGAACCAGGAACCTCCACGGACTACCTGAAATTCTCCGTCTTCCGGTCCCTGCGGATCAAGCTGGGGCTCCTCGGAAAAAAGATCTTCCTGCCAGTGATCCTGACACCATTCCCAGACATTACCATGCATTTCGTATAATCCCCAGGCATTGCAGGGAAATGATTTAACAGCAACAGATTGCTTCCTGTTTTTTCCCGTGAGCCCTTTGTGATAAGGATATTGGCCATTATAGTTCACCTGATCAGGTGTAATACGGGTGCCGAAGGAAAAAGGCGTTGCGCTACCGGCCCGACAACAGTATTCCCACTCCGCCTCTGTCAGCAAGCGAGCCCTGACTCCTGGAATGAGTTCATTCAGGCGCTGGAGGAAAAGGAGGGCATCCTGATAGCTTACCTGCTCAACTGGCCGTAGCTGATCTTTGAAACGACTAGGATTGTCGCCGATAACTGTTTGCCATAGCCCTTGTGTCACTGCGGTGTCCGCAACCCAAAATCCTTTTGTTAGGATAACCTCATGCAATGCTTCTTTGCCCCAGCTTTCTCGCTCCGGTTCATCTTGAGGAGAGCCCATCATGAACCAACCAGGGATGATACGCCGAAATCGTTGAACGACCTGATCCTTAATTACAAGATCAATAAAGAGACCATATTGATCTGTTCGCAGATTTTTTCTACCGATCCATTGTCCTGATCCCTCGCTTGTGCTGTTTTCCCAGGTCAAACGATATGTTTTGCCGAGCCAGGAAGCATCGACAAAAAGCCCCTTCTTATTGCGTCCTATAGTTCGCGCCCAAGAAGGACGGAAACAGTTTCCGAAAACAAACTGTTCCGCCGGGGTTTGCAAAAAGAATATTTCCACTTGGCTCGTGCAGTCATGCAGTAACTCCCCAGGACGGATGGGCAGGGTAGCAGTGTATCCGTCCTTGTGCAGCAAGAGGCAATCCACTGAAAGTTCAAAATCGACAAGTGGACTTCCCGGTAACCGGGACAAGGAAGCTTCAGTGCTTGGGTAAAGAAAGAGCTGTTCCCCCTGTTGCCGCACCTGATAGCTGATTGGTGACACAGCCTTCCCTACTGTCTGGATAACCGCTTCAGGATCGTATTCTGAAGGGAGAGCTGCACCGGCCCGCAAGGTATTCCTCTGCACGATACCGTAGAGAAAGGAACTTGCTGCAAATTGCTTCTTGAGTTCTTTCGGTAATATTTCTACAAGATCAAGGATCTGCCGAGCCTGCTTGATGAGATAAGTATCCTCCTGATGCTCAAACCAGGTACGGACAAACCGTAACATGAAAGTCTCTAACCACACAGCAATCTGCTTCTGCAAGTTAGCAGAGTGAAGAAGAGGGAGAACAGGAAGTAATTCCAGAGCAAAAAGAAATGGTGACCTTGTCGCATCGCGGTGGCGTAATAGTCTCAGTATATCAGCTGGAGCAGTGCTTCTTCCTGAGCAAAAATATAATGATAAACCTTTTTATTTTCAGGTTTGAGTGCAAGGTGCATTCTGCTGTCCAGCTCTATATCAGGGTGAGATTGAAGAGCTGCTTCTGTTGCAATGCCAGGGCTGGAACAGGGGAGGAGGCGGACAATTTCTTGCAAAAGAGCGGGCTCAACATAGGCAGCCACAGAAAGGAAACCGAGCAGGCGACGCAAACGGAGGCGAGATCGGAGGTTTTTTTTCTTTTTCGGCTTTTTTTTTGGCGGCAACTTTCTTTTTTTGGTTAAGCCCCTTTCGGGGAAGAGAAGCCGACTCGAAGCATGAGGCAACTAAACTCTCCATGTCATCAGCTGTAAAGGCAGCCCGCCTCCGGCCTTGTTTTTGCGTTGGAGCTGATGTGCAGGAAAAGCGAGAGGCCTGCTCTTTTCGATAATCGGGCAATGATTTGCTTATACAGGGAATAAATTTTGGTACCGAGAGTTCCTCGGCACTCAAGGGGGCGATTTTGTCCAGTACACCGGGCAGGGTACTCTTTTTCTCCTCTAGGGATGTCGACTTTTTCGGGGCTATAAAACGATGGATTGTTTTTTTGAGACGCCTTCTTTCTGAGAGATACCAAAAGGCTTCCAGGGGAAGTTCTCGGCTGATTTCTTTTGCATCGGCCAGTTTAAGAGCAGATGCCTGGGCCTGATCATCCCGTGCATGAGACGCTATGTTTGATCGCGTAATCTTTTTTTCAGTCTGTGGCACCCCTTGCTCAGGAAGGTAACCAAGCAATTTTGCGGCCGCATCAGCAGGAGCTGTTCGTGAAACAGCAAGCAGCCGGAGAAGATCAGCCCTGCTGACTTGTGTCTTCAACCTCTTCATAGGGTGATTTATCGAGAATCATTCACCAGCAGACTTAGCCAGTGCATAGCGACTGATTTTTTTCAATAAGGCCAGTTGATATTGTTCCAAGGCTTCTCCTGAGCACTTTGGTGCGGGCATATTCCGCAAGGCCTTGAGGAGGTCAAGAAATTCAGCCTGCCCCGGTTTTACCCGGCCAAATCGCTGTGCTGCCTGACGATCCTTGATGAGCAACTTTGCGGCCTTTATCTTCACTCTATCTGAAAAGACACCTTGGAAATGTATTTCCGCTCGTTTTATCAACCAAAGAATGAGAGTCTTTTCTTGAGAAAAATCATCAGAGGTGATGGGGAATGATACGTTTTCCATTTGCTGTTGCCACCAGCTACGGAGATACTCCTTGTCATCAAAATGGAGATTGAGAACCAGGCAACGTCGGACAAAAGCGGCAGGTAGTTCTTCTTCCTCGTTAGTTGTAATAATCACCAAGGGCTTCTTTATTCCAGATGCCATACCGACAGACTCATCAAGCATGGGGATATGAAAGCCACCGTTGCCCAGCACTTCAAGGAGGGTATTAGGCAGGGAGGAGTCAGCCTTGTCAATTTCATCAATCAGCAGGACAAAACCGCGCTCCGCTGTCTCAAGCTCATCGTTTTCCTCATAAAGAAATCCTGGTGTATAAAAGGGGTAATGACATCGCTTATACTGCCTATAAGCAGATACGCAATCAGAAACCCACCACATAACCCCAGGGCTGATAAAGTTCCCTGGATGTAGGCCGTAATTTTTATCTTTTACCCCAGGGATCTCAATCCGATCAATCTTTTTTGGAACAGTACTCCGGGTGAGCTGATAAATATTTTTGTTACTCGGTCGGGACGGCTTCTTTTTTCTATGGCGAGCAATCTTCTTTTTCCTGGTAGTATCAGATTGTTGGTCGGATAAAGTTTCAGCAATGGGCATCTGCATTTCTTTCCCTTCCCGACGGGAAGTTCTTCGCTGTTGCCTCATAGCCGATTCCGCAGCTTGCGTTTGGGCCTCACTGAGACGAGCCACCGGATCATACTTCCAAAGAAGGTCTCGCCCTTCAGAGGCAACAGTAATACTTTCAGCGATAAAATAACGATCAAGCTCCTGCGCAGCAGCTCGAGCTAACTGACTCTTGCCGCTGCCAGGTTCTCCACGCACCAAGAGAGGTCGCCCCGTAGCTAAAGCCATCTCTATGGCAAAAGCGGACTCTTCATCAAAAATATGGAAGCTTTCATCCCAGGATTGACATCGTGCGAGTTTTATACGTTGCCCAACCCTGATGTTTTGAGGACGAGGCTCATCGCTGCTCATATCCAACTCACCTTGTTTCTGATTATGCCCCTGCTCTTCTTTGTAGGGATTAGTATGTCCATAATAAATGAACCTGTATGATTCCTGTTCCACGTTGTGAAAAAACGAAAAAGAAGCTATTTATCCAGCAGCCCCGAAGTTAGTTTTTAAAAAATTGTATAATAAATTTGAACGGATGTCCAAAGGTATTTTTAGAAAGTTGCTTAAGGGAGATTAAGGAAGATATGAATAGACCGCAATCAGCAGGGGAGGGGGCATGCGCACCTTTTTACCGGGAGATTGATTGCTCGACGACTACGTCCAGCCTGTTTAGGGAAGTGGGGAAAGGCAGTTTAAAGGGCAGTTCAGTCAGCTGAAGATTGAGAAAGGAGGGGCTCTTTTCAGGATTGGATGGAAAAATACGAGTTTGAAAAACACTACTTCATAGACCGACTGCCGGAAACGGATTACCCACTCCGGCAGTCGGCTTTAAAAAACTACAGCAATCCTTCCACCCGTTTCACAGCGCAGAAATCACCACACATGGTGCAGACATCGCCGCCATCTTTAGGTCTGGAGGAATCCCGATAAGTCAGGGCTTTTTCAGGATCAAGAGCTTGCTCGAATTGACCTTCCCAGTCCAGTTTTCCCCGCGCCCTACTCATGGCATTATCGCGGTCAATGGCTCCGGGGATGCCTTTGGCCAGATCGCCAGCATGGGCTGCAATCTTGGAGGCGATGATCCCCTCTTTCACATCTTCAATAGAGGGCAGGCGCAGATGTTCTGCCGGGGTAACATAGCAAAGAAAATCAGCTCCATGCATGGCTGCCAATGCCCCGCCGATAGCTGAGGTGATATGATCGTAACCCGGTGCGATATCTGTGACCAAGGGTCCGAGCACATAAAACGGAGCATTATGGCAGAGCTTTTTCTGGAGTTTCATATTCATCTCTACCTCATGCAGAGGCACATGGCCGGGGCCCTCAATCATTACCTGCACTTTACGTTCCCAAGCTCGCTTGGTTAGCTCACCCAGGGTGATCAACTCTTCAATCTGAGGTGCATCGGTGGAGTCTTTAATGGCTCCTGGCCGCAGCCCGTCGCCCAGACTGATACAAACATCGTGTTTTTCACAAATATCCAGTAGACGGTCAAAATGCTCATAAAAAGGATTTTCCGTCCCGGTTTTTTTAATCCACTCAAAGAGGATGGAACCGCCCCGGCTGACAATGCCGCAGAGACGTGGATTCGTTGTGATACTTTGCACGCATTTACTGGTCAGGCCAGCATGGATAGTGATAAAGTCAATACCGTTTTCCGCATGGATTTCTACGGTCTTGAACCAATCTTCTATGGTGAGATCCTCAGTGGCCTTGCCGGTTCGAGTCAGGGTATCGTAAATGGGAACCGTACCGATCATTACCGGGATATCCTTGACCAATCGCTTCCTGAAGCCCTCGGTGTCACCGGAGACACTGAGATCCATGATTGCATCAGCCTTGAATTTCAAGGCAAGCTCGGCTTTTTTCATCTCGCCGTCAAAGGAACAAACATCCTTGGACACGCCCAGATTGACATTGATCTTGGTCGTCAGTCCTTCACCAACTCCGGCAGCCCGTAAGTTGGTATGGTTCCGATTGGCCGGGATCGCAATATGTCCCTTGGCCACACGCTCCATGAGAAGCTCTTGAGAAATAGTCTCGTTTTTCAGCACCTCGGCTATCTGCGGGGTCACAATGCCCTTGCCAGCCGCATCCATTTGGGTGGTATACTCTCTCATATTTTTTCTCCTGAGTTAAAAATTTCCAGAATTTCTTTCATCCGTTTGCCGATATCCTCGGCACCGATGATTTCGGTAACCAGACAGACAGTCTTTGCCCCACCTGCCATAATCTGCGGCAAATTATTACGTTTTATTCCACCAATAGCCACAAAGGGAATATCGTGATTTTTGACCACGTACTCCAGATATTCCAGCCCTACTGCGGCGCAGACATCCTCCTTGGTCTGAGTGGTGAATATAGGGCCAACCCCGAGATAGTCCGCTCCATCCTCAATGGCCTGCCGGGCCTGCTCTGGGGAATGGGTGGAGCAGCCGATCAGCATATCCGGGGCAATCTTGCGCAGAGCCTTGATCGGCATGTCATCTTGCCCCTGGTGAACCCCGTCCGCTTCGACCATCAGGGCGATATCCACATAATCGTTGATGATAAAGGGCACACCGGCATCTCGGGTAATCTGCCGGATGGTTAGACATTCCTCATAAATAGTCTTGATACTCTTATCTTTGAGTTTTTCCCGGTACTGGAGCACCGACACTCCGGCCTCCACCATCTGGCGGGCCACGTCTATGTTACTGCGACCCAAGGAAAATTTTTCACCTAAAATGCCGTAAATCCCGACAGGCAGTCCACGGTTGAAAAACGAGATCAACTCCGCTTCAAGTTCGTACACGGAAAAGCGCAACTCTTCCACACTCTTGCCAGCATGGTACTCCCCGTTTGTTTTGAGAATTTCTTCAATACTTCTAGCTGCTTCCTGCACTCGCTTGAAATTAGATAGCGCGGTATCCTTCAGCCCCCGTCGCTGGTCGCCAGTACTCTGCTGCGAGGTCATTTGGCCTACATCGGCGACTGAGTCTCTTGCAGACAGCAAGGTGTGCTCCCGGCCTTTGAACAGGTCCCGCACCCTGTGGCGCAGGCTGCGGATGGCTGAGGAAAGCTTTTGATTATCAAGGCTGAAGCGGGCAATGTCCTCTAAAACCCGCAGTCCTTCAGCTGAACGGTTAATATTTGCATCAAGCAATCTGTTTTGATTCATAGTATGTTAGCAATCATAAGTGATGGCATTGGTAATGTTTTTATTTTTGAAAAGTCATGCAGTTCGGTTTAATGAAATCGTCCAGTTGCGGTTTGATATCCGGGAAAAGCTGCTGAGCCAACTCCTCGGTGGCGATTTCATTGTCTATATATTCAAAGCCTGGTGAAACTGCCTCGCTAATGAGTCCATAATCACAGATACCTGCGTATATCCGCGATGCCTTCCACCAGCCGCCCGGCACCAGTAATTGCAGGGTTTGGCCGTGAGCTATATCAGGGCCGAGAATTTTCTCGGAAAGCACGCCGTCCGGAGAAACAATGGTGTATTTGATGGATGCGCCGAGGTGATGAAAATGGATAATATCCGATTTGTTTTTGTGCAAAAAGCCGACTGGGCTGTCCTTGGTCAGCATATAATATATGGAGGTCAGGAGCATTCTGCTGCCGTTTTCCGTGTCGCAACGCTGGTCAGACTCGTAGATCCTGCGAAAATAGCCGCCTTCGGTGGGGTGGGGTTTAAGATCAAGGAGCTTGATGATTTCGTTTGGTCTCATTATTCTCCTCTTCCTTTGGCGCAATCATGACATGGATCAATACCAGTGACAGTGATATTGTCTATTGCTAAGGTAGCGTTCCTTGTTTTGCCAAAGACATTGCCAACTGCTCTCGTATGTCATCAGGCATGCTATCCAACATTTGGATCGTTTTTTCAATCGTACTATAATTTTTTATAGCTATACTAATCGCGAGTATTGATGCACCTTCAGGAGTGTTTAGCAACATTGCAATTGCTTCAGTTGGTAATCCGGTCAGTTTTGAAAAAGTATCATGTGATGTTGAATTGATGGTACCCGCTAAATTTTGCCCAGACATTTTAAGAATACGAAAAACAGTTTCATCTTTATCTGTCTTAAATCTTGTATACATTCGGTGAGCAAGTAAATCCTCCAATTCTTGTTGATCTTTTTCTGGCGAAGGAATAAGGCCCGTAAAAAACATACCCCTGCAATCATATGCGCGACAAGTTTTAGGCCGTTCTGAATATATAGAACACTTTTCGTTAACTAACTTACTACATGTTTTTCCATCTTCCGCAAAAGGAAGCATTAGTCGGTCTTCTTCTTTGTCAAGAATCGCCTCTGGAAAACGCTTTGTTTCCTCTGAATCAACATAGATGTTATACCCGCTACGGCAGCAAATATTACATGAACCACATGGAACATCATGGTTGAACACACCAGTACTCTCAGGG
>MTKO01000115.1 GCA_004028505.1 Candidatus Electrothrix aarhusensis
TTTTTTCTCCGAGTTATTTCTCAATCTTTCTATCAGACACTAAACTGATCAAACGGTCAAGATCGTCAGGGGAGTAATACTCAATTTCCAGTTTACCGCGTGTTCCGTTTTGAATAATTTTTACTTTGGTATGAAAATGATTGGTTAACTGTGTTGATAAAGATCGACAGTAGGCAACCGGTAATCCATCCTGTGTTTTTTCTTTTTTTACAGCGGGCTTCTTTTTCTGGACTGCTTGGCGACAGAGATTTTCGGTCTGGCGAACAGAAAGATCCTCTTTCAGAATACGGTCCCTGATCTCCTGCATATGAAGAGGATCATCTTTCAGACGAAGGAGTACCCTCGCATGTCCTTCGGAAATCAATGCGCTTGCTACGTCATTTTGCATCGAGGATGGAAGTTTCAACAGCCTGAGTGTATTGGTCACCGTAGAACGTTTTCTTCCTACTTTACGGGCAACTTCTTCCTGCGTCAAACGAAACTCCTCAATAAGGCGGGCATAGGCGATAGCTTCTTCAATAGGATTGAGATCCTGGCGTTGAATATTTTCTATCAGAGCTAACTCTAATGTCTCGTCATCACCGCTGGTATCCATGATAACCACAGGCACTTCTTCTTCGCCTATCAGACGGGCAGCTCTGAGGCGACGTTCGCCTGCAATCAGTTGATACCGATTACCGCCATTGCTGCTTACGAGAAGCGGCTGAATGATACCTCTTTCGCGAATAGATTCTGCTAATTGCTTGAGCTTTTCCTCGTTAAAATTACTCCGAGGCTGATGAGGGTTTGCTTCTATCTTGTCTATATCACAAAAGAAAAATTTTGATTCTTCATCTAGTGACAGATCATCCGGCAGAAGCGCGGCAACTCCTCTGCCCAACACGTTTTTTGAACTCATTGCGTTTTCCTGTTTCTTCGTAAGAACTCATTGCCAAGCTGATCAAAGGCCTTGGCACCGGCGCAGTTCTTATCGTACTCAATAATCGTCTTACCGTGGCTGGGACTTTCGCTCAGTCGCACATTCCTCGGGATAATTGTTTTGAAGACCTGATCTTTAAAGTGTTTTTTTACTTCGCCTGCGACTTTATGGGTCAGACGGTTCCGTTGATCAAACATGCTCATCAATAAACCTTCAATATACAGTCCCCTATTTAAGCTTTTCTTCACTTTGCGAATAGTATCGATCAGCTGAGCCAAGCCCTCCATAGCAAAGTATTCACATTGCATGGGTATAAGAACGGAATCCGCTGCTGTCAAGCCGTTAATTGTCAAGAGTCCGAGAGAAGGGGGGCAGTCAACAATAATATAATCGTAGAGTTCTCGAACTTCTTTGAGAATCCTTCGGAGTTGTTTCTCTCGATTTTCTTTTGCAATCAGTTCAATCTCAATGCCAGCTAAATCTATGGATGCCGCAAGAATAGATAAATTCTTGATACTCGTGCTTTGAATACAGTCTATCGTACTCGGGGACCCCATATAGCAATTATAGAGATGTTTTTCCGGGTCTGTATTAAACAGTCCAACGCCGCTTGATGCATTTCCCTGAGGATCTGAATCAACAAGCAATATCTTTTTTCCTTTTGTTGCCAAGATAGCAGCAAGGTTAATTGCTGTGGTCGTTTTCCCTACGCCACCTTTTTGGTTTGCAAGTACAACTATTTTTGACTTCATCAGAAATACAGACCTCTTTTTTTGTTGGCTTACGATATTCTTGCTACAATATGAAAAAAAGTACATATTATATAAACAACAAACCGAGATCTCACTACCCGGTTTATGAAAAAAAACAGCTTAACAGGATAGAATGTCGATTGTTGATCTTCATCTTTCCGAGTATACTACACTACTCTGAGAGAGTGGTGAATATTTTTTATGTTTCACGTGAAACATTTCCTCACCAATCCCCTGTGCTAGTTTTTACCTCGCAAAAAAACTCGTTGAACAAGTAAGCTTTTCTCCTCCTTGATTAAATTTTTCTCTAAAGAAACGAGCTATGTTTTTGACAGATATACTTATTATCGGCAGCGGTGTAGCAGGACTTTCCTTTGCCCTCAAGGTGTCCTCCTTTGCTCGTGTTACTTTGGTGACCAAAAAACAAAGTGCGGACACAGCAACGAATCTTGCTCAAGGAGGAATAGCAGCTGTGCTCTCAAAGCATGATCGACTGGAGGATCACATCCAGGATACGCTCATTTCAGGAGACGGCCTCTGTAATCGTGAAATTGTCCAGACTGTGGTGGAAGAGGGAGCAGGGCGCGTTCGTGAGCTGGTCGATCTTGGGGTGAGTTTTCAGCAAGGACAGGCAGGTGAAGAGTTTGACCTTGGGATGGAGGGTGGACATTCAGCTCGGCGAGTTGCACATGCTAAGGATATGACCGGCAGAGAAATTGAACGCGCCTTACTGGCCCAAGTGCAGGCTAATGAGCAGATTGAAATATTGGAAAATCATATGGCCGTTGATCTCCTGCTGGAATCCAAGGCCACAAAGAAATCTACCAATGGTAAAGATCGCTGTATCGGGGCCTACGTATTGAACCGGACAACCGGTGAGGTAGAGACGTGGAGAGCAGGGGTGACCGTGCTCTGCACAGGTGGCAGTGGTAAGGTATACTTGTACACCACAAATCCTGATATCGCCACAGGCGATGGTGTTGCTATGGCGTACCGTGCTGGCGCAAGAGTTGCTGATTTAGAGTTTGTCCAATTTCATCCGACCTGTTTTTTCAATGCAAAGGTGAAAAATTTTCTTGTTTCTGAAGCCGTACGAGGGGAGGGCGGCGTCCTTATTAATAAAAAAGGGCAGCCGTTTATGCGTCAATACGACCAGCGAGGGGATTTGGCTACAAGAGATGCTGTTGCCCGTGGCATTGATACGGAGATGAAAAAAAGCGGTGCAGACTGTGTCTACCTGGATATTATGCATAAGGGTCGGGCTTTTCTGGAGCACCGTTTCCCGACTATCTACGGGACTTGTAAAAAATACGGGGTTGATATCAGTCAGGAGCCTATCCCGGTGGTACCGGCGGCACATTACATGTGCGGCGGCGTACTGACAGATAAATGGGGTGTCAGCTCGGTTAATAATCTTCTTGCTCTTGGCGAAACTGCCTGCACAGGGTTACACGGGGCGAATCGCCTAGCCAGTAATTCCCTGCTGGAAGCGGTGGTTTTCGCTCACCGGGCAGCACAATGGGTCAAAAAGCATTGGCTTGAAATAGCCGATCAGGAACGCAGGTCAGTCCAGGACTGGCGGACGGGTAGGGCTCGGTCTATTGAAGAGAACGTTTTGATCAGCCATAACTGGGACCAGATCCGACGCCTGATGTGGAATTATGTTGGCATCGTACGCAGTAAAAAGCGGCTTCAACTTGTAGAACGGCGTATGCGTCCGATTCTCATTGAAACCAAAGAGCATTTTTATAATTACCTGCTCACTCCAGACCTGATTGAGCTTCGCAATATTGTTCTTATGGCTGACCTGATCATCAAGAGTGCATCTCTACGGAGAGAGTCACGGGGACTGCATTACTTGCTTGATTACCCGGAAAGGGACGACGTTTTTTTTGGCAAAGATACTATTCTGGATAGGACCATGAATGAGTAAAAAAAATCGAAAGAGACACATTATGTGCCGACTGCGGAAAAAAAATCCAGGAAATATTTCGTGCATTTTTAGTTAGGCTTTCCTGGGAAAAATTAACATTTTGATTTGTCATGAAAAAGAGGAGAAAATAGGGTATATTCGCTACAAGCAAGAGGTAACTCAGGCTTGAAGGTTTCTTCTCTCGTTCCTGGGCAAGCTTGCCCTCAAACTCTCCGGGAACTCTCCAGGAGTTCTAAAAGGCATGGAACGCCGTGCGATTATAGAGTTTAGAGGGAGTTTTGTTGAAAATCAGTAACGCGCAAGGTGCGTCAACTTCGTTAAAAGCATATCGGAAACATACGAAACTTATTCTCACGGAAATCCACAACGGTGGGGTGTCAATGAAATATTTAATCGTTGCAGTTGATGATAGTAAATTCATGCATAAAATTATTGAAAAGCTTTTTGATCCAAAGCTTTTTGAGGTCCACTTTTTTATCTCTGCGGAAGATGCAGAAAAAGCTCTGGATGCTTTCCCCCTTCAAGGACGAGAAATTGATCTTGTTTTACTGGACATTTACTTAGAGGATGGCAATAAGGAGGCGAGTATCGGGCTCCTGGAATTTTTAACAGACCAAAGAAAGCGAACGCAAGTGATCGTCATGTCAGGGCGCTTATCTGCTGATGAATTCCAAGAGTTTTACTTTAAAGGCGCTGACAGCTACCTGCTCAAACCTTTTACTGAAGAAAAATTCATGTCTTCAGTAAAAAGACATATCAATATTTCTCGAAATATCCCCGAGTACAATAATGGCCCTTTGGCAAAAATCAAAGTACATGATAGGAGTGTCTTCATAAGCTCTTTATCTGTACATCAAAAAATAGCTTCGTTTTTCAGCAATGAGTTGATGAAGAACAATATAGGATCATGTTGTGAAAATGCAGAGTTGTTAGAAGATGATATATGGAGCACGGTTTTGCTGGAAGCAATCAATAAATGCACAGTATTTATTTTGATACTCACGCAAGATTCCCTGAAATCTCAATATCTGAAGAAAGAAATCATACAAGCTTTTAATAGAAAGAAACACGCTGGAAACAAGTTTTTCATTATTCCTGTTTTATATAATATAAAGCCAAATGAGATACCTCGCCAAATCAGTTCCATGCATTGTATAGATATTACATCTGCAAATAATAGAGCTGAGCAAGTTCGGTCTCTTATCTTTTCTATGAAAAAAATTTTAAAATAGGTGAACGCACTTCTCGCTCAAAACGACGCAACCTCAATCTCAAGCAAAAGGTACTCTCTGATGGAAAATAAGCCTGCAAAACCCAAAATCGATTTTGAAATCGATGATAATGCCAACGCAGCACTCGTCATATCCTGCGGCAATTGTTCAACCGCAACAAAAATCCCATCAGAGGAGCTGAGCCCGGACAGCCACATAAAATGCAGCGGCTGCAATTATGCCTTTGAAATAACCGCAGACGATATCACCGCCATTAAGCAATATCTGGATGACGCCAAAAAGATGCTCTGATTTTTTCTGCCCCGCGTGACCATCAATCATCAATCTTTCTGGAATTAAAACGAGTAGCGAAGCTCGGCAAATACTCGATCATTATCTCCGACCTCCTGCATAGTAAGAAGATCACCTGATTGATAGAGCACTGCTCCACCGCGCACAGTGATGGTATCGGTCAGATCATAATCCAGAGCCAGCCGCTCAAAAGCACCGTCAGCGTCGGAAGGCCCGTAAATCATGACCAACAGGCTAAGACTCAGGGTGTTATTGAGGAAATCTCGATTATAACGAAAAGCCAGCTGATACATATCCTGTAACACGCCATCCGGGTATTCTTCCAAATAGGGCCGGTGATTATTGATATGGCGATTGGCAATCTCCAGGGAAATTGTGGTCTCGTTAAACCCGGAATACTCTGCTCCCGCAAGTACATCAAGACGGGTATAGCCGGTGCCGGGCCGGTTGGTGTAATGCACCCGGTTCAGCAAGGCCCCTTCACCTTTCAATAACCAGTTACCCAAGGCCTTGTTATAGGCGAAACCGAACATATGCAGACGTTCGTGCTTTTGCTGTATCTCTGTGGAATCGTCGTCGAATAAAACATATTCCAGGTGAGGGAAGTCATTGAAAATACGGGCATAATAGAGGTCAAGATCCCAGCCGGTGAATATACCGCTGAGGGAAAGTGCCCATTCAGTGTTTTCCAGGGAGTTATCCGGTTCATCAGCCGGGGGCATGGGCTCCTCAGCCGGGTAGAAATCATACCCGTAAACTGGCATCTTGTTAAAGCGGATCTCGTGGATGGCTATACCGGACAGTTCCCAGTTGTCAAAATAATAATCCAGCTTGGTCATGGCCAAGGGGAGGCGAAGATCTTCAATGTCGGTCATGCCGGGTTCGCGCATATCCAGGGGATTGAGCACATCAGTGACCCGGATATTATCTGACTTGCCCCAAACCACGATCTGACGTCCCGCCTTGAGATCCAGCTTGGATGTGAGCTTTCCCTGCACATAGGCTTCGCGCAATTCCAATTCATCCTCATACTCATCAAGGACGTAGCTGGTGTATTCATCCCGGCCTTGAAGCGAATAAATCCCGTCATAAAAACCTTTTGCGCCCACCTTGGCTGACCAGGAATCGGAGAAGCGGGCATCAAGGTCGATCTGGAGATCAGTGCGGGCCTTGGAAAAACCACGCCAGTCGGTTTTCCCGTCTGTCGGTGCGTCATGGGCGATAGTATAGGTGGTGCCGAACTGAAGCCAGCCGTCTATGCTGAGCCAGGCCGGAAGCCAGGAAGATGTTCCTTCCGCTTGCTCCTGTAAATCAGCCTGATCCTCTCTCTCAAAACCATCCAGCACGGCATTAAGGGCTTGGTCAGACGAGTCCTCAGCGGAATGGTCACCAGTTTCATCGCCAAAGCCCTCCAACACGGAATCCAGTTCATTCGCAGGGGCCTGTTTTGCTGCCTCTTCCTCAAAGCCTTCAAGAACGGCATCCAGCTCACTGGGGGTGGTGTCGGATTGGGCTATGGCGGGTAATGGAGAGAGAAAGAGAGGGGCTGCTAGCAGGGCGACAAGGATTGTTGACTTTTTGGGAAACAGGTTATTTTTTGTATCGTGCATTAATGAATACCTTTATTCTTCTGTTCTTTTTCAGGATGTTCCATCTGGAAACGCAGATGCAATTTCTCCCTTTCGATTTTGGTACGCAGTTCTTCTGTGGGGAGATAGAGTTTAAAATCATTTAGTTGATTAAATTCGACAGACAGTGTCTGGTGTTTTTTCGCATCAGAATCGGCTCCCTCCTCTCGTTTCAACAGTGCCATCTTTCTTAATTACTAGAGTGGCATTCTCGCCTGTTCCATTAGAAACGTAACCGAATATTATTCCTTCTTTGATAGAACCATTTAAGGTGAGCCTATAATCTACGGAGCTTTCAGACTTGAAATGGAAATATTCGATAATTTCTTGACCTGGGCCAACTGGTGAAAAAGGGTAAGAGAAATCTTTTTCGGTTAGGACTAAATCAATTACTTCAAATGAAGAATTATTTTGGACTGTAACCACACTGGTACTCATAACATATTGAACAGAATAAAGAGCCAACGCGGCAGCTGGAAAATTAAATAGAAGAAGAGCTAATGATATAAGCGCTTTTTTCACAGGATAGGCATTACCTGATTTTCGCTCTTTTTGACCATACACAAACAAACACACAAGGCCGAAGAGAAATAATGCCAAACCTGCCATTATGTTATATATTCCCGCAAAAATAAGCCAATCAACCGTGTACCCAACCATCCAAAAAAGATAAGGCATCCGACCATTAGTGGCGTCAATCCACTGATCAGAGATAGTTTGTACCAAATGCTCATTCTTAATTTAATCTTACTGGTCATCGAATGCGTAGTTGCGCTGGTTTTTTTGAGTGCAACGAAATCAGACAAGTAAAGAAATACGTTGTCTACTGCACCAAAGTATCAAGGGAAGTTAATACAACTCCTCGCGCCTAAAATTATTTTTCGGATCTACCGGCTCAGTATCAAATGCTGGAAAACGAATCGCTTTCTTTGTTCTTTTTCTGGCAGGGTATTCTTCAATAATAACCACCGCACGATAACGGCCTTGTTTGATTTCAGGAGGAAGTTTCAGTGGGAGCATTCCCTGATTCTTAATCGCTGAATAAGTACCTGTAAAACCATTGGCTGCATTAGCCAAAAAATTACCGAAACTTAGTGCTTAGTGCTTCTCTGCTTCCATAAGCCAACTTATGCCTGTTATTATAATATTTACAGCACCTTGGAAAGGTGCGGTGAAATTAATAAATCGGGAGTACTCCCCTACAAATCTACAATATTCCAAGAGCATCCGCCATAACCCGCCCCCCGCAACTTCTTCTCCACCTCAACAATTGATACAACCGAACAAATCTCAATCATTACGACCAGGAACATCAATCAAAACAAAATCAGACAGCTCCCGCCCCTTAATAACAAGCTGCTCAGCCGTTTTAACACGAACTTGATCTCTCGCCGTCACCTCCTGCCCGTTCACGGAGAGACTCCCCTCGGTCAGATAAAGAAAGACGCAGCGCCCGTCAGCACAATCATGAACCACCTCTTCTCCTAGATCCAGCTGACAACGATAAATGGTGGCATCGGTATGAAAAGTAACTGCTTCTGGAATATCCTGCCCAGATGCAACCGGTAGCAATTTGTTCTGCCATTGGCTAGCATCATAGGTTTTCTGAGCATAGGTGGGTTCGAGCCCTGCTGTATCCGGCAAAATCCAAATCTGATAAAAAAAGACCGCTTCTTTGCCAAGATTATATTCTGAATGAGTCAGGCCGGTGCCCGCAGACATCCGCTGCACATCGCCCGCCCTGATAACGGTTTTATTACCCATGCTGTCTTCATGGGTGATCTCACCTTGCAGAACAATGGTTATAATTTCCATCTCCTCATGGGGATGGGTTGCAAACCCGCCATCAGGTTCAACGATATCATCATTAAAAACCCTTAACGCGCCGAGTTGGATATTCTGGGGATCATAAAAATTGGAGAAGGAGAAAAGCCAATAGGTTTGTAACCACCCAAAATCGGAAAAATGACGATCTACTGCTTTGATAATTTCCATGATACCTCTTCTCCTTTTTGCGATGCCAGTGGACTGACTTATAGGGACTAATAAGGTCGATTCGAAAGACAAGTCATCATAATTTATGAAAGTAGTTAGACGCCCTCATTCTCATTACCAACCATAGTCGAATCCAAAAAAGCCCTGAACACCAAACAGGGATTCAGGGCTTGAGATGTCGTCTGGTCAAATCAATCCAGCCTTTACCGACCCTAATCCAAGGATCAAGGAAACTTAGGCATAACTTCTCAAAATCAACAGGCAGTAGCTCGAATAATCTCCGCCAGAGACTTACTACATTAATATATAATATATCGCCTCAGTAATCTTAATCATCTGCCGTTTTTTGAGCCCTGCTGGTCAGGCGTTCAAAACCCCGCTCCACAGCTGACACTGAAAGGAAATACTTCCAGAGGTGTTGGCGCAGAGAACCGCCGATCACGTTGAGAAGAGGGGTGACAACCTCAACCTGTCCCCAGCCCGGTCGCCAAACACGAGACTTGCCTTTTCGTCCGTGAATACTCAAGACAGGAATATCCAGACAGGAAGCCAAGTGGCCGCCACCGGAGTCATTGCCGATGAAAAAACCAGACTCATAGAGAAAGGCAGCGCATTGATCCACCCCTGCAAAGCTATGTAAGGGGAAACGATCATTAATGGTCGGTTGCCAATCCTCCTGCTCAGCTGCGCTCATGATAAACACCGGTTCAAACCCCTTGGTCTGTAAACGTTCTGCCAGAGTCAAAAAGCGCTGAGGAAGCCAATTTTTGCTGAGTTCGGCACTTGTGGGGTGAATACAGATCCGTTGCTCATATCTTCGATGCTGTAATGGGGCAGGCGGCCTGATGCCACTGAACGGGGTAGGCTCGGTCAGCTTGAAAATTCGGCCGCTGATATAAGCCATATCTTCGGCTCGGTTAGCATTTTTTCGATACAGTCGCCCATAGTTTATCCAGTTTTCCGCAATAGCCCGCTCAATCCCCGGCCACGGGGCCTTGGGAAAAAGGATCAACTGAAAGCCAGCAAGAGCATGGTCAACCGCTTCCGGTTGCAGCGTCGGGGCGATCCGATGCTGAGGAAACCAGTTGTGCAGCTCGCACATGCGGCTGCAAAACATGGTGACCTGCAAACCGGCTCGACGGGCGTTTTCCAGCAGGACCATCTCCAAGAGGTTATCCCCCAAGCCCTGCCCGCCAAGTACAGCTACTGGTCCTGCTGTCATATCCTTCTCACACCAAAACACCGTCAAAATTACCCCGCATGATTGCAGGCTGTTTTCCTTTCCCTGTTTTCCGTGGCTCGCCGTGGTTTAAGAGGCTGCTCAGTGCTGCCGCTTCCCGACTGATTGCACCGTTGCTCAGGTCAAGCAAGAGGAAATCAGCACCCATGCTGACAAGCTCTTGCCGTTGCTGGAGCTGGGAAAATGGCTGCATAGCCCGGGCTGTTGTCAAGCCGTCCTTATGCTCTAAGGTAAAGTATTCCTCCTGCGGGCTTGCAAGGGATTGCTGATAGCGAAAATGGGTACTGTCCAGGCGGGCTGTGAAGAGGGGCGGATAGCCATAGGCATAAACACCCACCTGTATTTTTGGAGGTATATTCCTGCTTTCATTTCTTCTTACTCTCCTCTCTGACGTTTGTCGTGTATAATGATGGAGGGCGGAGGCAAAGTTATCCCCTTCGCTTTCAAGGGAAAAAAGTGCTCCCTGATAGCCAAGATGAGCTGCTGCTTGGAGAGCTGCCGAGTTAAGCAGGTTGAGAGTATAGTTGCCGTACAACTCAGGACTATAATCTTTGAGGCCTTCTATGAGAGGAAGAAAAAGCCCGTATTGTGAGAAATGGCCCAAGGAGAAACGGGTATAGCCTTTTTCACTGAGTTTTCTGAGAGCCTGTTGCGCCCAATCCAGATCTGCTTCGTGGAGAATAGGAGGGAGACACCAGAGAACTCGGGAACTGTATTTTTTAATTTTATCAGCAAATTGATCGAGCTGACGGATGTTTTCCCGATTGAACGGAACCAGAAAACGGGCTGGCCGTACGGGCATCCGGTGCCGAAGATCTCCAAGCTTTGCCACGGCTACCCACCAAGGCGGTTCCTTTTGCGCAGGGCGACGTCCTCCCGTTTTGCCTCTTTTTCCTTGCCCTTTATCAGAGAGCTTAAGGGTAACCGGCCCTCGCTTCCAGGCCAATTGGGCAAGGATGTCCTCTACCTTTCCTTTATCCGCGACTACCTTATGGGTGGAGAGCTTTTCCCGCCGTTTATGCCCGCTTCGTTCGGCTGTAATCCGGGAACCTACATCCACTTTAAACAGCGTACCCTGGAAATGACGATGGACCTGCGCTTTTCTTTCAACCAACAAGGAAAACTGCGCTTTTTGGCCAGCATGAGCGGTTTTTCGGCGTTGCCCCCCAACTTGTAGGGAGCGCAGGGTAAAACTGAAGCGATTGCCACTCTGTTCATCATGAAGACGAAGTCGGTCTCCTTCGCTCACTTGGGCAGCAAGGAGGATTTGAAGGGTTAACTTATTCTTCCCGTCCCTGGTTCGTTCCTGTTGCATTCCTTTGATCCGGCCAAGCATCCTGCCGCTGTTGCCGGATTGGGAAGGTGTTGTTGCCTCGGACGGTTTTTCCGAGAGCAGATAGCCACTGGATCGTTTTCTGCCCATTGCCTCATCAAGAAGTTTATGGGCCTCCTGTAAAATCTTTTCTTGCACAGCATCTGGTTCATCCAAGGAGTCAAGAGCCATTCGGTAGGCGGCCACCGTGTTGGCTACGTATTGAGCGCTCTTTAATCGCCCTTCGATCTTAAGGCAGCTAACACCGGCATCCCGCATTTCAGGGAGCATGTCGATTCCGCAAAGATCGTTCATGGAAAAAAGATAGCCAGCTTCTGAACCGCTCTTTTGTTTTTGATTTTCCCCGCTATGAGAGGGGGGGCTGTCTGTTTACCGGGCGTTGCCAAGAATAATGGCGGCGACAAGGCTGGACGCATTGGCCACGCAGGCTTGATTTTCCTCCGTGCATGCTGGAAAAAAGACAGAGCCCGGAATAACTGAAGCACATAGCTCCGTGGATAAAGACCTCCAGCTCAGCGCTGGTTTTCCGGTGAATCGTGGCCATTTCATCGATGGTCAGCTCACGAGCCAGGACGACCCGCTCAAATCCCAGCTTGGTCAGCTCTTCTGCTCCAAGGGAATTATGGACCGACATCAGGGTGGAGGCATGCAGGGACAAGTTCGGGAACCAGGTCCGAGCAAGGTAAAGGAGGCCCAGATCCTGAATAATCAGGGCATCAGGGCGCAATGCCTCAAAACAGGAAAGGGCTTCCAAGGCCGCAGGCAGTTCAGATTCCTTCACCAGACTGTTCATAGCAATGTACAGTTTGACTCCCTGTTTACGGGCCTGGCGAATCATGGAACCTATTTCGGCAAAGGAGAAATCCCGGCTCAGGGCACGGGCGTTGAAACCTGGAGCACCCACGTATACTGCGTCAGCACCGGCTTCTAGGGCTGCTTCAAAGGCAGGGAAGCTCCCTGCCGGAGCAAGGAGCTCCATCGTATTTTTTTTCTTTTTCAATTTTTTATGCATTGACAGCTAGCTTTCTCCTTCAGCCGTTTATAGAGATCATTTTATGATAACACTGTACCACACTTATTTGTTCTGTCCATCTCTGTCATGTTACAAAAGATCACGAACGATTTACTACGCACCTTGCTCTTGACGCATCTTGACGCCGCTCTTGCCGCTGTCCAAATCAATTTTTTCGCCACGAGGCAGTCTCCATTTTTATTGATCAATCCGGTGACAAGAGAACACGTCTAAACCTCAATACCGTATCCACTATAGACCCGGATGATATTTTCAACCATTGCCGTGAGCCCGTATTTTCCGGCAATATCTTGCCGTTGCTGCTGAATATCCTCCTCATTTCTCCGGAGATGTTCAGATAGCTTGAGTAAACCTGCCTTGGACGCTGCCAGATCGTTATAATCAACAGATTGGTATTGCTTGACAAACTCTAAGGGTTCGAGAAGGGAAGGGGTCCGGCAGACCAGCAGGGGAATGCCGTAGAGCAGGCCTTGGATAAAGGACTGCGAAATGCCTTCGGTTTCATAGGAGGAAAAGAAGATGATATCCAGGGCTGAAAAAAAACGCTCCGGGTCTTCCCGATGACCGGTGAGAATGAACCGATCTCCAACACCTGCCTCAGCAATATCTTTCTCCAAAATTGTACGCCCGTTGCCACCGCCGACAATCATAAATTTATATTTTTCCGGCATGGATGCTGCTGTACGGGCAATAAATTGATGCCCTTTATATTCCCGTAAAAAAGAAATATTCCCCACCAGGATATCCTGCTCAGCTATCCCGTATTGCTCGCGGATCTCCTGGCGATCCTGAGCGGAAAACTGAAAACGCTCTTCATCAATACCTGTGGACTGGACAATAATTTTCTTCTTCCGCACCTTCTGTTCCGCCAATTGGTCGGCAATAGATTCGCTACAGGCGAAAATAATATGGGCAAAGGCGTTATAGCTGAAGGAGGACGAAATCGGGGCCAGCACATGCCGGGTTTTAATGACCAAGGGAACTCGACAGATTCTTGCCAGACAACCGGCCATCCAGGAGTCTTCTGAAGAATGGGTGTTGATGACAGCAGGTTGGAGATGACGAATAAGTTTATAAAGCTTCCGCCAAGCAACAAGATTGAATTTGGAAGAAAAGTCGATGTAGTGGACCGGGATACCCTCGGCCTCGCCGCGTCGGGCAAGTTCAGCTCCCTCCCGAACAACCATGCCGACGCGGAAGCCTAATTTCTTAAGTTCTCGCAGCTCGGTAAGTGTGCGTATCTCCTGGCCGCCCCAAGAGCATGACCAGTCAGTGTGTAGGATAAGAGGTGGTTGCGTCAAGGTGTGATCCCTTATAAAAAATTAAGCAAGAATGCCAAGTAAGTGTTTCTGGCAGTATATAGATTCTCTTGCTGTTCGTAAAGTTGCTTTTTACCTGCAATCCGAATCGAGAAGCCAGGAGGTAGGCAGAATCTTGACAAGGGATAATGAGCTGTGTACTATACCGTTGTAAGCGGGTTTTTTCCTCTTACAAATTCACATAAATGATTACTTTTGGCAATTTCTTTCTTTTTTCTCTTTCTACCTTTTTTATGGAGAAGATGTATATGAACGGCGCAGAACTCATGGTCAAATGCCTTGAGAACGAAGGAGTTGAATACATCTTCGGTATTCCCGGTGAAGAAAATCTTGCCTTTCTGGAGGCCTTGCGGTCCTCCTCTATTAAACTCATTCTGACTCGGCATGAGCAGGCTGCCGGATTTATGGCCGCAACCTATGGACGAATAACCGGTAAACCGGGCGTTTGCATTGCCACTCTCGGGCCAGGAGCGACCAATTTTGTCACCAGTGTATCCTATGCCTTTCTGGGAGGAATGCCCTGTCTATTCATTACTGGCCAGAAGCCGATCAAGAGCTCCAAACAGGGTCGGTTTCAGATCATTAACGTGGTCTCCATGATGGCCCCTATCACCAAGATGACGCGCCAGATTGTTGGGGCAGATTCCATTGCCACCTTGGTTCGGGAGTCGTTCCGAGTTGCGGTCCAGGAAAAATCCGGGCCGGTTCATCTCGAACTGCCTGAGGATATTGCGGCAGAACAAACCACAGTTCTTCCCTTTCCTCTTACACCCATCCGAAAGAAGCTCGCTTCAAATGAGTCTTTTGAAGAGGTGGCAGAAATCATCAAGAAGGCAAAAAATCCCCTCCTGCTGATTGCGGCGGCGAGTAATCGTCGCTCGGCTGGCACTGCGCTTGAGCATTTTATTGAGCAAACCGGGATCCATTTTTTCTCCACCCAGATGGGCAAAGGCGCAGCTGATGAATTCCATCCTCGTTGCCTGGGAACAGCCGCCCTTTCCGACCATGATTACCTCCACTGTGCTATTGGCAAGGCAGATGTTATTATCAATGTCGGGCATGATGTTGTAGAAAAACCGCCCTTCTTTATGAGGCGCAACGGCCTTGTTGTTATTCATATCAACTATTTCCACGCTGTTTTTGATGAGGTTTATTTCCCGCAGCACGAAGTCATCGGTGATATTGCGGATTCCATGCAACGCCTAGCTGCTCTTATTGCCCCTAACTCTCTTGGTGGAGACGGCTATTTTCAGCTCCTCAAGGAAGAGATTGACAAGAATGTGTACAAGCGGGCCTTGCCTGCGACCTTCCCCTATACCCCGCAACAGCTGACTCGGGTTCTGCGTGAACTCATGGATAAGGATTCCATCCTTTCGCTGGATAACGGGATGTACAAGATATGGTTTGCCCGCAATTATCGCTCCACGAATTCACATTCCGTGCTGCTTGATAATGCCCTGGCCACTATGGGAGCAGGATTGCCGGTAGCCATTGCCGCCAAAATGATTTTCCCGGAAAAAAAGGTGGTTGCTGTCTGTGGAGACGGCGGTTTCATGATGAATTCCCAGGAAATGGAAACCGCTATTCGCCTCAAGCTCGACCTTGTTATTCTCCTGATCCGTGATGACGGCTTCGGCATGATCAAATGGAAGCAGGGAGGTATGGGCTTTCCTGATTTCGGGCTGGATTTCGGCAATCCGGATTTTGTTAAGTATGCTGAGAGCTACGGGGCACACGGTTACCGGGGTGTGGATCAGGAGCAGCTTGCGGAAGTGCTGGAGCATTGTCTCAACACTCCCGGCGTGCATCTGATCGAGTTGCCCATTGATTATGCGGAAAATGAATCCGTGTTGATTGAAGAGCTGAAGCGTAAAACCTGTTTGCTTGGGTAAGCATACCGGGCAGGCACAGGAACCTGCCCCATGTATTATCTGTCGTAGGGGTAAACTTGTGTGTTTACCCTTGCCGCCATTCAGAAAATAAAGGGCAGACACATAGGTCTGCCCCTACAACATGTACCGAAAACGGGAAACTTATTTTTGGCAAATCCCTTGTATCTGATTAAAAGAGCTCTCCGCTGGAATGCCGGATGATCAATTGGTGAAACATTTCCACCATGCCCCGCCCTATCATATACACGGATTCCACATTCGTGTTTTCGGAGACCTTGCTGTCAAAGAGGATATTCAGCTTTGAGGGGAAGGCTTCTTCAGATTCCCAGTAATTGATCAAAAAAGGAACATTAGGCAAAGGATAGAGGATACGCGCCTTGTCAGCCTCGCTTTCCAGGACCTCTTCAGCCTCAAAAAGATCCAGGATTTCGAAAAAAAGTTCTGTGTGTTCATCGACCAGCTGTTGCATGGACTCTTCGCAGCGATGGGCAAAAAAACGTTCCTTCCCGCCAGCATCTTTTATAGCTGGAAAGTCAATCCATTCTCCTACCGGTTGCGAGCCCTTGCTTTGCAGCAGATAGTGGAGGATGGGAATATGCACCCAATTATTGCAGTGGCATTCCGAAGTCATCCCGCCCTGAGTATTAATCCAGAAATGTTTTCCCAGGCATTTTACGCCCACGGTTTTTTCTTTGAGGGGCAGGTCCAGCCTGTTGGCAATATCTTTGAGATCTTGTTGGGCGATCTCCTCCTGCAATACGGCAAGATAGGCGTCCTGCTCCTCACTCATAGATTTTTTTCGAACGATACCGCCAGAGAGCTCATTGATTTTTTCCGCGCTCAGCAAAGGACAGTCGCTAATTTTTTTCTGTCCCTGAATGACGGCAACAGAAAAGGCCATGCAGGAGGGCAGTAAGCAGCGGCGGCAGTTGGATTGGTCCAGATGTTTATAGAGTTCTAAAGGGTTTTTTATCATAGAGTATTTTCAGGTTAAATTTTTTTAAAACGGGTAGATGTCATTATTCGGTGAAAGGTCGTTGTTCGCCGCGATGAGTTTTTTAGAAAGTTGATATGATGGATCGGTCTTATTTTTTGAGTATTTCCTCTTTTGTACGGCTCTTCCGCTCATCACCTGACGATACCTGCTGCTTCTATCAAGCAAGGGATGCAAACAGATTAAAAGAGTGGTAACTTCATTCGTGAGTAGTTGTTAATAGTTTTTTTAATATGATTTGTAGTGATCGTGTATTTTACCAGCTGCTTATTTTTTTACTCAAAATTCCTTTTGGCGAGAAGGTATTGCGGAGAGGATGGGATTATACGATAAAAAATAAAAAGTATCAAAGAGAACAACGCGATGAAAACATGTCCAAAGTGCAGACAGAAAACCGATTCTGAACAATGTTCCTCCTGTAACCTTGTCTTTGCGGCCTATGAACAGGAAAAGATGGAGAAAACAGGTAAAGTGTATCAGCTGATCAGTGCTAGTGAGCTGCTGAAAGCCAAGGAACTGGCAGAAAAACTTTCCTTGGAATTCCCAGACAGTAGAACTGATTTTATTCTTTTAATATCCAACATAAATCGTGATCTCAATATTGCAAAAAAATACCTTCAGGCACAACAACTCTTTGATCAGGGAGAGCATGAGCAGACAGCACTCCTGCTGAGAAATATCAAGGCGTTTGATCCCGGTTTAGAGGAAAAAGTTATTGCTCTGCGCCAAAAGGCAAAACAAGAAGGAGAATATAGCGGACGCTTCGAAAAGGCTGCTGATCTCTATGAAAAGAGATGGTACGGAGAGGCGAAATCGGCATTCCTCACGCTCCAAAAAAATCATCCAGATGATGAGAAAATCACCAATTATATTCAAAAAATAGATCGAATCAAAAAAAGTCTGCTTGATGAAGTTATTGAGAGTCTAGGAGAAAACAGCTTTCAGTTGGCGCAGGAACGGTTTAGCAAGTTGGTTGCAATTTTTCCTGATGCAAAGGAGGAGTATGCAGCAATAACAAAAACCCTGAACCATAAAAAAGAAATTAACAGCCAGATCCTTGATGCTGCGGAAGTTGCGCGAAAAAAAGGACGGCTTTTAGAGGCCAAGGTATTGTATACCTTTCTCTACCAGCAGAATCACGAGCTTCATCCCCAATTACGGCCTTATATCAGAGAAATCGGGGATAACGCCTTGGTCAGTCTTGCTGAGTGTGCGCAGTATAATCTTCTTGACCTCAACGAAACAGGCCTTGAGGTCAAAGAGGATGGTCTCTTAGAACGGGTGATCACAGAGCGGCAAATCACAGATAAACGATATACCGGTGAAAGATACGTCCTGCTGAGCCCGGTGGATATCTGTACAGAGCCGCTGGCAGACCCTCTTTGTGAACTCGTCAATATCGATGGCTTGGAGATAGCCGACTTTTCCTAAGAAAAACCTCATGAAAATGATCGCAGGTTGCTGGAATCAGACTCCAGCAATCCAGGCTTATTCGACCTGATCGGCAGCGTTTGCCAAATCGCTGCCAAACATATCCATGAAGTCTTTGTCCCTGGTTTCCTTATCTTTGCTCTTCTTCTCGTTGCTGAACTTGTCATTAATCCAGCGTCCTTTCTTGACACTACCATTTGCAAAGGTCAATATCCCCTTGCCGTTTTTCTTGTCATTCTCCCAGCCGCCAATAAAGGTATCGCCGTCAGGATCAATAGAGCGGCCATACCCATGCCGCTTATTATCCTGCCAGTCTCCCTCGTAGGTAGCACCGTCAGGATAGGTATATTTCCCTTGACCGTTCTGTTCGTTATTGCGCCACTCGCCTTCATATACACCGCCATCTGGAAAGGTGCAGGTTCCCTGTCCGTTCTTCTTATCTATATCCCACTCACCTGTATACACCATACCGTCTGTAAACGAGAGTGTTCCTGTCCCGTGCATGAAACCGTTTTTCCATTCCCCTTCATAGATAGTGCCATCCGTGCAGGTTAAGGTACCCATTCCTTCCATTGCACCATCTAGCCATCGGCCTGAATAGGAATTACCGGAACTAAAGGTAAAGGTTCCCGCTCCATGTCGTTTTCCCTCGTGGAACGCCCCTTTGTATCGTTCCCCTTCCTGGGAAACATAGGTACCTCGTCCGTGCATCAGATCAGCAGACCAGTCTCCGGTGTATTTCCCCCCATCGGCAGCTATATAAGTCCCGGAACCATGTTTCTGATCTTTATACCACTCTCCTGTATATTTATCTCCCTCAACATAAGTAAAGGTGCCGTATCCTTCTTTTTGATCGTTGCGCCATTCTCCGGCATAGCTATCTCCGTTGGCATAGGTATAGGTTCCCTTGCCGTGTCGCATGTCTTCGTACCATTCTCCCTCGTATCTGTCCTCTTCTTCATATATAAGCGTTCCTTTGCCATGTCGTTTTCCGTTTTTCCAAAAACCAGTATACGAGGCTCCAGAAGGATAGGTATAGGTTCCCCGGCCATTGCATCTGTCATGTTCCCATTGCCCGATATATTTTGTGCCGTCTGGATGAGTGTACACCCCGTGACCATGACGCTGATCCTGCACAAAGGCACCGAAATATTTACCACCGTCGGGAAAAAAAACCGTTCCCTGGCCCTCTCGTGCGTCGTTCTTCCAACTCCCGGTATACTTTCTTCCGTTCTTTAAGATCAGGGTTCCCTGTCCGTGTTTACGGTTATTTTTCCATTCTCCCTCATACACAGAACCATCTGGATAGGTCAGCCTTCCTTTGCCTTCTCGCTTATTATCCAGCCACTCGCCCTCATACACAGCACCGTCAGGCATGCTCCAAGTGCCTTGGCCATGCCGCAGATTATCTTTCCAATCTCCGTAATAGCGCCCGGACCACTCAATGCAGCCTCGCCCATTTCGCATCCCGTTTTTCCATTCCCCTTCAAAACTGCCGCCATTCGGATCGAAATAGGTCCCAGGGCCGTGTCGTTTATCATCAAGCCACTCGCCTTCATATTGCCCGCCGTCAGGATACATGCACAGCCCGTGCCCGTGGCGTTTGCCGTCTGATAACTCTCCGATATATTCCTCTTTACTTTGATGAATACTTTTTTTTGTCATATCATACGTCCGATACTTTTTTTCTTATAAATAGTTATAAGTTGCACCAATTAAAGGTGGGTGTATCTACCACA
>MTKO01000116.1 GCA_004028505.1 Candidatus Electrothrix aarhusensis
GGGTGGTGGGACAATGAGTAGAATGAAAAACCTTTCTATCGGAGAAGCTCCTGTTGATTTTGATTGATTGGCAGGAGCTTGCTGCCATTTCGGTGTGGACACAGCGAAAATACCGTGGGGAAAAGCGACCTGCACCTCAAGCTCTTGACCAGGTGGAAGCACATCTTGCAAGATGAATTCAACTGTCCTGTCATCGACCTGTCGTGTATCGGCTGACCCGCCGAAGCTCTTGAAGTTACTGATCTGACCGGCCAGTGAATCCGGCAGGCGCACAGTCACTGTGCCGTTATTAATAGGCGCAGACCGTTCTTTAAAAATAGCCTTCCAATACAGCAAGTCTTCTTTGCTCTGAATGTGCAGACCGCCCTTGACCCGGTACTTGATGGTGAAGATATGACTTTCCGGCGGGTTCAACGTGTGTTGCCACTTGATCCACTGCTGGCCGTTCTTGGTATTTGTGGAAGCTGCAAGTTTTCTCTCTCCCTCAAAGACTTCCACATTATCAATGCGATCTACTCGCCCCAATGGGATATAGCGATACCGTTCATTGGTATGCGCTGCGGTGAAGACATATTTTTGGGTTTCGGTTACCAGCATGTCCCCGTTCTCCTGGACATCAATTTCCACATTTATAAACTCCCAGTAAAAGGGAGACGACTTGGCCTCAACTGCATGAGAGGACAGCAGTACCGTCATCAGCAGGAGGAATGAGAAAAGCAGACATTGAAGAAACTTCATAGGGCAACTTCTCCTGTTTGAAAAGTAACAAAAACAACAACATGAAGAATAAGTAAATACGGTGGATGAATATCAGGCTGGATGCCTGTCTTTCGGTTGGCTGATTGATTGTGCGCCGCAAGGCGGCATCTGATCTGGGATGTAGTTTAGTCAGGATGACTATCTACTCGTCGCGATTTTCTATTGAGATAGAAGGGGTAACTCGCAAGTCAAAGTTATAACCTAAGCGACGAAAAATATTTTGTCAAGGATTTTGTTTGATTAAGGGTATGTAGAGACAGGGGGGGGGGTAAATAGAGGGTAGTACAACCAAGTGATGAATTTCGAATCAAACTCGCTCGGCCCATGCGATTTTCTGAGGTTTGCGACGCGTTGCCGGAAAAGCCATCATCATCTCAATGCAGGGCTACCATTATTTGAAAGCCTCCTTCTTTCTTGGCGTCATACATTGCCTCGTCAGCACGTTTTATCAACTCGTCATGATCAAGAAAGGTCTCTGGACCGGTCTGGGCAATCCCCATGCTCAGTGTGACAGCTTTATGTTGGCCTGAAAACTGTTCCTCTAAACGCTGACAGAAATTTTTGGCATCTTCGGAGGTACATCCAGAAAGAATGACACAAAATTCGTCGCCTCCATAGCGGCAGGGTGCATCGTTTTCACGAGATATTTCCGAGAGTACTTTGCCGATGGTCCGCAGGACTTCATCTCCCTTAACATGCCCTTCTTGGTCATTTATCAATTTGAACTTATCGACATCAAAATAGAGCAAAGTAAGTGGCAGATTATTTCGTTTGGCCGATGCAATATCTCGCTTCAGAAATTCCAGAAAGGCACGATGATTATAGAGACCTGTCAATCCGTCCCGTCGAGCCAGATCGTGCAATTCCTTTGTCCGTTCGGCAACTTGCTCTTCAAGACCGAGCGCATATCGCTCTGATTTATTTTTTGCGGATTCCATTGCCGTGACAAGGCTTCTTATATAGGTATCAAAAACCAACTCAACGTCAAAACTGAGCAGTTTGTCTAGCGCATTGACTGTGGCGCTTCGTATTTCCACTTCGCTTATTTCATCCCGGATAATTTTCGAAAGCTTATCTTTCAGAGCCTTGACCGCTGAAAGATAGTATTTCGGTTCAACTCCGATTCGTTTATGGACCAAACCGATGCGAAGTCTCTTATTGGTATATTCAAGGTCGTATACCCCGTCAAAAAGACTCATTATGTAATCTTTCTGAGCTGCTATCAATCGTTGCAAGGTATCCGCATCTCCGATGATCAGAGCGACTTCATCAAATGAGATTTGGAATTCATAAAATTCTGTAACAAGTTGATCAAGCTGTTGCTGTATGATTCCCTGACAATTTTTCAGTAATTTCGCATCAGAATCAGAAAAATTTATCAGTTCCTTGCGATGAAATATTTCCGCATCATGAATTTTCATTTGCTCCGATAATGTCTTATCCGTCGCTCTCATCAGCTTTTCCGTTTTTTCGATTGACCGCAAGGAGTATATCCCCTTGATATGTCCTTCTGAATAGCCATTACCCTTCACTGGAGGAAGATTATTCGTTGCAATACTTCGCAGCAGAACGGCCAGCCAACCAACCCGTAGAAAAGGCGGCCTGGAGATTATAGCCCCCGGTATCCGCCTGAAGATCAAGCAGTTCGCCAGCCAGATAAAGACCGGGACAGCATTTTGAAGCCATAGTTCGGGGATCAATCTCTTTCAGCGATACGCCGCCGCAGGTGATAATGGCCTCTTTAAAACCGCGATATCCGGTGACCTGGAAGGGGATGTTTTTCAGCCAAAAGCGTAATCGTTTGCGCTCATCTGCTCGCACCTCTCCTGCAAGGCGGTCAGCAACAAGGCCAGTTTCAGCGAGACAGACGTCCACCAGTTTTTCCGGCATCAGGCCGCGCAGCACTGATTGCATGGGCTCCTTATGTCGTTGCAGGAAATCACGTTGGAGGCGGGCATCCAGTTTTTGGTCATCAAGGGCAGGCTTGAGATCCAGCACCAGGCTGACCTGTTGATCAGCCCGCAGGCATCAACGATCTCGTTACTCAGGGTTAGGATAACCGGTCCGGACAGCCCGTACTTCATAAACAGGAGTTCGCCGAATGCGTTGAGCTTCTTCGGCCTTTTTTGCTTTTTGAGGTCGCCAACAAAATCGCTGATAGTGACTCGAACCCCGACATTGCGGAGGTGGAGCCCGGTGAGCCTCGGGGCAAGATCTCCCTGGGTTATAACTGGCACAAGGCCGGGCCGAATCTGTACGATGCTGTGACCGACTGACTCGGCCAGTCTATAGCCGTCGCCGGTCGAACCGGTTGCCGGATAAGAGGTTCCACCGGTGGCGAGAATAACGGCCTTGCCGTAGACGGGATTGCCGTTACAGAGAACGCCTTCAATCTTCCCGTCTTTCAGCAGCAGCTTTTCCACTGCTGAATCAGGACAGAGAGAAACCGATACGTCCTCCAGCCATTGCCGCAAAATCTTGACCACATCCGGTGCCCTGCCTTTTTCCGGAAAGATCCGTCCTCCGCGCTCCGTGATCAGCTCAAGGCCTTGTTCCTGAAAAAAATGAACAAGGTCCTGATTAAAGAAATGCTGAAAGGCCTGGCGGAGAAAACGCCCATTTTTGCCGAAATGATTGATGAAGTCCGGGAGGTCCGTGCTGTTTGTCAGATTACAGCGTCCCTTGCCAGAGATAGCAATTTTGCGTCCAGGTCGTTGCATTTTTTCCAGCAGGACCACTTCAGCGCCGTTTGCTGCGGCCTGTCCAGCGGCGAGCATACCCGCAGCTCCGCCTCCGATCACAAGTATTCTGTTCATCCAGTAGGTTCCGAGTTTTTTTGGGGTTTGCCGGGATAGACAACAAAGACCGGGTTCTTGCAGTTTTCTACCACCACGTTGGCTAAGGAACCCAAGATTCTTCTTTTCATCCCCTTGAGTTGAGAAGCCGTCATAATGATCAGATCATGGTGGCGGGCTTCTCTGAGGATTGACTCCAGCCGGGATTCCGAGGCTTCGGCAAGACAGCGGATTGCGTCGGCATCATAGACTGTTGAGCTTGCCCAGCTCTCCAGCTCTTTTTCTCGGGCACGTATCTCATCCCTGGTGCTGTCGGCAAAGAGGAGGTGCTGGAAGGTCAGTTGAGGATGACAGGAAGTGATCATGGCCTCTATAATTGGCAGCAGATTCTTCAATTCTTCAGGTTGGAGAAAAGGTATCAGGATGCGCTCCCAGGTCATTGTCCCGACAAAGCGAACAGCAATCACCGGGCAGCTGACAGCTGCCACCACCGGATCAAGTATTTTCTGGAATTTCAGGGGATCTCGGCTTATGGGATAGCCAAGCACTAAGGCCTTGGCCTGATGCTCATGGGTTGCCGCAATGAGAGCTGAGGCCCGTTTATCATAAAGAACCTCGGTGCGTATGGGATAGCCCAACTGCGACGCCTCATCAGTTTCCGGGAAGAAGAGGTCTTGACGCTCTTCCTTGGTCAGTTTGTCTTCTTCTTTTTTATGCACTCGCACGGCCAAAGGAAGTGCATCAAAATGGTGAGCCAGAACTGTTGCCACTCTAGCTAAGGCCCGGGCCGTGGCAAAATGATAGGTTCCTACTACGACCATCCCGACCGGCGAGGCAGGCGCTTGTATTTCTCCTTTGGTCCACGGTTCCAGGGCAGGGCTGGTCCCGTGAGCTGCTCCTCGGCTGAAAAGCCGGGACAGGGCAGAGCCGGGTTGCTTGCGTACCAGTTCCTGGTTGATCTCCCCGGCCTTTTCCATTGTCATACGAACCAGCAGGGGGCCGCAGAGTTCGGAAAGGACAACTCCGGCCAGCACCACCGGCGTGATGGTGGTTGCCCAGTCGGCAAGTTTGGGGTCTGTACTGACCATGAAGACAAAGCCGATGGCCACACCAGCCTGGGGAATAAGAGCAAGACCGAGAAAATTGCGGACGTCTTTCGTTGCGCCGGAGAGAGAGGCCCCGATCCAGCTCCCGAAGTATTTTCCTATGATTCGTGCGATAAAATAGGCCATGCCCACCCAGCCGGCTAGCTTGAGGGCGGAGAGATTCAGATGGACTCCGGCTAGGGTGAAGAACAAGACATAGATGGGCGGCTCAAATCCGTTGATGATGCGAAAAAGACGGACATCTCGTTCTGCACGGTTGATCATCACAAAACCTGCCATCATACCCGCCAGCAGGGAGGAAAGATGGAGCTGACGGGTCAGCTCGCCGCAAAGGAGGAGTAGGGCCAGTCCGGCAGTCAGCATTTCACCGTTATTATGGAGCTTATCCAGGACCTTGTCAATAAGAAGACCGGTAAGGATGCCGACGATCAGGGAACCACCGATTTCGTAAAAACAGAAAAGAATGGAGGCGATGGAAAGACCTTCCGTGCTTGCCAGATTATGCGCCGTGGAAACCGCTATGCCGAAGATCATAATGGCTATGGCATCGTCCACCGCGACCACTGCCATCAGGGTGAGGTCATGGGACCTCGGGTGCCGAGCTCGCGTATTGACATGGAGGATGGCGGCTGGGGGCCGTGGCCAGGCAATGGCTCCTAAGAGCATGGAGAGGATGACATGGTGCCGGGTTATGGATTCTGCGCCGGAGACGAGCCAGGTGGTATACAGGGTGGCCAGGGTGACGAGAATAAAGGCGGCCAATCCTTGAATGACCGCGATATAGGTTACGTCTCGGCCCATGCCGTCAAGGCGTCGTAATTCCACATGTTCGCCGATACCAAAGGCTATCAGCATCAGGGCGATACTGGTGAAATGATCCAGCTGGTGGCCCAGCAGGTCAACGGTTATAATACTCAGGCCGGATTCGCCCAGGAGAAGCCCGGCGAGAATAAAACCGGTTACCGAGGGAAGGCGCAGCATTTGGGCGAGTTTGGCAATAGCAAGCCCGGTTCCGAGCAGGATAGCTATACCGAAGGTAGCGTCATGTATCATTTTCTTGTAAAATCATTTTGTATTCTTTCGGATAATGCTCCTTCATGCAGGTCGGACAGACTGTATGACTGAAATCAACACCGGAATGTTTGTGGATATAAGCTTCGATCTGCTCGTAATAGCCGTCATCATTTCTAATATTTTTACAAAAGGAACAGATCGGAAGAATCCCGCGCAATACTTTGATCTCAGAAAGAGCTGATTGCAGTTCGTTAATCAGTTTCTCACGTTCCTCTTCAATCTTTTTTCGTTCGCTTATATTGGTTGCGACCTGTATTCGCGCAGTGCGTCCGTCCACCCATTGAATGCCTTGGTCACGGCATTCATACCATTCACCGTTTCTGCGGTTTTGTATTTGCCAGACATGTGCATCGGGATGAATTGTGCCGTTCTGGTAAATATCTTGATACTCACAGAAAGTGCAGGGGGCGTTTTGTCCTTGAATGGCTTCCCAACATTTTTTCCCGACAATATTACCGAAATGTTTTTTAATGTACCTGTTTGTATGGAGTATTTCATAGGTGTCTATATCTGCCACATAAATCATAGCGTCTACGGTATCCAGTATTTTTTTCAGGCGTTGCCGGGATTTTTTGCGCTCCGTCATATCACGCACGATGGCCAGAAAACAACCGCTTTTTTCTCCGGGCAGCTGCACGAACTGAAGGAGTATTTCAACAGGAATACGGGTTCCGTTTTTATGTTGATGCACTGCTTGGAAGATATCTAATTTTTTTCTGCCAGCAAGTAACGGTTCCAGTATATGTCGAAAATCCTCCTCGGTAAATTCTGGTTTGATATCAAGAGGGGTCATGTTGGAGAATTCTTCCTGAGTAAAACCCGCCTGATTGACAGCTCCCTGGTTGACATAAAAAAACTTGAGCGTATCCGGTGCAAACATGAAGACACAATCCAGCGTTTGATCCAGGGTAAGTTTGAATTGGCTCAGCTTTTTCTCAATCTCCTTCCGATGTTCGATTTCCTCGGTGAGCTTGTCCCTGGATACGGTAATATGTGCGAGACGCTCGACCATTGTATTCAGTGACAAGGCCAGCGAACCGATTTCATCATTTAACCGTATATCGGTCCTGGCATCAAGGTTACCAGCACCGATGCGTTCAGCAGTAAGAGCCAGCTCGACAATAGGTTTGGCGATTAACCTGCCCAGAATGAGCGCAACAAGAGCGGTGAACAGCGTAAAGATAACTCCGCAGAGCAGCATGACAAGGGTGGCCTTGTGTGATGCGGCCAGCGCCTTTTTTTTGCTCAGAGAAATAATGATATACCAGGATTCACCTTTGTTTCCTTTAAGGTGATCAATTGATACTTTGCTTCCCCCAAAACCGATTTTTTCCGATCCCTGAGTCACTGTAACAGGAGAAAAGGCTACGAGCTGATTTTCAGCTCCAGTAATGGGTTCCCTAATGGTTGCCCCGCCCTTTGTGCCGGTTTGCAATAAAGAAACAATTTGATCCGGCACCGTTGTGGAAAGCGGCGTTATTCCTTCTTCTCTGACGACAAGCCCTCCTGTCCGCACAACCATGATCCGTCCTGGATTGCGTTGGGAAAATTCTTGAATGACATCGGTCAAAGGTCCTGAAATATTGACATTGCATTTTAGGATGCCGATTGTCTGATCTCCGTCTTTGATCGGGACAACCACGCCCAGAACATAGCCCTGAGCACTGGTATCAAAACCTCGATCATCAAGAAAGATTTTTCCTTTTCCGTCATGAAAGCCAGCTTTCCACCAGTATTTATGGGCATGAGCAAGGGTGGTCAGTTTTCCTGTGGTGGCAATCATGACGCCATAGGCGTTGGTGAGGAAAATTTCACCGTAAGTTGCAGGGAGGAGGTCCTGCTGTTTTTTGAGATACTGTGCAGCAGGAGTGTTGATATGGGCCTGGATAAAGGGGTCATCAGGATTTTTTGTCTTTATCCAGCGTTCATTGCGTTCGGCAATTATAGTTTCACGCTCCGGTTCCTGCAAAGCGGAGAATTCGGCATTGCTTTTACGAAGCGTCGTTGTGATCAGAGGGGCTGAGGAAAGGGTGAGAGCGATGTTTGCTTTTTCTTTGAGGTGAGAGTTGATATGCTGAGCAATTTCATTGGAGATATTTTTGAGGTTGATTAACTCTCCGGCGATAATTGTGCGGTGGCTCAGGATTTCATAGCTTACGGAAAGCAGAAGCACCAAGGTCGCTCCGAATATCATCATGATCAACGAGGCTTTGTGTTGTATTTTCATGATGATTTTGAGCCGGAATAATTTTATCAGATAGCATCCAGAACAACATCAACATCCACCTGATGGTTATCCCGCAGCAGGGTGAGTGTTACGGAATCCCCAACCTTGTATTTTTCCACCTCATCCCGGAGCTGGTTATAGTCTTTGATCCGAACCCCGTTGATCCCGAGGATGATGTCACCCAGGATCAGACCGCCCCAGACCTGTTTGGTTCCGCGCAGGCCAGCCTTTTCTGCCGAGGAACCGGCTGTCACGTTGAGGATCAGGATGCCTTCCAGGTTCAGCTCCTGGACCACATTTTCCGGGGCAATACTGATGCCTAGTCCTGGCCGAACCATCTTGCCGTGGCGAATAATCTGTGGCACCACCCGGTTGACTCATGAGCCGGGACGGCAAAGCCGATCCCGGAGTTTGCCCCGGACGGGCTGTAGATCATAGTATTGACCCCGATCAGGCGACCGGCGCTGTCCAGCAGGGGCCCGCCGGAGTTGCCCGGATTAATGGCTGCATCAGTCTGGATGACGTTATGGATGGTGCGGTTAGTCATGGATTTGATCTCCCGCCCCAGGGCGCTGACCACCCCGGTGGTCAGGGTTTGATCAAGACCGAAGGGATTACCGATGGCAAAGACCTTCTGTCCCACCAGCAGGTCTTCTGATTCACCCACCATGATAGGGCGCAGTTTATCCGCAGGCGCGGAAATTCGGAGCACAGCCAAGTCGCGATCTGGGGCAGCCCCGACCAAGGTGGCCTTCCAGGTGGTATGATCAGCCAGAGTCACCTCAATGCGATTGGCATCGGCAATGACATGAAAATTGGTAACGATCCTGCCTTCTTTGTCCCAAATAAAGCCGGACCCAGTCCCCTTAGGAATTTCGTAAACATTCAGGGTGAAGAGATTGCGTTGCAGCTCAATGGTGGTGATATAGACCACTGAGGGTGAGGCCTCCCTGAACACGGCAATGGTGTTTTTTTCATCATCAGCTAGGTCACCCCGGGCCGTGACCGGTTTGGGCCCGGTATTAGGGTCAAGCCGATCAAGCCGGGCAACTTCTGGGTTCAGGGTGTGATAGAGGAGGTAGAGAACCGCAGCAATAAGCAGCAGGATAAAGGGGTTGCCGCCACGGAAGGGAGAACGAAAAGAGCGCATGGTCAAATCTTCAGCATATATTTTGCAACGGAAAAGTACAGACTGATACCAAGAACATCAATAGAGGTGGTAATAAAGGGGCCGGTGGCAATAGCCGCATCAATATGAAAGCGTTTCAGAAGCATAGGGATGATCGTGCCCAGGCTGGCCGCCATAATCATGACCGAGCAGACCGAGATCCCCACCACCACGCCGAGATAGGTCGGTGTCGCGTAGCGAAATGTGGCCATCAGGCCGAGCAGGAGGCCGAACATAACCCCTAAAACGATACCTACCAAGGTTTCCCGACCCACGATGTGGAAAAATTGCGGCATATTGACCCGACCGGTAGCCATACCCCGGACGACGATGGTGCTCGACTGGGTGGCGATGTTGCCACCCATGCCAGCGATGATAGGAATAAAGGAGGCCAAGGCCAGCACCTTTTGCAATTCATGCTGAAATCCATTAATGATAAACATGGCCGTAATCCCGCCGATCCAGGAGGCAAACAGCCAAGGGGCACGGAGGATGATCTTTTGGTGCAAGGGCTTGAGCAGAATTTCGTTATCCTTACCCGCCCCGGCCATCTGAAAAAAGTCTTCTGTAGCCTCTTCCCGGATAACATCAATGACGTCATCCACGGTGACAATACCGATTAGCTTAAAGGTTGCATCAACAACCGGGATGGCTAACAGATTATATTGAGAAACAATATGGGCCACTTCTCCCTGATCCATATCCGTGGTCACAGAGATGACCCGTGGATTCATGATGTTTTTCAGCTGCCGATGCATGGGATGCAGGAGCAGTTCCCGCAAGGAGAGCACCCCGGTCAGGTGGCCGTCGCCGTGGGTGATATAGAGATAAAAGACCATCTCCTTATCTTCGCTCCGCTTCTGTACCTTGCTAATGGCCTCTTCCACGGTCAGGTTTTCATCCAGGTACATGAAATCCGGGGACATGATGCCGCCTGCTGTTTCCGGATCGTACTTGAGTAGCTCCTCAAGTTCGTCACGGTCATCCCGCTCCATGTGCGTCCGAACATCAGAGGCAAGCGCATTTGGGATGACCTCCAGCAGGTCAGCTGCATCATCAGGGGCCATTTTGCTAATCACATCAGCCAAAAAAACAGGGGTGAGGTCTTCTGCAAGTTCGACGATAATAGCATCGTCTAGTTCACTGAAAAAGTCTGCCACCAGGTCGGTGTTGGCAATTATTTCAAAGATTTTTTTACGATCAGCTGGAGGGAGCGAGCGGCAAACCCAGGCAAGGTCAGCCGGATGTGTTTTCAGGATCAGCTTGAGAAGATTCTCTGTCGCACCCCTGCGCTGGAGACGGCGCAGGGTATCAAGGAGCACCTTGCCTTCAAAGCCGATCATTTCACGTTTTGCTGTTTTTTCCATACAATTCACCTCAGCCGGAGGGCAAAGCCCTTTTGTCTGCGTGTGGGATTCAACAAAAAAGACCTTATTGCATATAAAAAAGGGGGTTGTATTTTTTGAAGAATACCTGTGTCTTTGTTGTTTTTTAAAAACGTTTTTTTCTCAGCCTAGCAGGCCGGACCGCTGCCCGATATAACAAAGGAAAAAGCCGATAGCCATTGCCACTATCCCGGTACTTCTGAGGCTGTTCGGCGACATGCTGATAAGTTGTTTGAGCCAGCGTTGCATGGCCTCTGGGGAGGCTACATAGGGAAGTCCTTCAAATATCAGGACCAAGCCGATCAGGGTAATAAATGTCTTCATGGGCAACCCACCTATACCAAATGGAATCCACTGTTGCAATCATCATACAAAGATATTGACAATCAACAGTAAAAAAGTAATATTCTCGATTTATCCGGCAGCCCGGACAGTTGAACAACCGAAGAATTCTTTGATCCTCCAACCGGATATGCTCCGGGGCTGCTTTCAACTTTATGCATAAATAAGACAATGACAGCATCCGAAACAGCAGCATCAAAATATAGTGAGGCCGGGGTTGATATCGATAAGGGCAACGCCTTTGTCTCTCGCATTAAAGACATCGTCTCTGCCACCCATAGTCGTACTGTTATTGACGATATCGGGGGGTTTTCCGGCCTGTTCAGTATTGGTAACGCAAACTGCAAAGACCCTGTTCTCATCGCCTCGACAGATGGTGTCGGCACTAAACTAAAAATTGCTCAACTTTGCAACAAGCACGACACCATAGGTATTGATTTGGTGGCCATGTGCGTGAATGATATTATTGTCAGCGGGGCAAAGCCGCTGTTTTTTCTTGATTATTTTTCCTGTTCCTCCCTTGATCTTGATGAGGCCACAGATGTGGTCAAGGGGATCGCAGAAGGCTGTAAGCAGGCTAACTGCTCCTTGATTGGGGGAGAGACTGCTGAGATGCCGGGCCTGTATCAGCCAGGTGATTATGATCTGGCAGGTTTTTCCGTGGGCATTGCTGATCGCGATAAAATTATTGACGGCAGTAGTGTACGGGTTGGTAATAAAATTATCGGCCTTGCCTCATCCGGTCTTCATTCCAACGGCTTTTCTCTGGTTCGAAAAATTATCTTTGAAGATCTGGGCCTAACCGTAGATGACGAGGTTGCAGAGCTGGGCTGCACTATCGGAGAAGAGTTGATTAAGCCGACCAAAATCTATGTTCGCAGTGTGCTCGGGGTGTTGAACAGTTACCCGATCAACAGCCTAGTGCATAATACCGGCGGTGGGTTTATTGATAATATTCCCAGGGTACTGCCCAAGGGGTGCCGGGCCGTGATTGATAAAGAGAGCTGGGAAAAACCGCCGATCTTTGCCTTTCTTCAAGAAAAGGGCGAAGTGCCTGAGGCGGAGATGTACCGGACCTTTAATATGGGTATCGGGATGATGGCGGTGGTTGATGAGGCGGATGCGGAATCGGCTCTTCGGCATTTCAAGGCAATGGGTGAAGAGCCCTTCCTGATTGGCGAGGTGCTGGCTGCCGGGGAAGGCGAGCCGCAGGTTGTTATCAACGGACTTGAGGAGGCTTAATCCTCCTCCCCCATTTTCTGTCCGCAATCAGCTGTTCCGCCCTTGAGCTTGTACACTCCGTGCGCAAGGGCGGGCAGAATCACTTCAATATTTTCTTTTGCTCCCTTCTCGCTGCCGGGCAGGTTGATAATCAGAGATTCTTTGCGAATTCCGGCAATGCCCCGTGACCATATGGCATGCGGAGTTTTAGCAAGGCTTGCTTGACGCATTGCCTCGCCGATGCCTGGAATCTCTAGGTCAATGATCTGGCGGGTGGCCTCCGGTGTACGATCACTGGGAGAGACCCCTGTACCGCCGGTGGTGATGATCAAATCAATCCCTTTCTCATCCACCCAGTTCGTCAGAATGGCTTCAATCAGGAGCTGCTGGTCTGGAATAATCTGATAGGCTGTTACCTTGAATCCCTGTTCCGTGAGCAGCTGTTGGAGCATGGGGCCGGAGGTGTCTTCCCGCTCACCCCTGGCTCCCTTATCGCTGAGGGTCAGGACGCCGCAAGTGTATGGTGTGGTGTTCATGGATATTTTCTTTCCTGTTTCTCTTTTTTTCTTGTTGTCTTCCGCTGCGCTGAGCGGAGTTTTTTAAAACCAATACCCGCAAACGGTTTTCTGGGCAAGTTTTCTTTTTCGGATGACACGGGGATTTTCGGGACTGACTGGATGGAGTGCTATGTGGGCGGCGGGACGCGGGTGAGTGAGGTTGCTCGGGGTGGAGCCGGGTTTGTTGTTTTGCCGGGTACGTGTCAAGCGCGTACCCGGTGGCTTATGATTTTGGTGATAGCCTGTGACACCGAAGAAGGTACCTTTTCCTTGTTCTAATACCTTTTTTTATTTACTTTTCAGAGACAGCGTGTTTCAGTTCTTAACTGAAGTGATAATGGATTCACCCTTCTCCCTGAGAAGGGGTATCAATAAGGTAAAAAACACTTAGAATTTGGCTTTTCAAGCCTGCAATCCACAACAATTCTTAATAGAACCTGTTTCAATGGGGATACGATGAAAATAAAGCAAGCCAAAACAGTGTTATCTAGTATAGCTCTTAGTGCCCTCATATTGTCTGTCTCCCCCCCCTCTACAGGCAGAAGAGTATTTAATAAAATTAGATTCCGATGTCCTTACTAAGGATGTGAAGAAAAAAATAACTGCAATAGTAGAAGAGCAATTGATAAATCAAATAGTAGAAGAACAATTGATAAATCAAGCAGTAGATGAAGCGTTACTAGATAAAATAGTAAGGAAAAAACTTTCAGACCCAAAATTTTTAGGAAAAATGCAAGGCGAAGTAAAAAAAAGACTTGTATATACCGGAACTGAATCTATTGAAATTCCTGTAATAATAAGGAAATACAAGAGCAGTAGAGTGCCAACACCGTCGGTACCTCAACTTCAATTCCCAGTAGCGAGGACAGTTGAAAGTTCTACACCGTCGGTACCTCAACCTCAATTCCCAGTAGCGAGGACAGTTAGAAATTCTACACCGTCGGTACCTCAACCTCAATTCCCAGTAGCAAGGACTGATGAAAATTCTACGCCGTCAGAAAGTATCATTTCAGAGGTGAAAAATACTCCCGGAGTACCTTACGTTACTTTTGGTATAGTACCGGAAAATGTAGCTTGTAAACCTAATGGATATTCAAAGAAATATAGGTGTGAACCAATTTCTATAGATGATGTTAAGTCATGGAAAAGGGCAAATGAGGATAACTTTTCAGAAAAACAGCCAGTCGACGGTAAAGTTCTTTTGACTTCAAAAATGTACGATAGTATTGAGGCTAAAGGGTTCTATTCAGTTGTGATGGTGTTTGAGTGGGACCGGCCTCAGAAAGGCATAAAATTAACAAGAGAAACGGCGGACGGAAAGCCCTTATACTCATCGGCACAATGTAAGGACAATAAAGACTGTAAAGACTGTAAAGACTGTAGAGACTGTGTGGGTAAAGGTTGTAACGTGTGGATTAACCACCAGAATATAAAACACTTCAAACCTTATTATCATTGGATATTAGAAGCGGGAGAAAAGAATAAATGGCAATTTGAAATACCTATGGAAGGTGAAATATGATGAGAGTTAAGAATATAAAATCGGATACTATAGTTGGACAACTTCTAATCAATCTTATTGATAAAATTATTATTGGAGGAATAGTAGGTCTTGTTGCTCTATATGCTACAAACAAATTACAAGAACAGCAAAAGCTGAAGGAACTAACTTTTTCTGTTTCGGGAATAAAGACAAGTATTCTAAAGAAACAAAGAGATAATCTTATAGATAAAACAACGGATTACATTAGGTTTGTCAAAAGTTCCAAGATTGAAATGTATGGGAAGATATTTTCTGATGATGGCCGGGAAAAAATTTTAGAACTAGAAAATGATATTGAGGCAATAGTTTTTAACATAAAAATTATTAGTGAAGATTATGACGAAATTAATAAAGGGAATAAAGGGAATGTATCTAAGAAAGGAGACTCTTTTGTTGATGCGATTAATTCGTTTAGCGCAAAATTAATCAATGAAGAGAGTTCCGCGGAAGAGATTGATGAGAAAGTATTTGAAATAAGTAAAAGATATAAAGATATTGTTATAGCAATAAATGAAGTTATATTACAGGTACTCAAGAAAGAATTTGAAGATTCTCGTCATTTATAAACTGTAGTAATTCATGTTTGGTATGTAACCAATTTCCTTTAGAAGGAACTTCAGGATGAAAACCTCAAAGAAAAGAATCCTCGCAATATGCGCCAGCCTCCTCATCACCTTTTCCTGCATCACCGCCAACGCATCCGACGATCCACCCAAAACCCTTGAAGAATACTGCAAAACGGCCCCGTGCAGAAAGAACCACAGTTTTAAACTCAGGAAAAAAGACGGCACCTACTTCGAGTACACCTCCGAGCTTGATCCCCCTGTTGTCCAACCGGTCTTCATCCTGATTTTCCCCGAAGAAGAACTTTTCATCGAGGCAACAGAGGGCAAGGATGCCCCGCTTGACTTCAAGCATGTCCCGCAAAACAGCCAGCCGGAGAAAACACTCGTCTTTAAGTTCACCCAGAGTGATGATGAGAAAAGCGGCCCCGGCATGTTCCTGAACGTACATAACCCCTTCTCCAGGCCGCTTCGCTACAGTCTAGCGATCACTCCTCTCGGCAAAGAAAGACTCTACAAAACATCAAGCTGCCCGGTCATGGCCAAGGGTGAGGCCTTTGAGCATTGGCCCTATCCTCTCTTTCAGCTGATCGTCTCTGATATGCATTTCCTGAACAAGGGCGACGATATGAGCTGCCGGGAGTAAAAGGGGGGCGTTTTCTCGGGTATGTCGGAAAAATGGGCACAAACAGCCTTTCCTGAATTTAGTTGTTGCAAATAATAGCAATAGGAGTAATATGCTCTTCAACTATAAATTGATAATTTTTAGCATTTTCTTTTCGTCATCGTTGTCGCGGTGACCTCAGCCCCTTTCTTGGTGCCTTTAAAGTTTCTGCTTTAACTATATATATCGTTGATGGTCTTCGTAAGTATAGCGTGATGCCGTACTTATCCTCTCTCGCAACCCCTCTTTCATACTTCGGGTTGTTTTTGATGAGACCATCTTTTCAGGAGGAGCAGTATGAAACTTTTTATCGGCAGCCTTCCCTATAATATTACTGAAAATGAATTAAATGACCTGTTCGGCCAGTACGGGAGTGTTGTCAGTACAAATCTCGTCAAGGATCAGTTTACAGGCCATTCAAAAGGTTTTGCCTTTGTAGAGATGTCAAACAGAAGCGAAGGGCATAAGGCAATGGAAAATCTGAACGGGCAAGAATATAAACATCGTCAGCTTGTCTGCAATGAGTCCAAACCGATGAAGAAGAAGAAATTTCGTCGTCGATAAACCTCCCGCGAACAGACATCATTCAAAAAAGAGCGGGTCTTCGTTTGCAACGAAAAGAAAAGACAATATCAAGAAGCCAGGGATAGCTGGTGTAATCTTGGTCTGTCCGCAGAATATATAAAAGAATCCCGTAGCCCGGAAGTCGGTCTGCACAACGGATTACAAAGGTTGTAATCCGTATTTACACAACGATTTCATAGAGAAATCAAGCTATACAGGAGTATGGAAAAATGGCAGAAGGTACAGTAAAGTGGTTTAATGATTCTAAGGGTTTTGGATTTATTGAGCAGGATGGCGGCAAGGATGTTTTTGTCCATCATTCAGCTATTCAAGCCCAGGGTTTCAAAAGCCTGGCAGAAGGACAACGGGTCAGCTTTGATATCGTTGACGGTCCCAAAGGACCGGCAGCGGATAATGTTGTTGGCCTGTAAGCCCTAAAGCCTGGGATTGCCCCTCGGCCATCAAAGAGAAAGCGTTGGAAGAGTTCCATATCCTTTGGACGAAAAAGCTCGCATAGTTTTTCATCTAAAGGGCCGTATTTCTCCGAGTAAAGGGAGATATCTCTTGTTTTCGTGACTGAAGTATGAAGTGCGTCACGAGACAAGAGATTGTTTCAATAATATCTCAGTGACAGAGGGCTTTCTCGTTTCACATTCAGGAGAGTATCTTGGCAAAAAATTATTATTCATTTGATAAGCGCAAAAAAGAATTGGCAAAGAAAAAAAAGAAAGAAGACAAAAGGCAGCGTAAACTAGAACGGAAGACCCCCCTTCCTGATGGAGAGGTGGATAATAACCATGAGGATGTAACAACAACAGAGGAGTCCTCTCTTTAGCCATCACCTTCCCTTTTGGATACAACCTCGCCTGATAGTTGATTAAATTTTAGCGCGTTACTTGCTTCCTGAGTAACTTTTTTTATTGCTTAGAGGTTGCATAACGTAGTCACGCCTTTTTGAAAGGATCAAATCTTATCCTTTGTCACAAAAAATATTACGTTCTTACGTTAGATAGATTTTTTCACCCCACCCTCATTCACTCGCTTACCTGTCATAATCTCAGACACGGAACCAGAGGGCGCGTTCTTTTTTGAGCAGCATTATTTTCTCCTTGTACTCCATACCGTCTTGGTATGTTGCATTTCACTGCCGGAAAAATTCTTCTTCCAAAACGAAATACGTTTTGAAACGATCACCGGTAAATAATTATGTACGGTTAATTTAACTCTGCAACAAGGCGAATAAGCATGATAGGTCTTTAGAGAAGCCTGTCTGTAAATATGATATGTCGTCTCAGTTCAGGGTGTTGTCTTTTAGGGGGGGAATGATTTTTCAGGATGCGCCATTATTTGCCGGGAAGGTATCTTTTTGGCAGTGTTGGGTCGCTCGTCTGTTGGGTATACATGCCGTTGTAGCAGGTGTGGTGTGTAGGGCTTTATTGTAACCCGCTGAGTTGAAGTCGGCAAGGCAGACGTCGTACAACGACTGATGATAATAAATATCAGTTATAAAAGAATATATTGGAGATATAAATGACATCCCCTCTTCATGTTGTACAAGAAGTGTACAGTAAATTTTCTGCAGGAGACCTTGAATCTTTTCTGGAGTTATGTGATGAAAATGTAGAATGGGTCGTGAATGGACCGGAATCCTTAGAAAGATGTCGAGCCTTTCAAGGAAAAGACGGTGTTCGTCACTTTTTAGACATTTTGAGTTCCAGTTGGCATTTCAGTTCATTTCATGCAAATAATTTTATTTCAGAAAATGATACCGTGGTTGTGCTCGGCGAAGAGGCGGGCAGGGATACGGGGTCGGAAGTCTTTTTTGAAAATCGATGGGTGCATGTTTTTGATGTTAAAAAAGGAAAAGTAATCCGTTTCCGCGAATTCCTCTGTCATTGGCCCGGCAAACAAAAGCCTCCGATTATGACATGGGATGAGATGTAAAAGATCAGATCCGCCCGGAGAGTTGTTGGGCTGCACTGGGGTTTATCTCTCTCACCCTTGATGCCCCACTGACCTCTATTTATTTGGCTGGAAGGTCCTGTTATGTAAAAATTTCATCCTTCCACCCATAACATATCAACATTTCCCTTCTGGTTCTTATCTGAGCTGAATTCCCTTGCTGAGCCTTCCCCTGTTGCCCCCCCCCAATACCTGTTGCTCTTTCATCAAATAAAGAATTATTTCTTGCCAACCTGTCTTGCAGACTGTTAACCTCTTCTTGAAAAAAGGAAATTCCTGATTATACAAATCCGGTTAACCCGGAAGGAGGAGGTATGGATTTTAAACAGCATTTTGAACGGTCCTGGCAGATAATGCTGGGTCACTTCGCACCGATCCTTGTCAACACTCTGGTGATGATTTTGGTGTCGGTTGCCAGTCTCGGGATTATGGCACCGGTGGTCTCTGCCGGGTATATGCAGTCCCTGCTATTAGCCTGCGAGAAAACAGAAAGCCAGATGTGAAGGATCTGTTCGTTCATATGGATCTATTTTTTCCGTTACTGGGCTTTGCAGCTCTCTTTGTGTTTCTTGTTCTTATCGGCCTAGCCATGGTGGTTTTGCCCGGTATCGCGGTGATGCTGGCTGGCACCTTTTTTCTTGTCTATATGCTGCCCCTGATGACAGATCAGAAAATGGGCCTGATTGAGGCGATTAAAGAGTCTAGCCGCATGGCGTTGGATGATCCGATCGGTGAACATGTCGCTGTGGTGGCGGTTTTGATTATCCTGGAATCCATTGGTAGTTCTGTCATCTTTGGAACCCTGCTGACCCACCCGTATTCTTGTCTTTTTATCCTCTCTGTTTATGAAGTGAAACGGCGACGTCAAATCACCGGGGCAAAGACTGTGCCACCGTCTCCACCGAAAAACGATGCCAGTGCTGAAGCGTAGTCCGCTTCAGAGCCCCTGTCTTCGCCCTCTTATCGGGCAGACACGCAGGTCTTGCCCCTACAGGTCGGCTGTCTGTAATGAGACAGCCGATTACTTACGCATTTTCTTGATGTTTCTTACATTGTAAAAGAGGTTATGCCGATTTCTTCCGTTCGCTCCTGCCCCTTTGTTGCCGGTCCCATGATTACCGATCCCAGCCGTTTTGTCGGGCGCAGAGAGGAGCTGGCCCTCCTTGTCCACCGGATGGACGGGGCTCAGCCCACCAGCGTTAATGTGGTTGGCGAGCGCCGCATCGGTAAATCTTCCCTGCTGTATCATTTTTTTCAAACTTGGGAGCAGCGGGTCAGCAGTCCTTCCCGTTTTGTCGTGGTTTATCTGGATCTCCAGGCCAAGACCCCGCCGAATGAGGCGACCTTTTATCAAGCTCTCGGCAGGGCATTAGCCCGGCAGCCCGCAGTGCAGCGGGTGGAATCCCTGCGCAGATCACTCCTTGCGCCTCCGCGAACGTATCAGGATTTTTCCGTCCTCCTGGAGCAATTTACCGATCATGTTCTTTTGCCGGTTTTTTGTCTGGATGAGTTTGAGGTATTGCTCAAGAGCGTTCCCCCCGGCGCGGCCGAGACCAAACCTATAAGTAACACTAGCGG
>MTKO01000117.1 GCA_004028505.1 Candidatus Electrothrix aarhusensis
GCCCCGGTAAGCTCCAGAAAGATTTCTTCAAGATCAATATCCTGATTCTCTCTCCCCGCCTTTTTTCGAAGTTCCTCCATTGTCCCGATGATATGCAATGTTCCGTTGGTGATAATGGCGATACGATGACAGAGTTCTTCCGCAATTTCTAAGGAATGGGTGGAGAGAAAGATCGTGCAACCTTCTTCCGCTTTCTGCTTGAACAGATCCTTGACAATGCGGGCGGATTTGGGGTCTAGGCCGACCATAGGCTCATCAATAATGAGCAGGGGCTGATTGAGCATGAACATCGAGGTGATGATCAGCTTCTGACGCATCCCGTGTGAATAACTTTCAATGAGATGATCCTCCCATTTGCTGAGATCGAACATCTCAAGATATTTTGGGGCAGTGGCGTTAAATTGCTCTTCGGGTAAATTGTAGAGGCTGGCCACAAATTTGAGATATTCCCCACCGGTGAGCTTCTCAAAAAGCCAGGGGCGATCCGGGATATAGCCGGTATCCTGCTTGCAGGCAAGGGGGTGGTCTACCAGGGAATTATCGTTGATGGTCACGCTGCCGCTGTCCGGTTGCAGCAGACCTGCCAGGATTTTGATGGTGGTGGTTTTTCCGGCTCCGTTCGGTCCTAGGAATCCGAAGATTTCACCGGCCTTGGCTTCTAGGCTGATACCGTTAACTGCCGTGAAATCGGCAAAGGTCTTGCGCAGATTGTTTATTTCAAGGATAGTTTTCATGGCTTTATCAGTTGATATGGAGAAGGGCGCTCAAACTTTCAAGACTCAATAATGTAGCCGACAGGAAAGAATATGCAGTTCCTGTTCTTCTACGCGATAAACAAGACGATGTTCGTGGTCAATCCGGCGACTCCAGAAGCCGGAAAAGTCAAATTTGAGAGGCTCGGGCTTGCCCAATCCGCTCTGCGGCGTTCTTTGTATGTCTTTTATCAGCGTATTGATTTTTTTTAAGATCTTCTTGTTTTCTTTCTGCCAGTACAGATAATCCTCCCAGGCGTTCGGATGAAAAATGATCCTCATTCATCAACCTCAATGAGCTCTCGTTCCAGTCCTTTCCCTTCATTGAAGCTTGTAATGCTTTCACGGAGTCTTTGTGCATTTTTAGGAGAGCGGAGAAGATACGCTGTTTCTTCGATTGCCGAGTAATCTTCATAAGAAAGCAAAACTAGATTGCTGCGATTTTTGCGCGTGATGATAACAGGCTCATGGTTCTCGCTGACACGATCCATTGTTGTCTTGAGATTTGCCCGCAGTTCACTGTAGTTTATCGAATCCATGATTTTTTCTCCCTTTACTGGTTACCGAACTGTACTCATAATTGTACAATACAGCTTTCCTCTCTTTATGAAAAGGAAAATAACAAGCTCCCCACACCCTGTTACAACGAGATACCTCTGTTAAAGAAAGGTGGCGGAAGGTAGAGAGGAGGAAAATAGAACAAGAGGAGCTGAAAGAGAGAACTGGGCAAACACAGGGGCTTGCCCCGACGAACCCCGGCATAAGGGGTAAATAAGGGAATTTTGTGTCGAACCCTTATCTTTTTACCTGCCCATCATAGGCCTGGATGATTTTCTGCACCAAAGGATGGCGAACAACATCGTTATGGTCAAAATGAGAGAACCCAATTCCGTCGATTCCCTTAAGAAGTTTATTTGCCTCAGCCAGACCTGATGTCTGCTTTCCGGGCAGGTCAACCTGAGTGATATCTCCGGTGATCACAGCCTTGGCATCAAAGCCGATTCGGGTCAGGAACATCTTCATCTGCTCGCTGGTGGTGTTTTGCGCCTCATCCAGAATCACAAAGCCGTTGTTCAGGGTTCTGCCCCGCATAAAGGCCAGTGGCGCGATCTCAATCACGCCCTGTTCGATCAGATCGGCAACCTTTTCACTGCCCATCATGTCGTTCAGGGCATCAGTTAACGGGCGGAGATACGGATCAACCTTCTGCGCCATATCACCAGGGAGGAAACCGAGTTTTTCACCGGCCTCCACAGCCGGACGGGTGAGGATAATGCGCTGGACCAGTTCTGAAGCCAAGGCGGCGACCGCCATAGCCACGGCCAAGTAGGTCTTCCCGGTTCCGGCTGGCCCGACCCCGAAAACAATATCGTTTGTGCGGATAGCCTCGATATAGTTTTTCTGATGGATACTTTTGGGAGAAATAATTCTTTTCTGAGCAGTGATGCAGACCTTGTCGAGAAAAATTTCCGCCAAAGAGGCTGATGGCGATGATTCCAAAATTTTAATACCAAAGGCGATATCTTGGCTGAAGACAGGATAGCCCTTTCGAACAAGACCATAGAGTTGGGTGAGTAGGGAGGCGGCCAGCTGGACAGCATGGCCCTTGCCGGTGATGTTCAGGGTATTGCCCCGATCATGGATATGCACCCCGACTGTTTGCTCGACAGTCTTTAGGTTCTGATTGTGCATGCCGAACAGAACCTGAGCAACAGCATAGTCGTCAAAGTCCAGGTTCTGCTCGGTCTTTCCGATGAGCTTTTGGGAAGTACGCAAAGCTTGAGAATCTTTTTTTGTTTATTTTTTAGCTAATTCTTGATCAATCATCTCTTGGAGAACATTTTCACCCCGACCTTTGACTTGACGTCCGTTGATAAAGAGGGTCGGCGTTCCACCTACACCGGCTTTTCCGGCATCAACCATATCTTTTTTCAACTTTGCCTGTACGGTAGGGCTGGTTAAATCCTTCTTGAATTTCTCCATGTCCAGACCGATATCTTTAGCAGCCTTTTCGATGTTTTCTTTGCTTAAATCTTTGGAAACAGTAAAGAGCGCATCATGCATCTGCCAGAACTTTCCCTGCTCATGGGCTGCTATAGAGGCCAGTGCAGCGGGCTTGGCCTGTTTATGCATCTGGAGGGGAAGGTGTTTAAAAACGATTTTGAGTTTGTCAGGATTTTTTTTCAGGATCTCATCCAGCAGCGGTTGAACTTTGCTACAGAACGGGCATTGAAAATCAGAGAAGACAACGAGGCTGATCGGTGCACCCTCTTTACCAAGAAAGGGAGAGCCAGCGGTGTCGATATCCTGGGCAAAGGAGATATCCAGAGCAGTATACTTCTTATTGCTGTCCACCAGGAAGAGCATCTCGCCACGAGGAGCAATGTCAATGCCAATGGTTTCTTTTGCAACAGGGACAGATCCCAGTTCTGCTCCGTCAGCAGAGGAGTAGATATGCACCTTGCTGTCTTTGCCCAGGACAAAGACCAGCTTGTTGTCCAATGACTGAGCAAAGTCAACCGGCGTAACAGTCATCTGCCACGTGGACAGAGGAGAGGTAATCAAGGTGGTACTGGATTTTGCAGGTGCATCCTGAGCCAAGACTTGGCTTGATGACAAGAGCAGTAGAGTGCATAAGGTTAATGTCTTTTTCATCTTTTCTTTTTTCTCCTTTATGTTGGGTTATTCAGGCAATCAGGTTCGGTGCATTCAGTCGGAACTACGAAATTGCTTTTTTTTTGAGCAATAAACAGGGGCAACAAACAGCTGCTCGCAGTATTCTGCCTGTGTTCGGTCGATAACGTATTTGTGACAGGTTGGGCAATCATTTTGCCAATATACTCGCCAAAAAAGTATTATGCAAGTAAGAGGGTCTTGCTTTTTCAGGCGTTTTTCGTTTTTTATGACAATGATAGAGAGTTACCGTAAAGGGATTTGTACGGATGTATATCTTGCGTTGCGATCAATGAGGCAGAGGGTCCTTTTTCTGGAAGGGACGGTAATGGCCAGTGTGCCAGGGGAAACCGAAAATGTTTTTCGTCTCTCGCCGGTGATAGAATAAATATGCACTTTATTGTCGCTTTCTAGGATAAAAGCGTATTTTTTGTCAAACGATTGGGCGATATCAAGGGGGCGGGCCTCAGTTTTCCAAGTATGCTTCACTGCCCAGTCCACGATGGTATCATCTTTTTTCTTATATGTTATCTCTATCGCGGTATAGGTTTTGTTGCTATCAATGAGGTAGAGCATTCCTCCTCGTGGGGCGATATCAATGGCGACTGTGGTTGGAGAAACGTTTATGATGCCCAGTCGGTTACCGTTATAGGTATTTGCATAAACACGGACCTTATTATCCTCTTCCAGGATAAATATTTTCTTTTTGTCAAAAGAAGCGGCAAAATCACGAGGAGTTGCTGTGAGTGACCATGTTTTTTTCTTTGACCAATCAATAATTTTGCTGACGATTTCTCCGTACGCTATTGTTGTCAGCTGGGAAAAAAATAAGAACAGGAGCAGGCATAAGATGATATTTTTTTTCATTTTTGTTATGTGTGGAGCACACCGTTGTTCATGAGTTAGGGCTGCCCGTACTTGGCCCCCAGTAAGGTTCGATTCGTTGTCACTGTGCAAAAGGAGCAAATAGAATTTTCCAGACTATTGGATGAAAGGTACGGCGATTATTGATTAATTACTTGATAATGATAAGTATAAAATTTTATAAGAGGGATTATACCCCCCTTTGTGGTCTTACGTCAAGATAAGCAGGACTCTTTTGTTGCTGGTGTTACCATTAGTTGTCTGGGTAATATGAAAGCAACTTGCCCCCACCTTTGTTTTTATGCTGGGGGAATATCAAAAGGTTAATGATCAGGTAAAAAGTCAGGGTTTGCATTTTTTAAGCGACAACTCAATGAGTTGTAAAGAAAAAAAGAAATTGAATAAGCATCGCGGTTCTTTTTTTGAGCAGCCCTCCCTTGACGAAGGGCGTTGCATTGATTATTACTATGAGATTGATGAGTGCGAGAGTGGCGGAATTGGTAGACGCACTGGATTTAGGATCCAGCGCACTTCGTGCATGGGGGTTCGACTCCCCCCTTTCGCACCATATTTTATAGATTATATTGGTTTTAATCTGAGTATTACTAGACAAGAGTGATGGTAAAGGAGCCGTAGATGTATACAGCAGCGGGAAGGCTCCTGCCCGGATTAATAAATCTGCCCGATGCAGGCAAAAAGGATAAAAGGAACTTGATTCGATGGATGTTGCGATTGAAGAAGTAAGCGAGCTGGCCCGGAAGGTAACTGTTACCCTGCCTGCGGAGGATGTGGTTAAAGAGCTTGATAAAAAATATAACGAGCTGAAAAAAGAAGTTGCAATCAAGGGATTCCGTCGGGGAAAGGCACCGATGTCTATCCTGAAAAAGAGCTTTAAAGATCGGGTTGAGCCGGAAGTTGCAGATAAATTGGTGAAGGATACCTATTTTGACGTGATCGAAGAAAAGAAAATTGACGTGATTGTGCATCCCGAAATTCATGAGACCACATTTGCTGATGACGGTACCTTTACCTATGTTGCTATGGTAGAGGTAAAGCCTGAGTTCGAGCTGCAGGAATATAAGGGCCTAGAGATCGAAAAGCCCAACTGTGATGTCACCGAGGTCGAGGTCGAGACGAAAATTGCAGAGCTTCAACGCAGCAAGGCCGTGCTTCGTTCTGTGGAGGACGATCATGAAATCGTTATGGACGATATCGTGACCATTGATTTTCAGGGATTCCATAACGAAAAGGCCCTGAAAGAAGTGCGCAACGAGAACTTTTCCGTTGATATGGGCACCGGTTATTTAGGGGAAGATTTTGAAGAACGGCTGCTCGGCCTGAAAAAAGGTGCGTCTATCCTTTATGAGAGCGACTTTCCTGCTGACTTTCAGAATCCCGTTATGGCTGGTAAGACCATTGAGTTCAAGGTGGATGTCAAAGGCATCAAGGAACGAATCAAACCTGCACTGGATGATGAGTTTGCCAAAGATATTGATGAAAAATATGAAACCTTTGCTGACCTACAGACTGCGACCTCTTCGGAGCTGAAAGAAGAAAAAGAATCTGCCCTTGAGGGCGATTTAAATGATCGCATTATGCAGAAGCTGCTTGAGATGAATGCATTCCCGATTCCTCAAAGACTGGTTGCTTTTGAGATTCAGGAGATGATCAAGCAGACTGAGGAAAATCTGAAGCGAGCAGGTCAGACTTTGGAGTCGGCTGGAATCAACAAAGAACAACTGGTTGAGCATCATCGTGAAGCGGCAGAGAAACGAGTGCGAGGCGATTTTCTTCTGAAAAAAGTCGCAGAGCTTGAGAACATCACCCTGACGGATGAAGATCTTGAACAGGGGTACAGTCGTATTGCCGATGAGTATAATATGACTATTGAAAACGTGAAAGGATACTTTAAAAAACGTGAAGAGCTGATGCCTTTTATGGCCGAGCTGCTGAACGAGAAGATCCTTAATTTTCTGCGAAATGCGGTAAACCTTGTTGAAGTTGCGGCAGGAGCCGAAGAAGATACAGGTGCCGGAGAAGAGGCAACCCAGGACGCATAAAAAGCTGAAGGGCATATTTATTACAAGGCAGCCGGACAGGATCCCGTTCTGTCCGGTTTTTTGTTTTGAGGAGGAGAGATTATGAATCTGGTTCCAATGGTTGTTGAACAGAGTCCGCGAGGTGAGCGGGCTTTTGATATTTATTCGCGCCTACTCAGGGAACGGATTGTTTTTCTCGGAAGCCCTGTCGGGGATGACGTTGCCAGTGTGATTGTGGCTCAGCTGCTTTTCCTTGAGGCCGATGATCCGGAGAAGGATATCACTTTCTATATTAATTCGCCGGGCGGGGTTGTGACTGCTGGTATGGCTATTTATGATACCATGCAGTATATCAACTGCGACGTGGCAACCCTTTGTATGGGGCAGGCTGCCTCTATGGGAGCTTTCCTTTTGGCCGCCGGAGCAGAGGGAAAACGTTTTGCCCTCCCAAACTCCCGGATAATGATCCATCAGCCGCTGGGCGGGTTTCAGGGACAGGCTACGGATATTGATATTCATGCCAAAGAGATTTTGCGGATGCGGAGCGATCTGAATAGGCTGCTGTCTCAACATACTGGTAACACAGTGAAAAAAATCGAAAAGGACACCGAGCGGGATAACTTTATGAGCGCCGAAGAAGCCGTAAAATACGGTCTGATCGACAAGGTGCTGGTGCGTCGTGAGGATACCAAGGAGGATGCGTAATGAGTGACGAAGTTTCAGGCGACTCTGCCGAGGTCTGTGCCTGTTCCTTCTGTGGTCGGGCGCAGGGAGAGGTGAATAACCTGATCGCCGGCCCAGATGTCTATATCTGCGATAAATGTATAGAGCTCTGTAACGGTATGGTCAAGGAGCAGAGCGAAGGAGAGGACGAGGTGGTTGAGGCTTCTTCTCCTGCTGCGCTGAAACCCAAAGAAATTCATGCGCATCTGGATGATTATGTGATCGGTCAGGATTTCGCTAAACGCGTATTGTCCGTGGCTGTGCATAACCATTACAAGAGAACAGAAAAACGTCCAGAAGGAATCCTTGACGATGTGGAGATTCAGAAGTCCAATATCATCCTCATCGGTCCCACCGGGAGCGGCAAGACCCTGCTGGCTCAAACCTTGGCCAGGGTTCTCAATGTGCCTTTTACCATCGCCGACGCGACTACGCTGACAGAAGCAGGGTATGTTGGTGACGATACTGAAAATATTTTAGTAAATCTGCTACAAGCAGCAGATGATGATATTGAACGGGCCCAGCACGGGATTGTCTATATTGACGAGATCGATAAAATCGCCCGTAAATCCGATTCTGCCTCGTTGACTCGTGATGTCTCTGGGGAGGGTGTGCAGCAGGCCCTGCTCAAAATCATTGAGGGCACCGTTGCTTCCATCCCCCCAAAGGGCGGACGAAAGCATCCCCAACAGGATCTGATCAAAATAGATACCACCAATATTCTTTTTATTGTCGGTGGTGCCTTTGTCGGGCTGGATCGAGTGATCAAGCGCCGCGCCGGAACCAAGGCCATCGGTTTCGGAGCCAATATCGAAAGTGGTCCAGAAAAAAGCGTAGGCGAATTATTGACCGAGGTGCAGCCAGAAGATTTGCTCAGGTTCGGTTTAATTCCTGAACTCCTGGGACGCCTGCCGGTTATTGCCCCGATGAAGGAACTGGAGGAAGAAGATCTGGTGCGCATCCTGAAAGAACCGAAAAATGCCTTGACCAAACAGTACATCAAATTGTTTGAGTTGGAAGGGGTCACGCTTAGGTTTACTGAAGGTGCGCTGAACGAAGCAGCCCGCAAGGCAATGTCCCGCAACTCAGGAGCACGCGGCCTACGTTCCGTTATGGAAGCAGCCATGCTTGATGTGATGTATGAGCTCCCTTCAGATGAACATGCTGTTGAATGTGTGATTAACGAACAGGTCATCGCTGACGGCGAATACCCTGTTATTCTTTATGATGCGGAAGAGAAAAAAACCGCCTAAAGCACCCATCCCTCCCCTTTGGGGAGGGGTAGCAAAAAATATGATAATTAATCAGGCGACCCCAAGGGGGCGCCGATACTTACATATAAAAAACTGACCTGTAACCGTGTGCGAAGATGATGGGGAGAAGGCCGCTTCTCCCCTTTGCATTTTTCTTGCACTTTTTTGCATCTCTTTTCTCTCCCGCCCTTCCTTGGTTGTCTTTAATTATGTTTGATTCCGACGTAACACAATATCCTGTCATGCCTTTGAGGGATGTGGTGATTTTTCCTGGTATGGTTGCTCCGTTGGTTGTGGGCCGAAAAAAATCTGCTCGTGCCTTGGAATACGCCATGAAGGAACGCTCGCTCATTTTTTTGGTCACCCAAAAGGATGCCCGCATTGAAGATCCCGAACCAGAGCATTTATATGGGTGCGGCGTGCTTGCCTCTGTCATGCAGCTGTTGCGCCTGCCCGATGGTACCATTAAAGCCTTGATTGAGGGAAAACGCAGGGCGATCGTGGAGGCATATAGTAACGATGAAGAGTTCTTTTACGCCGATGTAAGGTATGCAGAGGATCAGCAGACCGAGAGCGTTGAGCTACCCGTATATAATCGTGAGCTGAAACAGGTCTTTGAACGCTACGCCAAGATTGAGAAAAATATTCCGGTAGAGGTGATTAAGTCGGTTGCAGTCTTGGAAAATCCGGGCCTGCGGGTTGATCTCATTTGCTCACATTTGCGCCTTGGAACCGAGGAAAAACAGGATATTCTTGAAATTCTTGCTCTACCGGATCGTATCCGTCGGGTGTTAGAAATCCTGTACCGGAAGTTGGAGCAGCACGAGCTTGAAAAGAGCATTGATATCCGGGTCAAGAAAAAGATGAACGAGAGCCAGCGCCACTATTATCTCAACGAGAAGGTCAAAGAGATTCAGAGTGAGATGGGGCAGGCTGGAGATGATCTTGATGATTTACAGGAGGCCTTGAAGAAAAAGGATCTTCCTGAGTCGGTGCGGGAAAAAGCAGACAGGGAGTTAGGTAAGCTTCGGGCCATGCCGCCGATGTCTGCGGAAACCACAGTGGTGCGTAACTATCTTGAGACGATTATCAGCCTGCCTTGGCTGGAGAAAGAAGACGCATCTATTGATATTGAAGAGGCTGAGGATATCCTGAATCAGGATCATTACGGCCTGAAAAAGCCGAAAGAACGTATTCTGGAATATCTTGCCGTGCAGACGCAGGTGGAGAAGCTCAACGGACCTATCTTGTGCCTGGTTGGTCCTCCCGGTGTGGGAAAGACCTCAGTTTGTAAATCCATTGCCAGGGCCATGAACCGAAAGTTTGTTCGCCTGTCCTTGGGCGGAGTGCGAGACGAGGCGGAAATTCGAGGACATCGACGAACCTATATCGGAGCCATGCCCGGCAAGATCATCCATTCCATGCAAAAGGCAGAGGTGATCAATCCGGTGTTCTGTCTTGACGAAGTGGACAAGATGAGCGTTGATTTTCGCGGCGACCCTTCATCTGCCCTGCTGGAGGTGCTGGACCCAGAACAGAACTACGCCTTTAATGATCATTACCTTGACCTAGATTATGATTTATCCGAGGTGTTTTTTATCGCAACGGCCAATAACCTGCACGGTATTCCGTTGCCCTTGCAGGATCGAATGGAAATCATCCGCCTGAACGGCTACACTGAAGAGGATAAGTTGGAGATTGCTGAGCGATTTCTTGCTCCTAAGCAGTTGGGGCTGAACGGCTTTCAAGAGGATGATATTCAATTTACCAAGGAGGCCGTGTTGGAGATCATCCGACGCTACACCCGTGAAGCTGGCGTCCGTAATCTGGAACGGACTCTTGCAGCGGTTTGCCGCAAGATTGCCCGTGATCGTTTAAAAAAGAAGGAGCCGACGCGAAAATACCAGCTCTCGGATCAATCCGTGGGTGAATATCTCGGGGTGCCCAAGTACAGATTCGGTCTGGCCGAAAAGCACGACGCTATTGGTTTAGTGACCGGCTTGGCCTGGACAGAAGTCGGTGGCGAGCTGTTGCAGATTGAGTCGGTGCTGATGCCGGGGACTGGCAAAATGACGGTGACCGGTAAGCTGGGGGATGTCATGCAGGAGTCGGCACAGGCTGCTCTGTCCTATGTCCGTTCCCGTTCTATGCGTCTGGGACTGGATGCGGATTTTTATCAGCAATTGGATATCCATGTTCATGTTCCAGAAGGGGCGATTCCTAAGGACGGACCTTCTGCTGGAATTACTATGGCTACTTCCATTGTTTCTGCGCTGCTGAAATACCCTGTTAATCGGCATCTGGCTATGACAGGTGAAATTACCCTGCGTGGCAGAGTTCTGCCTATTGGGGGCCTGACAGAAAAGTTACTGGCCGCCAAACGAGGCAATATTACCCATATTCTTCTTCCTGGTGAAAACAAAAGAGATTTGGAAGAGGTCCCTGCGAGAATCCGAGAAAGTCTTGATATTACCTTTGTTGATCATGTCGACGACGTGTTGACCAAGGCTCTGATTCTGCCTAAAGGAGAGGAGCTTTTTAAAGATGTATCCCTAGAAAGCATTTTGAAAAATGTTGCTTTATCATCACACAATACAACGATACAGCAATAACTGTTGCGTTCAGTATAAAAAGAATATTTTGTATCTTTTTGATAAAGCGTTATTTTGTATTTTTGAGCATTTTAAATGCATTTTTATACTTGACGGGAAAAGTAAAAAAGGATATAAATGGCTCAACGATTTGGGGCGAATAGCTCAGCTGGGAGAGCATCGGCCTTACAAGCCGAGGGTCACAGGTTCGAGCCCTGTTTCGCCCACCAAATTACTAAGGGGTCGTAGTTCAGTTGGTTAGAATGCCGGCCTGTCACGCCGGAGGTCGCGAGTTCGAGTCTCGTCGGCCCCGCCAGTAATTCGAGGGACTTACCATGAAAATGGTAAGTCCCTTTTTTGTTTGGTGGGCCGCGTGTTGGGCCTTTTCTTCAAAAAATACCCCAAAAATTCGCTTCGCCTTGCTGCATTTCTCCTGCTCGGTAGATCTGTCATGCTGTCTATCATCTCCTTTCTCCGTTTGTTTTTTTTTCTGCTGTAGATATTGGGTAGAAAAAAAGCCCTTTTAGTCCCCTTTTTTCAATCATTGTATTTTCTGGAGATATTATTGATAATAATAATGTAAGGATTAATTGAATCACGCATACAAATTGAGTGAAACTCATAGAGTGATATCCCAAAAAAACAACAAAGAGGAAGAAGAATGAAAAAGAATATCTTAATGATGGCAACGGTATGTATGTTGGCTGCCCCCCTGAGTGCAGGGGCCTACATGGTTGATCTTACATCCCATGAAGGAAAAACTGGTGGATCTTGGGTCGAAGTAACAGGTGACGGAACAAATCAAGTTAGATTTGATCTGGGGCTTGCTGATGGCACGATTGCCGATATGCGGGCTTTCTTCTTTGATGTTAGCAGTTATATGGATGAAGGTATTGAAGAAATTAGGGTTGATTCGTTGGTGGATAGAAATGGTGACTTTACAAGGGATAATGTCATAACAAATTGGCCGACTGTATCGGGAAGTGCTGGTATGCAGGGTGCAGGAAGCTTTGAGTATGGAATTGAATTCGGCCACGGAGGCATTGGAGGCGGGAAAGGTGATATTAGAGCAATTTCTTTTACAGTTTTCAGTGATGATATCTTGGATATTGATGAAAGCAACCTAGGAATGCGTCTGATGAGTTTTGGCGATGGTCGCAATGACAGTAGGAAGATGATTGGAGGTTATGAGCCGTCTGATTCCGGTCCTGGACCAGGGCCAGCGTCTGTTCCTGAACCCGCATCTGCCTTGATGATTGGCTTGGGTCTGATTGGGCTCGCAGGATTCCGAAAAAGGAATCAGCGTCAAAAATAATGAGGTAGTCTGCATGTCTCCGGGCTAAGGGGCTACTTCAGAAAGCTCGTAAAATGCTTTGAAGCTCCTTCCTGCTCCCTCCCCTCAGGGAGGAGCAAACACGGTTAAAATGTGGGTAATTTGAGATGGAAATGGTCGGCTTCTTGCTGGCCATTTCCATTTTTTATTGTCCCGGTCCTCTATCCGCTAAGCCGGTCTGGTACGGAAATCACGGCGACCAAGTATTTCAATAATCAATAAAACGCCCGTTCAGCCACTCTTCGGTAATTTTTTTTTCTCTTTCCAAAATACCCTTTCTTGAGCTTACCTCAGAGAAATAACAAGCGAAAATTACTACCAGTCAGAACCTGATGGGTTGCACCACGGTTTTTTCCAATAATAATTGGAGCCCATTCAAGAGATGCGGGGTACGAAACCAACGCTTTTTGGACGTGAACGACAATTGCAGCAGATCATTTTTCCCTTTGACAGGGAGTAAATGTTTTTTCTGTGGGCTATAATTCGATCTGTTGTTATGGAGCATGTCAACCATCAATATAAAATTAATGTATATGTTGAGGGAAAAACTGATTGCAATCTGATCTCTATCGAGATAATTATAAGACCGGAAAGGAATCTGATTTTGTATCTTCTCAAAAATCCAGGGTAAAACATGCTTGGTGATATTTTCTTGCATTCTAAGTTGCTGAATTTACCTGAGAGCAAGATTGCTTTAATGGGTGCCACCTCGGAATTTGAAGAAGCTACCTGATTTTCAACAAAAATAAAGATGAATGAGAAAGGATAAATGACACGATCGACGATGAGTTCTTATATGCATCCCGTGATTCTTACAGTAATAATGATTTTGTTGTTAGGGTGTAGCGGCGGCAGTCCAGAAGAAAAGTTGAGTCAACACTTCCAAAATGGAGAACAGCTTCTTAAGTCTGACAAATATCGAGAAGCAATTATTGAGTTTAAAAATGTGATACAACTTGACCCAGAACATGTAGAGGGGCATTACAATCTTGCCTTAGCCTATATCGGCGCGGGGAAGCTACCAGATATTCGTACAGCTTTTCAGGAGTTGCAAAAAGTTATATCGCTCAAGCCGTATCATCTGGAGGCTCAGTACAAACTGGGTGAATTTTATATTCAGTCGCGAAACTTGGATAAGGCTCAGAAAACAGCTGAATTTATATTAGAAAAATACCCTGATGATTTAACCGCCAAAATACTTTTAGCGACTGCTTATGCCGGAAAAGAAGAATTGAGTAAAGCTCAAGAAATAATGGAGCCAGCCGTTAAAGATAATCCAGACTCCGTCAAAGCGCATCTTTTGCTGGGTAATATATATTCGTTACAAGAAGATGCTGTTTCAGCAGAGAAAGCCTACAACGAGGCGATAGCAACGAATAAGAATGAAGAGCTTAATCCCAGACTTGCTCTGGCAAAGTTCTATATCAGACAGGAACAATTTGATGAAGCGGAAAAGACCTTGAAAGAGGCGCTTGAAGCGAGTCCCGACGATAAACAGATTCTTATTGCTCTTGCTGATTTTTATTTATCGGCAAACAGGCAGGAAGAAGCTGAAAAAACATATGAATCAATTGTTTCAGCCGAGCCTGATAATGAACGCGGTTACCTGATGCTTGCCAGATTTTATGTAAGAAAAGACGAGAAGCAAAAGGCTGAGGAAGTTTATAAAAGAGGTATTGAAAAGGCAACAAAGCCCATCGGTCTCAAAAAAATGATGGCCGAGCTGTTGTTGGATACACAAAAAGATGATGAGGCTGCAGGGTATATTAATGAAATTTTGCAGGAAGAAAAGCAAGATGCTGATGGCCTTTATTTGCGCGGAAGATTGCACCTGGCTAAAAAGGACGTTTCTGAAGCAATAAATGATCTTAAAGAATCCGTTAAGCTCGCAGATAAAAATCACAATGCACATTACTATCTCGGTCTTGCCTATCAATCGAACGGAGAGCTGAAGGCGGCAACAGAAGAAATGAGAGCAGCTCTCTATCTGTCGCCTAACATGGACGACAGGGCCGGGCTCGCCTTGGCGGCACTTTTATTACAGTCGCGGGATTATGTTCCAGCTGAAGTAGAAGTGGAAAAGGTGCTGGCAAGGTACCCGGAATATCCTGGAGCTAACTTGCTTGCAGCAAATATTTATTTTGAACAAGAGAATGTTGAACAGGCAAATGCATATTTTAAAAAATTTACAAAGCTTTCCCCAGAAGACTCGCGTGGATGGATCGGATGGGGAGAGTTGCAATCGCAAAGAAAGAATTTCATGAAGCCATTGTAAATTTTGAAAAGGCTCTTGTGATTGATCCGAATCATACCGAACTTCTTATTATTCTCGCTAATCTTTATTCTTCGCAAAAAGATTTTGATTCAGCAGAAAAAGCGTACAATAAGGCCATAGAAATTGACAACGACGATTTCAAGCCGAGACTGGCGCTTGCAAAGTTCTATCTGATGCAGAAGCAATTTGACAAAGCAGAAAAAGTTCTTAAAGATGCACTTGAAGCGAGTGCCGACGATAAACAGATTCTTATCGCTCTTGCTGATTTTTATTTATCGGTAGATAGGCAGGAAGATGCTGAAAAGACATGTGAAGCAATTATTTCCGCCGAGCCTGATGATGAACAAGGTTACCTGATGCTTGCCAGATTATATGCAAGAAAAGGCGAGATTGACAAGGCCGAGGAGGTGTATGCAAGAGGTGCCGAGAAAGCGTCAATACGTGCTGCTCTTACAAAATTAATGGCCGAGCTGCTACTGGATGCAAAAAAGGTTGAGAAGGCTTCAACGTATATCAGCAAGATGTCGGAAGGGGAGCAGGAGAGTGCTTATGGCCTTTATCTGCGTGGAAGGTTGAATCTGGCTGAAGGGGACGTTGCTCAAGCGATAGAGGATCTTGAAGAATCCCTTAAAAAGGAGAATAGCAATACCGAAGCCTATTACCATCTTGGTCTTGCCTATCAGTTGAAGGGAGATGTAGGATCAGCAAAAGCAGAGATGAGGAATGCCCTCAAGCTGTCGCCTAGTATGGACAAAGCCAGACTTTCCTTAGCAGCACTTTCTTTCAAATCGAAGGATTATGCTCCTGCAATCAAAGAAGTGAAAAAGGTGCTGGAAAGATACCCGACACATCCGGGAGCTAACCTGCTGGCAGCAGATATTTATCTTGCACAAAAGGACCTTGAAGAGGCCGGGAAGTACTTTGGAAAATTCACGGAATTTTTTCCGGAAGACCCGCAGATGGATCGGATTGGGTCGGGTTGAGATTGCGAAGAAAAATATTAACGAGGCTCTTGAATACTTTGAAAAGGCTCTTGCTGCCAACCCTGATCATCTTCAAGTGCTGACATTCATAACATCAATATATATGGCTGAAAAACAACCTGAAAAAGCCATAGGCAGGGTTGAAAAACAAATTACACTCTCGCAAGCCAACCCCTATTATTATAACCTGTTAGGGAAGTTATTTCAGACTACTGAAGATTTTGACAAAGCCGAAGGGGCCTATAAAAAGGCTATAGAAGTTAAGAAGGATTTTCTTGACGCATACATGGCCCTTGGGAAGCTATACGTCGTCAAAGGTGAATCGGATAAAGCGATTGAGAGTTATAACGATGTAATTAAGATCAAGCCAGACATTGTAGATCCTTATATGTTGCTCGGGAATATTTACGAAAAACAGGGGAACATGGACGAGGCGAAAAAGTATTACCAAAAAGTTCTCAAGATAAATCCTGAGTTTGCACCCGCCGCCAACAACTTGGCATGGATTTATTCTGAGCATGGAGGGAATCTTGAAGAGGCCTTGTCTCTGGCTCAAATGGCCAAGGATCAGCTCCCGAACGATCCGGGTATTTCCGATACCTTGGGATGGATCTATTACAAAAAAGGTTTATCCAATACAGCTACACCTTTTTTAGAAGAAAGTGCTGAGAAAATAAAAAACAACCCGATTGTTCTTTATCATCTTGGTATGGCCTATTACAAAAGTGGGGAGAAGGAGAAGGCAAAAGAACAGCTCTCTGCCTCACTTGCAATAAATAATGAATACGAGGGAGCGGTAGAAGCTCAAGAGACGCTTGAACTTCTAAAGCAAGCGGACTCAAATTCAGAAGAATAATCTTCTTTTGGAATCTTGCCCCTTATGCGTTTGAAAATATATCAATGTCGCTGGATGGTCAGAGGGTATGATTTTCAGAATGACATGAGGGGCAAGCCACAGAGAACAAAAAAATGAATGATCTGAAGTTTTCTGATGATGAGGGAGATGGCTATGGCTTCTCCGAAACAATTCCTGAGCAGTTTATTGTTACGGAGAAAGAACTTGATCAGGAACTGTACGAGCAGTTTATAGATGAGCAGGAATGGATTGATCCTCAGCCTAATTACGCAGACCTGATCCGTCAAGGAGAGCAGCTCTCCGGCAATACCATGCCGATATCTGAAAAAAAACGCATTTTGGTGCAGCTTTCCTGCCGGGGCACGGCAGAGGCCTATCGGCTGTTGCAGGAGTATTGCACCCGGCCTGATTCCGCCCTTGCTGAATGGAGCAGGATCGCCCTGTATGAATGCCGGATGCGCTTGGAGTCGGACCTGCTTGATGAGCCTGTCGGCCTGATCTCAACCGGCTTGGGCGGAGATGGAGAGCGATTGCGCTATATCTTTGTGCTTGTTTTTCAGGGAGAATCCTCGGAAGAAGGGCAGCAGCGGGAGATAAGAGAGGGGCTGGACAAGGTCTGCCTGGAGCATCGCTCGGTTGTTGAACAGGCGCAGTTCCGACCGCCCTGCCTTTACGTGCAGGTGCTTGTGCCGATGGATGTTGCGGTGGGGGAAGTGATTGAAGAAAGCCTCGGTCGGCTTAATCAACAAAAGGAAGAGTTCCTGCCGGACTATCTGGTCACTAATGTCTCTGTGCCGACGGATGAGGAGATTCAGAGCTTTCTTGATGAGCTGTAGTACAAAGGGGTGCTGCGGTTGTTTGCCCTTAGGCTGTGTCGAATTTTCCCGACAGCGAAACAAAGCATACAGGCATGGTTTCTCAAGCCTACCCTAATAGGAAGGACGAGCCTATTACAATAGGCTTGCCTTGCCTACTACCGTATGTCCGGCAGACATACGAGGCGGAAACCTATGCTCCATGCCGCTTTGCCCGCACCTGCTTCAATCCATCCTGCCATTCCTCCAAATTAGGAAGGCCAATCTGCTCTGCAATCTGTACGGCCAAGGCAATATTTTCCTCCGCCTGAGCAAGGTCGCTCAAGTCTTCATAGGTGAGGCCGAGGTTCCAGTACGACTGTGCTGCTCCGGCTCTATCACCACACTTCACTCGTATCGCCAAGGATTGTTTGTTATACTTCAGTTCTTCAGGAAGATTGCCCTGCGCACGGTAGATGCCAGCAATATTGTTAAGAGTTTGTCCTTCTCCTAGGCTATTGCTAATCTCTTGTGCGATAATCAGGCCTGTTTATAATACTGCAAGGCTGTCTCATTATCGCCTTGCCTTCTATAAACCAAACCGATATTATTCAGGGTCGTACCTGTCCCTTCTCGGTCGCCGGTCTCCTGCGCTATTGTCAGGCTCTTCTGATATTTCTGCAAGGATAGGTCATACTTACCCTGTTCCTCGTAAATTCCGGCGAGATTGTTCAGGGTAATGCCTTCTTCCTCTCTGTTGACCAGTTCGCGGTGTATCAGTAAGCTTTGCTCATAATACGAAAGTGCCTTCTCAAGTTCTCCGTGCCGCCAGCAAGTGTACCCTAGATTATTTAAATGGATTGCTTCAATCCTGCGATCACCTGTCTGTCGGGCCGCAGTCAGGCTCATCTTACAGATGATCATTTGCTCTGTCCACCACCCTTGCCTGTCTAAATACTCCCACATCATCCCTGCCACGGCTTGCACTGGCTGCCACAGCTCGTTATTCAGGCAGCTCTTAATTAGCTGCTGATAATGTGTCCGTTCTCCATCCAGATGGGCGTAGCCTCCAGTCCAGCCTCGCTCTGTTCCTTGCCGAACTGTAAATAATACCAAGCCAGCTGTTCCAAAGCCTCCGTGGTCAGAGGCATCTCTTCACGGGCATAGGTATGCACCAAGGCGTGGCTTATCTGCCAGCGTTTCCCCGCCTTCTCCAACAGACCATAATTAACCAGCTCACCCAACGCCTTCCGTGCTCGGCGTTCATCATCCTCAAGCACAGCCGCCACCGGTTCACGGGCTATCGGAGCAAAGGCCAAGCAGCCTGCCACACTCAGCGCAAGTCGGGCATTATCGCTCACCTGCGCCACACTGCGACGCAACAGCAAGGCGGCATTTTCCTCTTGATGCTCCCCGTCACCCAGTTCCTTGAGCGGCTCCTGCTCCAGCCAGCACAAATAGTCTGCTGCACTCTCACCCGTGCTACGGAGATAATGCCCGGCAATCCGCAGGGCCAGAGGCCAGCCGCCCAGCTGCTCACAGACGGCATGTACTGTGGCCTCATCTGCCGTTGTGTTGCTGTACAGGCGAAATGCCTCAGCAGCGGGCAGCTCGTCCAAGCGTTTGACCTCCAGCAGGCTACCCGGCGCATCGCTCCGTTTCCTACTGGTGATCAGCACACCGCAACCGCCACAACAGCGGAGTACAGCAGGCAGGTCGTCGGCCTCCTCAGCTCCATCCAGAATGATCAGGGCCTGCTTGCCCGCCAGTAGCTGACGCACAGCCTCGGGGCCGTTGTCCTGAGAATCATCCACATAGCTGCGTATCAGGTGGTCAAAGGCCAGCCCTACATCCTTACG
>MTKO01000118.1 GCA_004028505.1 Candidatus Electrothrix aarhusensis
AAAAAACTCACATTGAGCGGGTATCAACTATCTGAATTTCAAAGAAAAGTTATTTTTTGAAATTCAATATTTCAGAATATTTTATTTTTTCAACAGAAGTAAATTGTTGTTTTTAGTCCTCTTTAGGCTAACACGCTGAAACAAAAGAAATAGTTGTAATATCTTGTTTTTTCAAATGATTTAATTTATAGAATATAATGTCAACCCGCTCAATGTGAGAAAAAACCTTGTCGGGTGCGGAATATCGGGCAAAACAAAGGAGCGTGAATACTTACACTCCTGGAGCTTAGCAATGAATAAAAAAGATTGGCAGGCCATTGAACAGGCCCGAGAGCTCTTCAACCTGGGAGAGCAGGCAACAGCTGAAGAAATGAAGCAGGCTTACCGTCGGATGTGCAAGAAATACCATCCAGACAGGGCCGAAGAGGAGGAGAAAAAAAGGCACGCCGAAGTTATGTGCCGCCTGACCGAATCCTACGAATTACTCATGCGCTATATCAAAAAATACCGTTTTCCTCTGAAACCAGATAAAGACGCTCTCTATGACCCTGAAGACTGGTGGATGAATCGCTTTGGTGATGACCCGCTCTGGGGGAGCAAAAAGCGTTAAAAAAGCAAAATAATACGATAAGATACGGCACAAAAAACAGCCTTTACAAGGTCTTTTTTTGATAAATCCGAGCCCTTTCATTAACAACTTTCATTTCCTTTTCCAGGCCGGAAAATTTGAGACTCTCCTTACTGCCGAGGCAGAAAAAGCCGTCAAAAACCAGACTGTCCCGAAAAATATTCAGCACCCGCCTCTGTAAAATCTTATTGAAATAAATAAGAACGTTACGACAGAGGATCAAATGCATCTCGCCAAAGACATTATCTGTCACCAAATTATGATTGGCAAAGGTGATGTTTTTCTTTACCTCTTCCTTTACAACGCAGCCCTTCTCTGAAAGGAGAAAATAATCCGTTAATGCGGCAGTTCCCCCGGCCTGCTCATAGTTTGCACAAAACGCCTCCATACGCTGCACAGAATAAATGCCTTTTTGAGACTGCTCCAAAGCAAGATCGTTAAAATCTGTTCCATAGATAACAGCACGATCATACAGCCCCTCCTCCATAAGAAGAATAGCAATGGAATAGGCCTCCTTTCCTGTGGCGCAACCCGCAACCCAGACCTTTATATAGGGATAGGTCTTTAACATTGGCACCACCTGTTTCCTGATATTTCGGTAGACAAAAGGATCACGAAACATATCGGTGACCGTTACTGAAAACTCTCTGATTATTTTTTCTAAAAAAGAAGCGTCTCTCAAGAGTTTTGGAAGTATTTCGGAAAGATAACGACAGTCATCGCTTCGACATAAACTGCGAACCCGACGCTCAATAGAGGCACGGGCATAGTCACGAAAATCATAACCGTATCGCTGCAAAACAGCGTCCAGTAGAAGGTTAATCTCTATCTGTTCAATATCTGATTCATTCATAAGGCAGAGCTGATCCCGATCAAGAATACAGCCAGAGCCGCAGCAGAGCAAGAAGCCGTTCTGTATCCACCGGCTTTGCAAGATAGTCATTAGCTCCGACAGCAAGACAACGGCGGCGATCCTCCTGCATGGCTTTGGCGGTCAAGGCGATAATAGGAAGATCTTCATACTGCGGCTGCTCCCTGATTTTTTTTATGGTCTCATAGCCATCCATAACCGGCATCATGATATCCATCAGTACCAGGTCAAAATCCTCCTGCTCCAGGGTCTCCAGAGCTCTGATACCGTCTTCCGCCTTGACCGTTATCATACCTCTGTCACGTAAGACCTTGGCTAGGGCGAAGACATTTCTCATATCGTCATCAACAAGAAGGATGCGTTTTTCCTGAAAAATGTCATCATCCTCATGCAGATTACGAATCATTCGTTGTTTCGTTTCAGGGAGCTTACTGATCATACGATGAAGAAAAAGAGATGCTTCGTCAAGTAAACGTTCTTCAGACATTAATCCTTTTATAATAATAGAACCGGCATATTGCCGAAACTCTTCGGTCTCTTCCCGTGAAAGTTTTCTGTCAGTATAGATAATAACCGGGGGAAGAACCACCTTATCGGACTTTAACTGTTGCAGCAGGGCTAACCCGGACATATCCGAAAAATCAAATCCCATCACTAGGCAATCATAATCATGATGCGTCAATCGCTCAATCACCTCCTGTCCTGATCCCGCCTCTTCGCTTTGTACATCATTATTGCCTATCAGGGAAATCACCGCCTTTCTCTGTTCTGCATCCGGGTCCGCAACAAGCAACTTACTGATCTGCTGTTGAGAAGTCTCTCGGATATTGACGAAGGCTATCTCCAGCTGCTCCTGACTGACAGGTTTCTGCAGTGCATCGACAACACCCTTATTCCGAGCAGCCAATCCACCCACCTCATCAGCAGAAATTATATGAACAGGAATATGGCGGGTTTTCATCTGATTTTTTAGCGCTTCCAACACCTCCCACCCAGAAATTCCGGGCAGTTTCAAATCAAGAATAATCGCTGTGGGTAAATATTCTTCTGCCAGCTGCAGGCCGTCTTCACCTCTCGGTGCAGCAATGCATTTCAAGCCCTTGTCATGGCATTTCTGAACAAGTAAGTCAGCAAAACGAGCATCATCCTCAATCACTAAAACTATTCTGTCGTTTTCCAGAATATTTTCTCGATCATCTGCAATATAAGCCTGCTTCCCCTCTGTCTTTTTGTCGATCATTTTATCGATCACTTCGTCGCTCATCTCATCGGACCGCAGCAGCCAGGGCAATGCCGCCCTTTCCAAGCTCACCCCTCCCCAGCTCTCCATCATCTGTTTTGGTATGGATTTTGACAAAGAAAAAGGGAGATACAGAGAAAAAACCGAACCTTCTCCCTCTTTGCTTTCCATCTGGATTTCACCGCCGAGCAACTCGGCCAGCTCTCTGGAAATAGATAGCCCGAGCCCAGTTCCTCCATATTTTCGCGCCGTGCCGCCATCAGCCTGCTGAAAGGCCTCAAAAATAACCTTCTGTTTATCCTGAGGAATCCCTATTCCGCTATCCTGAACAGATAACGCTATAATATCCTGACCTATGATATCCAGAAAAGCGGAAGGATCAGTGCATAACGAGACGGAAACAGTTATTGCCCCGCGCTCAGTAAACTTCAAGGCATTGGAAAGGAGATTTTTTAATATCTGATCAATCCGTTTTCTATCCGACCTGATGACGTTTGGAACATCTTCTGCCAGGATAAAGTGCAGGGGGAGACCTTTTTTCTCTGCTAAATGAAGGAATGTGCTTTTCAACTCTGCCAATAATTCGCTGATCAAAATATCATCCTGAACCAAAATCATCTGACCGGCCTCAATTTTGGAAAGATCAAGAATGTCGTTAATAAGATAGAGCAAGTCCTTACCGCTTCTACGAATAATTTTGATTGACTCGACATCATCCTCGGTCAAATTCCCCTTTCTATTTTCCTCCAAGGTTTGAGCAAGCAAGAGCAGGCTATTGAGCGGGGTACGTAATTCATGGGACATATTTGCCAAGAATTCTGATTTGTACTTACTGGCCTTGGTTACCTCTTCCGCCTTGCGCTCAATTTCTATTCTGGAAATCTTCAGGTCCTCGTTGGCCTGCTCTATTTTCTCTTTCTGCCGATTAAGCGAACTGTTTTTTTCTTCGAGCTCTTCATTAGTTGCCATCAGTTGATCCTGATTGGCCTGTAACTCCTCCTCTGAAGCCCGCAAACGTTGGGTCTGCTCCTCTAATTCTTCATTGGCCGTCTTCAGTTCATCCTGCTGGGCTTGCAGGATATCAGTCTGTTCGGTTGTAATTGCCAAGGCCTTTTGCAACTGATTACGAGCCTGAGCGCCATTAATCGCAACAGCAAGTTTTTCTCCAACATTCTCAAGAAAAGAAATTTGCAACTCAGTAAAACCAGTAAAGGTACCGAGCTCCAGCACAGCCTTGACGCTATCATTATAAACAAAAGGAACAACCAAGATATCATTAGGCTTTCTTGCCCCTAAACCTGAACGAACCTGGATATAATCATCAGGCACAGTGGTAATGATAATGGTCTTTTTTTCCAGAGCAGCCTGCCCAACAATCCCTTCACCAAGAGCAAACCGTCCTGAAAGCTCCTTTCTGAGGGTGTAGGCATAACTGGCCTGCAACTGCAAGACCTCTTTATCCTGAATATACAGGCACCTATTTGAGCGCCGATATAGGTTGCCAAATAGTTAGTAATACGCTTTGCTAGTTCATTCAATGACTGGTCGCCGCGAAGTTGATCATCAAGCTCCAGCTGACCGGTCTGCAGCCAGTTATACCGTTTATTTTCTTCCGCAGTCTGCTGCAGGGACATGACGGTCTGCCGAAAACTCCTGTTCAATTGCCCGATCTCATTCCTCGGGGCCGAGATATCAAGAATGCTCAGGTCACCGTCAGCAACCTGCCCGGACCATCTCGTCAACTGGCGTAAAGGGGAAACAAGACGAACCGTAATAATCCAAGAGAGCAGGAGCACGATCCCAGCAGTGGAGACCAGCAAGGACATAACGATGTACTTCAACGCCGATGCCGAAGCAAAAGCTTCCTTTTCATTCACTTCCGCAACAAGAACCCAGTGAACCCCCCATTTTTTCAAGAAGTCCAAGGAACTATACATGCCAAGGACCGGGAGTCCCTGATAATTGGAATAGATGGTTTCTTTTGTAGAACGCGGGGCGGGAGTATGACTCTCCTGGTGCTGCCCATGCAGACGATGCCATCTTTCATGCTCTTCCAGCCAATTATGAAGCAAGACTGTTTCCACCTTAGTTTGTAGAATTGTAGCCTTATCCAAAAACCGGAGACTTGAACGAATCAAAAAATCTGTTCCCACCAAATAGGTCTCACCGGATTCACCGAGACCAAAATGGGCCTGCATATAACTATCCAATTGGTTATATGGAAGTTCAAAAACCAAGACGCCGACCTTCTCGCCTGTCTCATCATTTTCTAAAGATCTGGCCAAAAATAAAGATATTTTTCTTGCGTCTGTACCAGGAAAACCATAGTCAGAAAGAGCACTTCTCCCGGTATCCAAAGCAGCCTGATAGGCACCTGTCAACTTCTGAAGCCCATATTTCTCGGTTAATACATTCTCTCCAACATGTTGCTCCGAGCCGGAATAAAGTATGCGTCCCGACATATCAACAAGAAAGACATCCTGATAGGCATGTGCGCTCTGATAGGCACGCAAAGAATTCCCATCCTCTGTGTTAATAATCTCCCAATCAGTTGTAGTGATAAATTCGGGCAGCGAAAGACTGCTTTTCTTAAAGGCAAGGTTAAGCCTCGCCATCATATTGATATTGGACGACAATTCCGCTTGCAGGTTAATACCAATATCCAGCTCATTAAAATATTTTTTTATAAGATCGCGCTTGTATTCCATTGCCGCCCTCAGGGCCTCGGTTGTCTCATGCCGAAGACTTTCCGTGGCATTCTGATAGCTGATATAACTGACAACAGATAATGGTCCTAAGGCGAGCAACAGGAACGTCCAAAAAAGTGTCCTGGCAAGCCCACCGCTCATCTGCGTGCTCTGTTTTTCTTTTGCTTCCATCGTGACAATCCGCGTATCAGGATACCCTTCTTTCTGTCTATTCCAGGGTCTTCAGTAAATCTGCAACAACCGTGAAATTTGTTTCCGAAAGCCGTCGGAATCCTGTATACATCAAATCCTTGTTCAGAACGTCCAGGGGGATATTTTCCAAGGCTGTAATAATCTGCCCGCATAAGGCGTCATCCACATGATCGCCAGCTGCAAAACTTGGATTCAGGATAGGACCTATTTTCTTTATACGCCGAAAAATTCTGCCGTATTTTTCTTCTGCGCTCCAAATATTCGCATCGTAACTCGCCCCTGTTTCTACTTCTCCTTGAGCAATCATATTTGTTACCTCTTCATGGGTACCGGCAAAGATAATTTCTGTAAAAAATTCATCAGGAACAAGTCCACGCCAGTGAAAATATCCTCGGGGATAAATATACCCGGATGATGAGTGTTTATTGGTAAAGGCAAAGCTCTTGCCCCGAAGATGCTTAACTTTGGTCACTCCAGAATCTTTCCGGGCAATGAGCCAACTGAAATGATACGCTGTTTTCTTGCCCCCCTCGGTAAGTTGAGAGGTGACTAAATACTTCAATTGAGGATACTGTTGTTTCAATTGGACATAAAGAACAGAGCTGAAAAAACCTACATCAAGAGACCTATCCTCCACCTTATCCGCTAATTCTTCATAATTTTTTGTAACAGTCAGTTGCACATCTCTGTCTAGTTGCTCAGAAAGATATTTAACAAGCGGCGCAAGGCCTTTTTTCAGTTTCTTCGTATAATAATAGGGAGCCGTTCCTATCAGCAGAGTATCCTTCTGCGGCTGCCCCCCTCTGGCAAATCCAGGAAAAAGAGAGAGGAAAATTAGAAAAATCAGGCAGAAAAATATCTGTTGCGTATCAATTTTATTTACCAGCTCTGCTGCCGTTCTTCTTTTTTTCATTATTGCAAATCCCCTCTGAAAGGCGGCCTTTTTTTCTTCAATCGAAACAACCTGTTTTTTTTCTGAAACTCGCGACTACCGATAGAGCCAAAGGCGCAATAAGGCCAATAGTCGCTCCACATCCACAGGCTTTGTCAGATAATCATTGGCACCAGCGGCAAGGCAGCGGCTGCGATCCTCTTTCATTGCTTTTGCGGTCAGAGCTATAATGGGTAAGCCCTCCCATTTCTGCTGTTTTCTAATTCGTTTAATGGCTTCATAGCCGTCCATCACCGGCATCATAATATCCATCAGCACCAAGTCAAAGGCGTCTTCCTGTTCCAGAAGAGCCAAGGCGGTAGCACCGTCTTCTGCCTTGACCGTTTTCATCCCCTTATCACCCAAGACTTTGGCCAAGGCAAAAACATTGCGCATATCGTCATCAACAAGAAGAATACGCTTCCCCTGAAAAATCGCATCATCTTCATGAAGATTCCGGATCATGCGCTGTTTCTTTTCCGGCAGCTCGCTGATTATCCGATGGAGAAAAAGTGAAGATTCGTCAAGCAGACGTTCCTCGGACATGACGCTTTTTATGATAATGGAGTCCGCATACTGCTCCAGTTCCGCCGTTTCTTCCCATGAAATGTTTTTGCCGGTATAGACAATGACAGGCGGAAGATTCACGTCCTCGTCTTCCAGACATTTCAGCAAAGATAAACCTTTCATATCAGAAAACTCGAGCCCCATAATCAGACAATCGTAATCTCTAATCTGCAATTTTTCCAACACCTCTGTCCCTGACTCGGCCTCTTCGCTCCGCACATCTCTATTGCCCATAAGGGCAATAATATCTTTTCTACGCCCAGAATCCTGTGCAGCCACCAGCAGGGTTCTGACCTGTTGTTTTGACGTCCTTTTGACATTGTCAAGAGCACGCTCCAGCTGTTCCCTGCTCACCGGCTTTTGCAAAGCAGTCGCCGCACCTTTACGCCGGGCATCAAGACCGACATCATCAATAGACATAATATGCACTGGAATATGCCTGGTCTCAACTTGTCTCTTAAGGATGTTCAAAACGTTCCAACCAGATATTCCGGGGAGGTTCAAATCAAGAATGATTGCCCGAGGTAAGCGTTCAGCGACAAGACGCAACCCCTCTTCACCACTAAGCGCAACAAGGCATTTTAATCCCTTTTCACGACATTCTCGGACAAATAAAGCTGCAAAAACCGAATCATCCTCAATCACCAACACAACGCTATCATTTTCCTTCAGATCGTGACGATCATCATCCACCACCACTGAACCAACGTCCACCGGTTTCCTGCTGTGTGTACTATGCGGCTTATCCTCTCCTTTATGCTGCACTTCCTTGAAATTCTCTTTTTGCACAGGAAGATACAAAGTAAACCTCGCCCCCTTCCCTTCTTTACTTTCCAAGTGTATCTCGCCGCCGAGCAGATCAGCAAGATCCCGGGCAATGGAAAGCCCGAGACCGGTACCGCCATATTTCCGTGTGGTCCCACCGTCTGCCTGCTGAAAGGCCTCAAAAATGATCTGTTGCTTGGTAAAAGGGATCCCTATACCGCTGTCCTGAACAGCCACAGCAAGAGCGTTTTCCGAAGAGAGGTCTGGGCGGCGCAGATCAATACCCGACTGAACCAGAGAAACAAACACTGTTATTTCTCCTTGAGCAGTAAATTTCACCGCATTGGAAAGAAGATTATTCAGTATCTGCTCCAATCTTTGTCGGTCTGATTTGATATTCTGCGGCACCTCATCAGCTATATTGAAATGAAGAGCCAGTCCCTTTTGCTCTGCCTGATGCCGAAAAGTGTTATTCAATTCTGTAAACACGTCAGCAACAGCTATACGATCTTGCACAAGAACCATTTGCCCTGCTTCAATTTTTGAAAGATCAAGAATATCATTAATCAGGGCAAGAAGTTCATCACCGCTATGGTGAATAATCTTCACCATTTCAATATCATCTTCCGTTAGATTACCCTGCCTGTTGGCCTCCAGCGTTTGGGCAAGCAGTAATAGACTATTAAGCGGTGTGCGTAATTCATGTGACATATTGGCCAAAAATTCTGACTTGTATTTACTGGATCTGGCCACCTCTTCCGCTTTACGTTCAATCTCTCGCCTGGAATGAAGCAACGCCTCATTAGCCTGTTCAATTGCCCGCTTCTGCTGATTAAGCGATGTGTTTTTTTCCTCAAGCTCTTCATTCGTTGCCAGCAGTTGATCCTGGTTAGCCTGCAACTCTTCTTCAGAAGCCCGCAGGCGTTGGGTTTGTTCTTCCAGTTCTTGATTAAACCCCTGTAATTCTTTCTGCTGGGATTGCAATTCCTCCGCCTGTTGTCGAGTTACCTGGAGGACCTCCTGCATACGCAGACGCGACTGAACCGAATGCAAAGCAATACCGACACGCTCTCCTATCTGTTCAATAAAACTAATCTGCAACTCGCTCAACTCGGTAAAAGAACCTATTTCAAGGACAGCCTTTACCTGCTTGTTATACAAGAAAGGAGCAATAAGCAGACAGACAGGTTCGCATTCTCCGAGGGACGAACAGGCCCGAAGGTATCCTTTGGGAACTTCACTGATAATCATTAACTTTTTTTCTAGAGCGGCCTGGCCCACCATCCCCTCGCCCAGCTTAAAATTATTGGATGGACTTTTTCTGTTTCTGTACGCATAACTGGCATAAAGGTGCAGAAATTCCTCGTCATCGCTCACATAAAACGTCCCGACAGCGGCCTGCAAATAGGCTGATACAAAGGTGACGATTTTATCAGCCATATCCTCAAGACTCTGTTCGCCGCGCAGTAGATTGTCCAACTGCCCCTTGCCCTGCTCCAGCCAGCTTTGCTCCTCATTTTTCTGCTGATTTTCCCTGATCATCAGGGTCATATTATTCACTGCATGACCCAATCTATCCTGCTCAGAGAGCATAGAAACAGACTCTGCATAATTCCCAGCAGAAATCCTATCCGCTTGGCGAGAAATATCCTCCAAATATGCAACCAGCTTGCCGGTATATTGCATCATCTGGCCGATTTCATCCTTTCCGACATAGTCTAATTTTTCCTTTTCCACCTTACCCAGACTGAGTTGCCGCAATTGTCGGTTGATAACAAGCAGCGGCCCTATAAGACCGCCGATAAAATAACGCGTAGCCAGAAAAACAAGCAGGACTGTTGCAAGAAAGATCAAGATAAAGGCCACAACGAAACGATCCAGCTGTTGCATAACAACATTTTCATCCATCACCTCAATGAGGATCCAAAATGTCTCTCTATGATGTGGATGAGGATAGATCCGTTCAAAACCGATGACATTTTCCCCAGAGCTAAAGACGCCTTTCTCTATACCTAATAATCTTTTGTAAATTTTAGGAAATTCCTGACGAAAACCAACCTGCCCCCCCAAGAAAGGCTCCCAATTTTTTTGTTCTGGATGCAATAAATATTGCCCGTCTGACGAGATCAGGTATCTTTTTCCATTTCTATTTGCATTTCTACTGGTAATTCCTTGCAAAAAAGAATCTGCATAAACACTTAATACAACCACACCGTAAAAGACCTGATTATCACCGAACACTGACCGAGCAAAACGAATCACCGGCACATAGGGTTTCTCAATTTTCCCCTGCTCCTCGTTGAGATTTATTTTAGAAACAAAAAAATCCTCTGGACGGAGCTTCATGGATTCAAAAAAATATTCCTTGTGAAGTTTATCCTGTAAATTCTCCGATGGTTCGGTAAAAACGCTCCTGTTTTCTTTATTATGACGGAGAACAATCTGCTCTTGTCCCTTGGTATCTATAAAACGAAGTTTATAATAATAATCCTTGGAAAGCAGGAAAGAACGAAACGTTTCCACAGTGGCATGCTTCCACTCACTGCTCTTGTATTGAACATCCAGATCCTGCCAATACAGATAACGCTTCATCGCGTAAAACGAAGAAACAAAGGACAGGTCATCAGGAATGGTGTGGAGAAAATCGCTGACACTTCTGCTCGTATCACGTACACCGAGGCTGGCAACGGATAATGCCTTATCACGGTACGCTGAACCAGCATGTTGATAGCCGTAATAGGCAACTGTAGTCATGGAAAAAATGACAAGTATGTACATAAGAAGGATGAGCTTTTTTCCGACACCAAAGCGGTCAAGCCCCAAAATACCTAACAGTACCCCTCTTTTTTTCATACCCCTCTCTCCGTTATAACCGGCGTACCTGACGCAGTATTCTTGTGACCCAACGCAGGAGTTGATGAACATCGTTCGGGGCCTTTCTCTCATGCGTGACAGCTGGTGGAGTCACCGATTGGGTCAGATCTATGTAGGCCTTTATGGTCTGCAACTCTGCTAAAGCCATACCAACCAAATTAAAAACATCTGAAGGCAGTACAGCTTCTTTCTTCTGAAAAATAGAAAAGTCGGTTCGTTCAATATTGGCATTTTTTTGCAGCCGCTGAATCTCGGCCATCAGCTCAAAGGTTGCTGCCAAGGAATCCGCCGAGGTTACCTCTTGTTCTTTACCAGGCGGGTAGGTCAGATCACGAATATGCAACTTATTGAGTATAGTAATAACATCTTCATATATACGCATAACCTCGGCAAAGACATAATTAGGATTGATCTCTTCACGGTTAAGAACGTCAAGTTGATAGGAGATATGATGCAGTCTGTTAAAGACATCAATTGGCTGTTTACCCTTGAATTGCTGGGGCGCACTGACTTGCGCCGTGATACCCAAACGTTTTTTTAAAATGCGCAATTCCGCCAGTAAACGCTGGCTCTGCTCGAAAACTAAACCGGGAGAAAGATTCAACTCCGGCTCAATGTTATTCGGTTCATTACGGGGTAAGCCGAACTTCTTGCGCAATACATTGATCTTCACCTGGACAACATAGCTTTTTTCCCAAACATGCCGAGGGCGTAATGTGCCGCGATAAATATCAGCTTTTTTATCTTGAGTCAGGCCGAAATGTTTTTTGAGCAGGTCGGCCTCCTTATTGATCTGCATCACTTGGCTGTAGACATCTGAGGGCGTAATTTCCACCAATTCTGCTCGGGCTCCGGTGCTCAAAACAAAGAAGCAGAAAAAAAACGCATATATTTTCATCATAACTCAACCCATTACAACCGTTTTCTTTTATGCGATCTGGCGAAAAATCACTCCTCTTGCCCCCAGGATTCCTGTCGAAATGTATCCATTCTGCTCTGATAATATGCAAGGCCATCTCGATCAAGCTCAGCAGCTTTCCTTTCAGCAGCAACAGCCTCCTGCACCTTTCCGTTAGCCCAGAGAGCAGTGGCCAAGGTATCCAAAACATACCCCTGCTCAGAAAATTGGGCAGCTGAACGGGCCAAGTTCAAGGCCCTGACAGGATCACGTAAGCTGCGGTCTTTTGCCGTTAAGAGCAGCCAAGCCATATTATTGGCAAGTTCCGAAGAAATAGGAAGAGAGCGTAACGCCTTTTTATAGGCTTGAAGGGCTGCTGATTCTTTCCCTCTTTCCAGCATCAGATCACCGAATAACTTCAGCCATTTACTATTTTCCGGTTCCTGCTGCATTTTCTCCTCAAGAACCTCAAAAGCCACCTTGGCAGAATGTGTCTGAGAGCTGTCATAGAGGTGCTCCGTATCCAGATGATGCAAGGACCATGAGCCCGCACCGATCAGGAAAACATACACAGCAAGACTGCAATAGACCTTCCAGTCATGCAGCCGAATAATCTTTTGATTATGCTCACATTTCTCCAGGAAAGCAATCCGTTCTCCGATCCCGAAATGATGCCAGTTTTTTTTGTGACGGATACTACCACTCATGGCTGCGATTTTTTCAAAAGAGCGAATCAGGGGAAAGGCCGTCTTTTGCGCTTTAAACACATAGAGATCCGCCTGTCGTTCAAAATTCCTGATAAAATAGCCGAATACAAAACGAAAATAGAGCAGCATAAGTAAAAAAACAATTGCTGCAGCAAGAGAAATAAGCAAGGTATCTCCCGAGATCTGCGACCAAATCAAAAAACGATAAAACCAGTCATTATTGAGCATGAGGAGGTGGAGCGGCCCAGACATCGCTTCAGCGAGCAGGCTGAAACCGAGAAAAAGAAAAAGATAAAGGATCATATGATATTTTTTCACATGACCGATTTCATGAGCAATAACCGATTCCAGTTCTTCCTGATCAAGAGTAGACAGCAAGGCAGGAGTCAGAAGGAGATACCTGAATTTCGGCACCATACCCATAACTCCAGCTGTCACCATTTTCCCTTCAAATAGCGGCCAATACAGAATTTCGGAAGAAAAATTCTGGCTGTGGCAGAATCTTTCGATATCATGGCGAAGTGGCCCGGGCTCCATCGGAACACATCTCCAGAGACGGCGTATTACAGGAGGAAAAAGCAGGGCCAGTAGCAAAAAAAAGAAAAGAAAAATAAACAGTTCCCCCCAAGGGGCTCCGAGCCAATTCTCCATCCCGGACAGCGGAAGTATATTGAGCAGATCGAGAAAAAAAGACAGGATCAACCAGGGAAGAACAATGGTCAGGTTCGTTCCTATATTATTGAGAACAAAATTAGTCGGAGAAACAAAACTGTTGAAGAGACGCCGATAGCTTGGCAGTGCCCGGAGCCACACCAGGGTGAGAAAACAAAAAAAGAGCACCAGGCCAAACAGATTTGCTAAGACAGGCAGGGTATTATTGAAAGACAGGGGCTGGGCATAATACTTCAAATCAAAGATAAAAAACGAGACGATAAACAAAACCGTTGCAAGAAAAGAAGCCTTTTTTTCCGCAGAGAAATATCGTTGAGAACTGATGAAGCGGTGAGAACCGAAGAGCTTGCCAGCAAGAAAAGAGAAAGCCAGCAGCAGCAGGGCGAACAGAGGCAGGGCAAGCCAGGGAGGCAGCCAAGGCTGCTCCGGTGTAGTGGCGGTAGAGATAACAAAAATTACCGCCAAAAAATATATCAGATTATTATAGATCATTCATTCTTGCAGCCTACTTGCAGCCAAATTTCTGTCATCAGTTCGTCCAGTTCGATGAGTCCTCGCCATCGGTTTCAGTCTCGGGCTCCTGCAATTCCGCAAAAGGCTTTATTGAATCCGCGTGGACACTCCGTAATAATTCTTCAGGATGATAGAGAAAATCTTCTTCCAGGGTATCTGCAAAAAATTCGTTTTTAAAGCGGGTAATCAGATTGAGATGGCCCCAGCGGGTCAGATAATACACCACCAGACTGGGCAATCGGGTATAGATATTTTCTTCCGGTGCAGGATCAACAAAGCTTGATTGCTCCAGTTTTTCGTCAGACAAGACCTGGGACAGATAAAAATCTTTAAGAAACATATATTCCGGAGGCAGACGGGCGGCAATAGCGAACCAATTGAGAAACCCGGCAAGCCTTTCTAAAAAAAACTTCCCGATTCTCACAAAGGGATAGGGTATATATATTTCTCGTGGTTTTTTCAACTCAAGATAGGCCCTGATCGTCAAAATGAGATCATCAAGCGCCACCGGCTCCTTATCGACAAAATGATAGGTCTGTCGGGAAAACTCCTCTCGATGTGTCAGGATATGATGAACAAGATAAGGAATTTTATTGGCATTACTGTATGAATGCCTGACACCTCTCTTGGTGAAGAGAAAGGGCATGGATTCATCGGCAACAGTAAAGAGCAAACGATGAAAGCCCTGGATTTTATGATCGTGCTCGCCGTAAACAATAGCAACCCGAATAATCGTGTAATCAAGCCCCTGGGTTTCTCCCATATATTCCAATGTTGTTTCTGCCATGAGTTTAGATTTGGCATAATTCGTCATATTGGATTTTAGGCACAGTCGATCTTCTTCGGTAAGATTTTCTCCATGGGGCAGGACAGCAGCAGAGCTCAGGTGGATGTAGGAAATATTGAGCGCAGAGCAGGCGCGAGCTATGTTCACACTGCCGAGATAATTGGTTTCAAAGGCCAGTTGGGCATCTGAGTCCAGGGAGGCCATAGCGGCATTAATAACAAAATCCGGTTGTACCCGTTGCAGGTAGGCAACGATATCCTGAGAATTTCTGATAGAGAGCTTCTTGGAACTCGGTGCCCGGATGTCAAACTCCTCTGGGGTTTTGGTCTTAAAATAATGGGCAAGGGTTCCGCCGATTAAACCGGACCCGCCGATAAGCACGCCGAGATGACGTTGTTTCTTTTGTGATTCCTGCGTCATTTCGCCTCAGGTTGAATAGAGATGTTTGAGTGCGCACAATATACCAATTTTACAACATGTATCGTATATAGCATATATAACCGCAAAAATCATCTTTTTTCCAGAAGATAACGGCGCTGTTTCGTTGACGGGCAGGGAGTAATCGGCTATGCTTTTTGGTTGTTAAAATCTGGCCTGCTTGAATGAAGGAGAAAACCGGTACGTTTTTGTCCTTGCTTCGGCGCAGGAACAAGGTGAAGAATCTTATCAAAACAAGAGGAAAGCCATGCACGACCAGAAAGAACTGACCCGCCGTCAATTTATGGCATACACCGCTGTTGGTGCGGCAGGGCTGATGCTGCCTGCTGTCGGAGAAGCCGGAATTTGGACTTGTATACGATATGCAGCCCGCCTTCAGCCTACCCGTTTGATTGCCGGGTTGATTTTTGATCTGGGTAAAGCAGTGGTAGTGTCGCTGGTTTCCGATGCCATTGTGAACAGCCTGTCCAGCCGTCATTACAGCCGATCCGCAGCATACCGTGATTTCGGTTCCAGTACCCGCAGTGTCGGTCTCTCCTCGCTGAAAGAGGAGAGTTTCACGCCGGTTCCGTACAAGGCATCGGTGATTACGCTGGGTATTGCTGATTATGAGCTGCATCCTAAGCGGAAAATCAGGATGAAGATAGAAGACGAGGCGGAAAAACAACGTTTTGAAACCGTGCTGCGGTATCTTCAGGATGAACGGATCAGAATCCAGATCGGAGAGATGGAATATGCCCGTCCGGCAAACGAGTATCGCTTTCTTGAGCCGGATGATTTACTAACGCTCCAATCCTGGGACTTGGCAGGAGAGCAGGAACGGCATGTGCAGGAGCTTATCACCGCAACAGGCGTGTCCGCTTTCAACCATCTTACTGTATAATCTCTGACCATGAAAAGACTGCTTTTTTCCCTGAGCTTGCTGGCTCTGCCTGCTTTGCTGAATGCGCAAACACTCACGGTGAATGATATCGGAGTAATGCACCGCCTGAAGATGCGGATACAATTTTCCGGTGAACGGGAAGCGCATGTTGTGTCCGCTGATATTCTTCCGGCTAAAGTGCTGGAAGCGGAACTACTCGACCTTTCCGGTAGCCCGTTGTACGAAGTACCGCCGTGGCTGAAACGCTTCACCAATCTGCGCCATCTTGATTTATCCGGCACCTCTTTGGGCAAGGAAAGCAGCATTGCTGTTGATACCTTGGCAGAATTACGTAACGCTCTCCAAGCCATGCCGCAGCTGGATGTGCTGAACCTTGCCGACAATCCACTCTTTTCTCATGCCGCTGACCAAAGCCTGGCCTCCATCTGGCAATCGCTGCCGCATCTGCGTAAACTGAATCTCAGCAACACGCAGGGCACAGCGAAAAACTACGGTTCCTTGGCCGCGTTGACAGCACTGTCCGAACTGGATTTGAGCCGCAACCGGATAGGGAATGAGCTTGCGATGTTGGAGTTGAACAAGTTGCGCAAGGTGATTTATCTGAATGTCTCCGACAACGGCATGAGCGCCTTTCCTGAACAGGCTTTGCCGACAACTCTGCTGCGGCAATTGGATATGAGCAACAACAGCCTGGAGAAAATTCCCTTTGTTGACATGTCGGAGCTGGAGAGCTGGAATCTGCAAGGCAATGGCGCAGTGCGCTTGGCATTCCGCTACGGTAGCAGTTTTTTGATGACGAAAATCAGACAGCTCATTTTCGACAGCGGGTCGGATTATGACAATCTTTACCAACTACCCAAGGGCTTGCCGGAAAAAGTTCGCAGCAATGCCTGTGCTGCTGCTCAAGGAAATATTAAGATTGGTCAATATATTGATCACTGCGATGGCACAGTGACTGATACCAAAACTGGGCTGATGTGGAAACGATGTTCGGAAGGTTTATCAGGTACTTATTCAGGTGCTTATTGCGAAAAAGGCAGAACCAAAGACAAATATTGGATTTATCCATGGGATGATGCGGTACAACTCTTTGCTCATAATGAATACAGTGGCTATACAGATTGGCATCTGCCAACTATTGATGAGTTGAAAACTTTAATTTTTTGCAGTAACGGAAGAAAACGCCAAGGTAATGGCTGCAACAAGGGATCAGAACGACCAACGATAAATCAGGAGATCTTTCCAAATACGATACCAGATAGCTACTGGTCTATGTCACTTCCAGATGGAAAGGCAGATGAAGCGTGGAGTGTTCTTTTTTGTTCTGGAGAAGCAGATAGCCACTGGAAAGAAAGCCAAAGTTCTATCCGCCTAGTGCGCGGCGGACAGTGATTTTGTTTTTTTGCTTCTAAATTAAATCCATAGGGAATGAAATAAATGTTTAACCTGCAACTGCACATCAGCCCGAAAACAGAGCAACGCCTGAAGGCAATCCTGGCCCATGCACAGGATCAAGAAACCTTTGCCCAGAACATCATCTCCTATCAGATTACGGAACTTCAGAAAGGCATTGTCAATATCCGCCTTGATCTGAAAAAATTCGAGGAAAAATATAAGCAACCCACCGAAGAGTTTTATCAGCAATACACACAGGGACAAACTGACGACAGCGAAGACGCTATGCTCTGGGCCGGCCTGTACGAGATGCTGCGTGACAACGAAAACCAGTTGCGGGAACTTTTGCCGGACACATCTCCCCATAACGACCTATTGAATACTTGGGAAAAAAACCTGCTCAAAGGCGGCGAGCCGCTTCTCTCCGAACGCGAACAGCCGAAAGAGCAACAGAAGCGGGATGGACTTGACGAATTTTTCGTTTAAACACGTTAGCAACGTAAATCCAGAATAATCAAAACTTTATATATATACCAACCATCGGAGGAATAATGACCAAAATCAAAGTTGAAAATCCCATTGTAGAGCTTGACGGCGACGAGATGACCCGAATCATCTGGGCCTTTATCAAAGAAAAACTGATTCTGCCCTATCTGGACGTTGACCTGAAATACTACGATCTCTCCGTGCAGAAACGAGACGAGACCGACGATCAGATCACCGTGGATGCGGCTGAAGCCATTAAAAAATATCGCGTCGGGGTAAAATGCGCCACCATCACCCCGGACGAGGGCAGGGTCGAAGAATTTGACCTCAAAGAGATGTGGAAATCGCCCAACGGCACCATCCGTAATATCATTGGCGGCACCGTGTTCCGCCAGCCGATCATTTGCAGTAATATCCCCCGTCTTGTGCCGGGCTGGACCAAACCCATTGTCATCGGTCGTCATGCCTTTGGTGATCAGTACCGGGCCACGGATTTCCTTGTTCCCGGACCGGGCAAACTGACCATGAAATTTGAACCTGCGGACGGCGGCGAAGCGCAGGAGTACGAGGTTTTCGACTTCCCGTCTTCCGGCTGCGCTATGGGTATGTACAATCTGGACGACTCCATCCGGGGCTTTGCCCGTTCCTGCATGAACTACGGCCTCAACCTGGGCTGGCCCGTGTACTTGTCCACCAAGAACACCATCATGAAGAAGTATGATGGTCGTTTTAAGGATTTGTTCCAGGAGATTTTTGATGCTGAATTTGCTGAGCGTTTTGCCGAAGCAGGCATCACCTACGAGCATCGCCTGATCGACGACATGGTGGCTGCGGCCATGAAATGGGAAGGCGGCTTTGTCTGGGCCTGTAAAAACTACGACGGTGATGTTCAGTCCGACACGGTTGCTCAGGGGTTTGGTTCTTTGGGCCTGATGACCTCCGTACTGATGACCGAAGACGGTCAGACCGTGGAGGCCGAAGCAGCGCACGGCACTGTCACCCGCCATTACCGAGAGCATCAGAAGGGCAATGCGACCTCCACCAACCCTATTGCTTCCATCTTTGCGTGGACCCAAGGTCTGAACTATCGCGGCGTCTTTGACAACACCCCGGAGGTCGTCAAGTTTGCAGAAACCCTGGAAAGAATCTGTGTTGAGACTGTGGAATCGGGCTTCATGACCAAGGATCTAGCCCTGCTGGTGGGCAGCGATCAGAATTGGCTGACCACTGAAGAATTTCTGGCCAAGCTGGACGAGAATCTTCAGGCAGCTATGGCGTAATATGCTTAGGGGCGAAAATTTTCGCCCTACCTGCAATGCATCTCC
>MTKO01000119.1 GCA_004028505.1 Candidatus Electrothrix aarhusensis
TATGATGAGCTACGGTTCCTATGAGCGCTATTACACCGAGGCCAGAAGCAAAGGAGTGATTTTTGCAACCTATGATCCAGAGAAAAAACCGAGTGTAGAGGTGAAACACGGCAAACCTGTGGTCAGCTTCCGCGATCCGGTCCTGGATGCGGAGATCGAGGTTGCTGCGGACTGGCTGTCCTTGGCCACCGGTATTCAGGCGGACCCGGACCAGCAGCAGCTGGCTGACACCTTCGGGGTACCGCTGAATCAGGATGGTTTTTTTGCCGAGGCTGATCCCAAGTGGCGACCGGTTGAGTTTCATAAATCAGGCTGTTATGCCGTCGGACTGGCCAATGCGCCTATGACTCTGCGCGAGGCAATCATGCAGGCGGAAGCGGCTGTCCAGAAGGCGTCGGTCTTTTTATCCGGTCGGGAAATTCCTCTTGCCCGCGAGGTCTCTACAGTCCATGACGCCCATTGCATACGCTGCAAACGATGTATCGCAGCCTGTCCCTATGGGGCCCGTTCCTTTGATGCCGAGAGCGACCGCATTATTGTGGATTCCGCGACCTGTCAGGCCTGCGGCATGTGCGCTGTGACCTGTCGAAACTCTGCAGCAGAAGTACGGGGCTGGAATGATAAACAGATGCTGGCCATGATTGATGCCCAGCTCATGAATTACGGGACACCGACAACTGCATAAGAGGAGAAGAACCGTCGTGGAAATAGATTTCAGTGCGTCCAATAAAAATTTATGGAAAGAAGTATACGACAATGAGAACCTCCATCATTGTTATAACTGCGGAACCTGCATCACAGGTTGTCCGGCATCCTTCGGTAATCCGCCCCTGCTGGTGAGAAACTTGGCCCGTATGGTCATTCTTGGCCTGGAAGAAGAACTGCTTGACGATCCCACACCTTGGTCTTGTGTCTCCTGCACCCGTTGCGAGGAGATGTGCCCCATGGATGTCAAACCTTTTGAGCTAATCCTGGCTATCCGAAAATGGCAGTCCCTGAGTGATCCCACCTATATCCCCACCGCGATTGTCGAAATCTATAGTCGCGGCTACACCCAGCCGGTGGGGACGAATACCGAGATGCGGGAATCGCTTGGTCTGCACGAACTGCCGACCATCAGCAACCAGCCCGAGAAGCTGAAACTGTTCCGGGAAATGCTCATGAAAACGCCGGTCATGAGCGAGAACGACTATATGTTTATGGGGGATGAGTAATGGATTTATGTTTTTTTCTCGGCTGTAATATGCCAGCCATACGACCGGACGTAGAAAGCGCGATCCGGCTGACCATGCCCGCCTTGGGTGTCAACTTGGTGGATTTATCCGGCTATGTCTGCTGTCCAGCTTTCGGAGCCTTTCCCTCTATGGACACAGAATCCCAGTTCGCGACCAGCGGCTGGAACCTGTCTCTGGCCGAGGAGCAGGGGCATGACATCATGGTACAATGCGGGTCATGCTACAGCTCGCTCCACATGGGCCTGGAGCATCTGCATGAGGATGAAGAGCTGCGGGCAAGGGTCAACGATCTGCTCAAGCCTTCTGGTCGAGAAGTGCAATGCACAACTAAGGTTCGCCATATCTCAGATGTTTTGTACAACGAGGTCGGCCCAGAGAAAATCGCTGAAAAAATCAAGAAAAAATTAAACGGGGTACATGGGATTGTTCAGTACCCCTGCCATACCCTGTTTCCCAGCGAGGTGGTCGGGTTTGAGGAATCCCCCCGCAAGCCGGTGGCTCTACGCAGACTTACCGAGGCCCTAGGAGCAACCGTGGATGCCTTCAGTCTGGAGTATCAGTGCTGTGGCGGTGCTGGTGGGTTTGCCAAAACCTCCCCGGCTGAAGCGGACGCCTTTACCAAGACCAAGCTAGATGCAATCATCAACGAGACCAAGGCGGAGTTCATTGTGGTCTCCTGCATCACCTGCCTGATGTATATGGATGGTATTCAGGAAAAACTCAATAAACAGGCAGGCAAAGAAATCTACAATATCCCGGTCTTTGATTACAATCAGCTCCTTGCCCTCTGCATGGGCTTTGACGGGCACAAGGTGGCTGCTATTTCCAAAATTCCTCGGGACAGCATTCTTCGGCGTTTTTGAGGGGGGCTGCAAGCAGTTTTACCACCAATTCGGGCGGACTAATCGGTCCGCCTTTCTTTTTCTCAGCAAATTCTGGAGCGAAACAGCAGACCGGGGAGTCGCCCAAGGCTGATAATCCCCCCTCTATGTTCAGGTATTTCCTTCAACATCAGGAAAAATATACAGATCGTTTGACGTCCTGACAAAAAGAAGGTAGATGTTTCCTTATCCTTTCTGTATGATTCTTCTAGGAGTGGCCTGAAATTTCTTCGGGGTAAAATAAATGAACTCTCCTGTCCTAAAGAGAAAAAATACGCTGTTTCATATTGATAGATAGTAAAGATATCAAATTGGTCAACGCACCGACTAGATATAGTGGACATAAAAACGGCGCAGACATGCCTCGGGGGAATCTCTCCTGTAAAATCCAGCAATATAATGACATGAAAGATAAAACAGAATGGGATAAATGCTACGATGATAATGAGCTCCCTTGGGACACCGGCATGCCGGAGATTTCCCTCATCAACCTGATCTCCCTCTGGCCGAAAGGCATCAGTCGGGTGCTGGAGGTTGGTTGCGGTACCGGCACCAATGCGGTCTGGCTGGCCGAGCAGGGACTAGAAGTAACAGCAATGGATATCTCGGAAAAGGCTATTGCCGTCGCAGAAAAGCGGTGCGCTCAACATGAGGTGCAGTGCCGTCTACTGACGGACAACTTTCTTACCTGCGCCCCGGTGGGCCAGTACGACTTGCTCTTTGATCGGGGCTGCTTCCATTGCACGGACGGAGAAGAGGCCCGTCAGAGTTTTGTCCGGCAAGCTGCGCTCAACCTGAAACCAGAGGGCTATTGGCTGAGCCTGATAGGCAACAAGGATCAGGTGGCTACTGATAAAAAAGGGCCACCCAGGCTGTCAGCTGCCGAGGTATGTTCCGCTGTTGAGCCTGCTTTTGAAATCCTGAGCCTGGAATCCGTGCTTAAGCCTCTACCCAAGCTACCCAAGCCACTCAGATTCTGGCATTGTCTAATGCGGACGAGGTAAGGTACATCAGATATGTCCTCTGAAAAGTTTTGTAATGTACTGAGGAGGCAGCAAGGCCATATAAAGAAGGCATACCTGTCCCCCCATGAACACGACTGGCCCCGCAGGCTGGCGATAACCGTAAAAATTAAGGATGAAAAAGTTATTATAGCCCGGACAATTGTATTCTCTATGCCCTATACTGACCGGAAAAGTACCTTTCACGCCTGCATTATCAGAGACAAACGGAGGACCGATTGCTTGATGAACAGGAAAGGATATTTGAAGGTGCTGGAAATGCTCTCCTCAATATCTTTTCCTATCCTCCAACCGTCGAAATCACCGTCCTACACCATGAGCAGAGACATCCTCTTTATCATTGAACTTGAGGAAATGTACTGTCCCCGACGATCACGTTTTCAATGGAAGAATCCAGACACGGGGACATCACACTGTCTTGAGTACATATGGGGCTTTTTTGGACGTATTATCCGAGAACGCAATCCTGATATCCAACTTGATGACCTTATACGTTGCGAGTAAGCAGTCTGGGGTTCTGGGGCTTTGTTTGTTAATGCCGCACACTGCGATCCAACATAGCCCGTAAGCCGCCACGCTCTGTCGGGGTGTAACCAAACACCTCCTGCCAGATATTCTCGCTTTCCATGCAGAAATAGATGCAGGTGGCAGGATCAGCAAAACGAGCCAGCTCATCAGCAATAAGCTTATACATCTCAACCCGCTGGCTTCTGAAGTAGCGGGCCTTTCCATCCAGTCCTTCGATAAATTCTTCATAGAAGAAATTCGAGTGCGGAAAGCGTTCAGCAGCGATGGATTGCAAGGTCGGCAAATAGCGCAAAGCCCCCAAGCTGATCCAGGCAATACGATCAGCAGGTACCTTGGCAAACAAGCGTCGGATGGTTGTGCGGTAGCCCTCTTCCCAGCCCTCATGCCAGATAATCGGATCAAAATGAAAGGCAAGCCGGTAGCCCCATTCAGCACAGCGGACTGCAGCGTCCAAGCGCTCCTCCAGCCCAGCAGCCCGGATTTCTTCCTGCTCCATAATGGATGGACTGTTCAGAGACCAAGCCACCAAGGTACGCCCTCCGTGATCCAGCCCTTCTAAATTGTCAATAACCACGGATTTTGATTTCAGCTCTAGCACAGCATTCTGCTTATTCCGCATATAGTTGACCATCAGGGGACTAAAACGGGTCAGGCTGTCGAGGGCCAGACTATCTGTAAATTCACCTGTCCCTATACGGAGAAACGTCTGCGAATCTGCGGTAAAGGCGGCATCCAGCTCTGCGAACAGGTCATTGGTATTGACAAAAAAGCTGATCCAGGGATTATTGAGATAGGCTTGAAGGATACAGTAGACGCAATCCATAGGGCAACCCATACCGATATTGAGCACCTGATATTCACAGCAGGTATACTCACGGGTAGCAGGACAGGGCTTGAAAAAACGCCCCCTGTTATGACAAAGAAGAAGGTGATGTTTTCCTTGGGTCAGATTGCCCGGATAGCTCCCTGCAATATCAGGATGCTGCCTATCCTCGATAATCGTAACAGGCAGCTTGCTCCGCTGAATGATTTCCTGGGTATAGGCATCTTGCTGACACTCTTCCGTAACATAGAGCTGGGTGATATATTTTGCCGGATCGCCGTAAGACATTGCGGTTTTCTTCCCTTTATACCTTATAATGCCCCGTCAACCAAACTTCTTTCCAGGACATTCTTGACATCATAAATCACGGAATGTGAACGGGTGATTCGCTCCAGCTCTTCTCTGTCAAGTTGCATAAACTCTTGGTGAGCAACGGCCAGCACTACGGCATCATAGCTGTTTTCAGACAAGACCTCGGTCATGGTTATCCCGTAATACTGTTGTGCCTCTTGCGGGTCAGCCCAAGGATCATAAACCGCTATATCCGCGCCATAGGTGCTCAGCTCATCAATGATATCGGTCACTCGGGTATTGCGCAGATCCGGGCAATTCTCCTTAAAGGTCAGGCCGAGAATAAGGATCTTGGCATCCGCCACATGGATACGCTTCATGAGCATCAGCTTCACCACTTCGGAGGCAATATACCGGCCCATATCATCATTCAGCCGTCGCCCGGCAAGGATCATCTCGGGATGGTAGCCCACCTGCTGGGCCTTATGGGTCAGATAATAAGGATCAACCCCTATGCAATGCCCGCCCACCAAACCGGGGCGAAAGGGCAAGAAGTTCCATTTGGTGCCAGCAGCCTCCAACACCTCCAAGGTATTAATCCCCAGGCGATTAAAAATTAGGGCCAACTCATTAACCAAGGCGATATTGACATCACGCTGGGTGTTTTCAATAACCTTAGCAGCCTCAGCTACTCGGATGCAGGTGGCTTTGAAGGTGCCTGCTGTAATAATGGTCTGGTAAAGCGCATCAACAAAACCAGCAATTTCAGGCGTTGATCCAGATGTCACCTTGACGATGGTGGGCAGTCTATGCTCGTGATCGCCGGGGTTGATCCGCTCTGGGCTGTATCCGGCAAAAAAATCTTGATTATAGATCAAACCGGAGACCTTTTCCAGGATCGGAATACAGACCTCTTCAGTAGCACCGGGATAAACCGTTGATTCATAGATCACCACATCACCGGGTTTCAGTACCTGCGCTACAGTGCGAGAGGCCCCTTCCAGGGGGCGCAGATCCGGTCGCTTTCCGTCATCAATAGGAGTGGGTACCGCGATGATAAAGACATTGCAATCTCGCAAATCCTCAAGAAGCGAAGTGAATTGGAGGTGCTCTGCGCCAACCAACTCCTCAGAACTGACCTCACGGGTTCCGTCAATTCCCTGGCGCAATTCAACAATCCGTTGCTCTTTCAGGTCAAAGCCAACACAGGGTATTTTCTTACTAAACTCCACAGCCAACGGCAGACCAACATAACCGAGACCGATAACAGCCAATTTGGTTGAGTGAATATCAGGCATATTTTTTCTTGGGTTGAGGAAACAAGGTTAAAGAAAGGAGTCAGGCACGACTCATACCCCTCTATGGGCATCCGGCCAAATCCTGGTATGGAGTTGCAGTTGCAATTTGATCGGCAGCTGCTCCTGCAAAATCAGATCAGCCAATATGGCCGGAGACAATCGGTCAATAACAGGAGAAAAAAGGACAGGTACCAATTCAGTCAGTTTATATTGACGAACAATATCTACGGCCCAAGCGACGTCAGCAGGCGAGCAAAGGACAAACTTGATCTCGTCACGACTGCCCGCTTTTTGACGTTGCTCCAGCAAGGCAATATTGGGCCAATGGTTCCGATCCATCATTCCAGAATCCGGGCTTTTTATATCAAGAATTATGCCGACCTCCACCGGAACTCGCTCAATACTAAGGCTGCCGCCGGTTTCCAGTAGGGCCTCCTGCCCACCAGCTATGAGTTTTTGCAAGAGAGGATAAACCGCCTCTTGCAAAAGCGGTTCACCACCGGTGATCTCCACGAGAGCTCCAGGAAAATCTTCAAGCCAAGTACACACCTGCTCGATGCTCATCACCCTGCCCTCTTCTTCCCAGGTATAACGAGAATCACAATAGGAGCAACGCAGATTGCAGACGCACAGTCGTACAAAGGCACAGGGAAGCCCGGCCCGTGTAGATTCTCCCTGAATGGAGTAAAAAAGCTCTGAAACGAGCAAAGAACCGGAATCAGGCACCGTAATATATCACGCCGCTAGTATCGGTTTCCCGCACCTCTACAGAGTAAAGAGAATAACGGTCTGCGCTCAAGACTGGCGTGAGCTGCTCAAAAAGAAAGGTCGCTATATGTTCGGAAGAAGGATTACGATCCTGAAAAGTCGGATGCTCATTCAGGTCACAATGATCCAGTTCGTCAACGACTCCGTTGACCTTTTCTTTTAATACCTTGAAATCAATTCCCATCCCCAAAGCATCCAGTTCATGAACACGCACACTGACCTTCACCTTCCAGTTATGGCCATGTGGCTTTTCACAGTTACCAGGGTAATTCCGCAAATGATGACCGCCGGAAAAATGGGTCTTTATAAAAACATCAAACATGATAGATCCTTTTAAAATGCGAAGCAGGTCCGAAGAATGTTTGGTCGAACCGCCTTATTTATATCTCAATACCAACAGGCGCTTGTCCGTCTAGCCGCCTGCCACGCTTGGCGTGGTACGTACCCAAAAAAATACTTCCTGAAATTCCTGAGCGTTTTCTGATCAAACCGGCTGCATAAAAATATACTCTGATGAGTTCAGATACTATAACGACCGCTCAAGAAGAATACTACTTTTTTTTCTGCATGATGTATGATGGTACTTTGCCCTCCCACCGACACAATCTGCATTTTATGACAAAGATGTTACCGGTGTTACCTTGGGCTGTTTTTCATAAAGGGCTTTTTGGGCTCCAAATGGTCGGTCGATTTTTTTTTCTAAATATATAACAAGCTATTAGCTAGAAAAAAAAGCTAAGATGAATAATTGCAAATCAGTAAGACTTTCAGTGGCTGTCTCATCCGCAACCTGCTACACTATTCGTATATTATTTCCCTAAAAATATCTAATTATGCACCCCGCTTCTTGTCATATCATCGCTATTACGGGAAAAATTGATTGGAAATCAAATAACACTACCGACATCCCGCAACAGGAGAATCGAAATGGTACAAAAATATATCCTGAAATTCATCATAATCTCGACCCTGCTTCTCCATTGCGCGACTGGAAATACAACAGAGGAGCCCGAGAAGCTCGGGGCTCTTAAACCTCTACCACAGATTTATCAATCCGGCCAATTTCGAGCTTTTTACTCTACCAAGGACGAACACGTCATCTCCCCGGAGGATAAAAACAGTATCCCTGATCAGACTGAAGATGTGCTGACTCAAACAGAGGCAAAGGATATCGGGATCCTTGACCTTAAACCTCTACCACAGATTCATCAATCCGGTCAATTTCGAGTTATTTACTTTGCCAAGGGTGAACACGCCATCTCCTTAGAGGATAAAAATAAAAACAGTATCCCTGATCAGGCTGAAGATGTGCTGACTCAAACTATGGCTGCTTATTATCTCTTTGTCGAGACACTTGGCTTTCCAGATCCGTTTCAGAGCAGATATTTTCATCATGCAAATTTTTTTGATATCGTGATGTGTTCACAAAAAGCAGCTGTTGCAGAAGGAGGACTTGATGGCGAAATGGGACTCGCCTTTGATCAGCCCCAGTCTCTCCATGTTCCTGGCGATCCAGAAGATACAGTCAGTATCAGTTTTCGCGTGGCTTCGTCAATCAATGCAGCTGCTGATCAAACACCGGCTCGTGAATTTTTTCATCTCATTCAATACGGAGTGACCTTTTTTAGAAATAAATGGTTCACTGAAGGAACTGCACGTTGGGCGGAATACGGACTGCGCAAAGAAGACCCGGACAGATCAACTCCACACCTTGCGGCGTGGCCGTTATCAAACGAGCAGGCAACCACCTTATTCGCAAAGGATGTAGAGGCGGCGGAAACGTTTTGGACACCCCTAGCGGCAAAGATGAATAATAAAGGGGTGATCCCTTTCACACCGGCTCTCCACAAGATTATGCCTCTGGTCTATGCCGATGACCAACCTGTTTTCAAAAGTATGCGTTTTCCCGGCTGGATGTTCATTCGTGACGTCTTGATCGAACTGAATAGAATGGACGACATTGCTTTTCGAGAGCTGGGATATCAGGAATGGTCAGCAGAAAATCAATCCTCCCCAAAGAATAACACATATATCATGGAAGCCGTCAACACGGTGGTAACTCGTTATAAAGCAGCCTTTCTTCTTTAAAACAAGGCAATACACTTCCCTGCCCCACAAGGAACGAGATATCAGCTCAGGAGCTCTGCAATGAAAAAAATCCACCTGATACGACACGCAAAATCAAGCTGGAAAGATGACTCGCTAACTGATATCGCCAGGCCATTGAATAAACGAGGCAAAAAAACATGCCGCTTTATGGCACAATATATTACTGACGCCGGTTGCTGTTTTGACCACATCTTCTGTAGCCCGGCAGCCCGAGCCCAGTCCACCATAGAACGCATCAGCAAATCTTTGAACTTGGACCTGCAATGGCAGACTGCGGAACAACTGTATACCTTTGACAGCGAGTTCCTCTTTGACTGGTGCAGAGAACTGGACGAATCCATAACCGAACCGCTGATTATCGGGCATAACCCAGCCTTGACTGATTTCTGCAATGAAGTCAGCAACAGTACGGTTAAAAACATACCCACCTGCGGATATGCTCAGCTGAGCCTAAGCAAAGACTGCTCTTGGCAGGAGCTGGCTGAAGGTGCTGCGAAATTAGCCGTCTTTCTCCGACCGAAAAAAATGACAAAATAACGCTTTCATCTGCCTGGAGTATTACAGCAACAGGCCAAGAGCTGCGAGCATAAAAAGGGCACAACCGCCCCCAGCGTAAAAGGCCCCGTCTGTTCCCCAAAGCATAAAGAAAATTCCCATCAAGAGAGGCCCTAATGTTTGGCCCAACCGCAGGATAGTGCTGTTGACAGCCATGAAAGAGGCGCGGTACTCCAAAGGGGCCAAGGCAGCCAGCATGGTCTGGACACTGGGGATATTGAGGCCCTGGGCAATGCCGAAGAGAAAAACCGGAAAAAGCAGGGCGGGAATATTCGGCACAAAGGGGATAAGGGAGAGAGACACGGCATAGAGGATATACGCCGCCATAAGAAGCTGTTTTTTAGTATAATATCTTGCCAGCCTACCCATCTGAGAGGAAGTAAAGGCCATAGTGCAGGCCATACCAGACATAATCAGGCCGATAAGCGGAGTCGACGCCTGAAAGGTTTGACTGAGCAGAAGCGGAAAATAGGTGAGATAGGAGCCATAAAGGATAATAAAGGTAATAAGGGTAGCCAGATAAAGCACAGCGACCTCGCGTTGCCGTACGGCCTGCCAGATATTGCCCAGATAGCCCTTGAGGGGGCGATTATTCTTTGGTTCTGGATTGTTCAGTGCGAACAGGACAAAGAACCCCACAGGAAGGGCGAGAAGAGGAAGGAAAAAAGGATACTGCCAGTCTGCCGCAGCCAAGAGGCCGCCAAGGGCAGGGTAACTCGCCACCCCGAGACTGAGAACACTGGTGTTATAGCCCATTGCGGTGTCCCGCTCCCTACCGGTATAGAGATCTCCGATCAGGGCGACGTTGATAGCAGGCAGTGCTGCTGCGCCGATGCCCTGAAAGAAGCGGAGGAGAAGGAGCAGCGGAAAATCCTTGGTCAAGGCGCAGGCCCCACCAGCCAGGGCAAAGAGGAACAGGGACGGGGTCAGCACCCGCTTTCTCCCGAAGCGGTCAGCAAGTACGCCGAGGATCGGGGTGAGAAAAACGCCCGGAACCGTGAATGCGGTGATCAGCAGCCCGATACTGCCGGGAGATATGTTCAGCTCCTTGATGATCTTGGGAAAGGCCGGAGTGATGCTGGCAACTCCCATGACGGCCATCAGGGTGATGGAGAAGATGATATGGAGGTTGCGGTCTCGTAGGAGTTGTTTTGAGCTGCCGCTGTCCGACATTGTTTTTTCTGATCTCATAGGGTTCCCCCCCCCTGCATTTGTATATTGAAAAACTCTTTGTAGACGTATAAATAGCCTGTATTTCGCAAACTGCGATCTACTCATTCAAGCAAATTAAGAAGCATTAACCTTTTACATCCAACCATTAATAACCGTCCCTCTATACAGGTGCGGAGAGATAAAGAATGAAAAGGATCATTGCAGTAGCTATACTTTCGGCAAGCTATGTAGCGCTGCCGTTTTTTGTAGAGGCTACATATAACGTACCAGAAAAAGACCCATTGCCAGTGACAACGTGGCAATCTCCTCGTGAGGATCTCTTAAAGGTACTCCATGCTTCTCGGCTCCCTCGAAGCTGGACATCACCAACTGGCAAACATTTACTTCTTGGTGATCCCGTGCTCTATCCACCTCTTGCCGAGCTCTCTGCTCCAATGCATAAGCTAGCCGGTATCCGGGTTAATCCCGTTTTAAATGGTTACCACGGACAATATGGATACACCTCACCTCAACTAGTTAACGTCGATAATGGAACGAAGTTACGTCTTGACCTCCCTGCAAAGTCCGAAGTGTACACCGTAAAGTGGACTGTAGACGGACAGCGCTTCGCTCTTATTGTCGGCCACAGTGATCATATCGGCCTATGGGTCGGCTCAGTAGATGGAGCAATAAAAAAGATCAAGGATCTTGCAATTAATCCATTATTAGGGTCCCCTGTAAGCTGGCTTCCAAACCAAGAGCATCTATTAGTACGACGTATCCCTTCACGAGGTCCGGCTCCAGACCCCCCCTCTCATACCAGTAGGCCCAAAAATCATTGAAAGCCAAGGTGAAACTGCCCGATCTACGTATGAAGCACGCAATCTCCTCCAAACAAAGTATGACGAATCTCTCTTCGAGTACTACGCCACTTCTGAACTAGTGCTGATAGACCCCGTGACAGGACAAATACAGGTCATAGGCAAGCCTGCTCTTTATACCACGGCTCAATTTTCTCCAGATGGAAAATATCTCCTTATCAAACGCCTTATCGGCCCTTGGTCTCATGAGGTAGCTCGTTGGCGTTTTGCCAGCGAAATAGAAATATGGGACGATAAAGGGACGCTCGTAGCTCCTATAGCGTCCTTACCCCTTGCAGATGAAGTTCCAGTTCATGGTGTCCCTATTGGACCACGCGTTGTCTTTTGGCGCCCCACAGCTCCTCACTCAATTTTCTGGGTCGAGGCTCTCGACGGAGGAGATCCTGTAGCAGAGTCACCACATCGCGACCGAATTATGCGCTTGGAAGCACCCTTCACGTCAGAACCTCAGGAAGTCTTCCGAGCTGAGCACCGCATTCAATTCTGGAGAAGTGCTTGGGGGGCCGAAAAGGGCACTCTTATGCTCACCCAACATGAACGAATGCGAATGAGGCGCTATGTTTGGCTCTTGGACGTGGACAACGACACCGCACGTCTGTGGTTTGATCTTGACGAGAAAGATCGCTACAAAGATCCAGGTATCCCCTTATTTCGTCCATTGCCCAATGGTCGTTGGGTACTACACCAAAAGGGAAACTCTATATATTTTCGAGGAAAAGGTGCCACAGACCAAGGCGATCGCCCTTTCTTGGATCTGAAGGACATGGACACTGGAAAGGTAGAACGCTTATTTCGCTGCTCGCCAGACAGCTACGGGCAGTTCATAGCGTTTTATAATGACGAAGAGCATTTTATCCTGCGCTCCGAATCCGCTGTTAACGTACCCAACTATTACCTGGCTACCCTTGGGGAAAAAATTGAGGCAGCAGATAGCGAGGCCAGTCGTCTCCTAACTCGCGTACCAATTACACATTTCCAGGATCCTATGCCTGAGTTACGAGGAATAAAAAAACAGATAGTGCGCTATACCCGAAAGGATGGTATCCCACTGAGTTTTAAATTATACCTTCCTCCAAATTATAAAGAGGGAACGGCACTTCCCACAGTCTTACATGCCTACCCACGCGAGTATTCCAATGCAAATATTGCTGGTCAGGTCCGAGGTTCCTCCCAACGTTTTATGCGGCTACATGGCTACTCATCTCTCTTTTTCCTCCTTAATGGCTATGCTGTCCTTTATCAAACCGCAATGCCTATGATCGGTGACCCAGAAACTGTTTATGACTCTTTCGTGCCTCAATTAGTCGCTGATGCTGAGGCTGCCGTAGCTAAGGCTGTTGAAATGGGAGTAGCTGATCCTGATCGAATCGGGATTATAGGACACAGCCACGGAGGGCTCATGGTGGGCAATCTACTTGCGCATACGGATCTGTTTCGAGCCGGAATAGCACGTAGCGGATCATATAACAAGACAAACCAACCCTTTGGATTTCAGTCTGAACGTCGATCCCTCTTTGAGGCACGAGAAGTCTATCTCAACGTATCCCCTTTGTTTTTCGCCAACCAAATCAACGAACCCATCCTGATCATCCACGGAGATGATGACTCTAATCCAGGTACCCTTACCTTGCAGTCCGAGGTCTTCTTTGAAGCTATACGCGGTTCAGGCGGCACAGCTAAGCTGGTGCTGCTTCCTTTCGAAGATCATGGCTACCGAGCAAAAGAAAGCGTAGAACATGTACTTTGGGAGCAACTTCAATGGTTCGAAAAGTATGTAAAGAATGCGCCCCTACCAATGGAGTAAGAAGCATCAGGTGTAAAGTAATATTCTTGCAATTGCATGGGGGATCAAAGATCCCCCCACCAACTCATAAGCCTATCACTTCTTCTTTTTCTTCTTAGGCTCAGCAACAACCTCAGCCTTCAGCTGCGGAAACAAAATCACGTCGCGGATAGACGGCGAATCCGTCAACAGCATCACTAGCCGATCAATCCCGATACCCTCCCCTGCTGCCGCAGGCATCCCGTATTCCAAGGCTCGGACATAATCCGTATCCAGCTCAGGATGAACCTCATCATCATCACCACGCTCAGCAATCTGCTTGGCAAAGCGCTCATGCTGATCAACGGGATCATTCAGCTCGGAAAAGGCATTAGCCAGCTCGCGACCGGTGATAAACAGCTCAAAGCGGTCAGTCACATTCGGGTCGTCCTCGTTGCGTCGGGCCAGCGGGGAGACCTCAGCCGGATAGGCGGTGATAAAGGTGGGATCAATGAGCTTTTCCTCCACCAACAGCTCGAAGAGCTCGGTCTTGGCCTTGCCCGGACCGGCATCAGGCTGGAGCTTAATGCCCTTTTTCTTAGCCAGACCAACGACGGTGTCATCCTGCAACAGCTCAGGATCAAGACCACCCACTTCGACTAGGGCCTCGTCCATAGTGTAGCGTTTCCAAGGCGGAGCCAGATTGACGGGGATGCCCTGGTAAACAATCTCTGCTGAACCGCAAACCTTGGTTGCGATGGAGGAAATCATCTCCTCAGTCAGATCTATCAGATCCTCATAGGTGGCATAGGCCTGGTAAAACTCCAGCATGGTGAATTCCGGATTATGCCGGGTGGACAGGCCCTCGTTGCGGAAGTTGCGGTTGATTTCAAAGACCCGCTCAAAGCCGCCCACCAGCAAGCGCTTGAGGTAGAGTTCCGGGGCAATGCGCAGGAAGAGATCCATATCCAAGGCATTATGATGCGTCTGAAAGGGCTTAGCTGTGGCCCCACCCGGCACTGGCTGCATCATCGGGGTTTCTACCTCCATGAAGCCTCGCTCCGTGAGGAAATCCCTAATCATACGGATAATCTCCACCCGCTTGCGGAAGGTATCCCGAACCTCTGGATTAACGATCAGATCCACATAACGCTGGCGGTAGCGAGTCTCCACGTCGGTCAGCCCGTGAAATTTCTCCGGCAGGGGACGCAGGGACTTGGTGATCATGTACAAGCGGGATGCATCCAGGGACGGCTCACCGGTTTTGGTTTTGAAGAGCGTGCCTTCCACCCCGACAATATCGCCTACATCCCATTTTTTAAAGAGCTGAAACTCCTCGCCCAGTTCGTCCCGACGGGCGTAGACCTGCATCCGACCGGTCTCGTCCTGGACATGAAAAAAGGCAGCCTTACCAAATTTCCGCAGAGACATGACGCGACCGGAAACCCGGTAAACCACATTATCCGGTGCATGGGTCTCCGGTTCCAGACTGTCAGCCAGAGGCAAGATTTCCTTGACCGGCTGGGGATTCTTAAAGTCATTACTGAAGAGATTAACCCCGGCATCGGCTAGGGTTTGCGCTTTTTCACGTCGCTGCTTGAGGAGCTGAGTGTGATTATCCATGTTTTTTTATTCTTCCACTATATTTAAGATTCAAATTTTGCTGTACGAATTAAAAAGAGACGGCTGCTATCTCATTTTAACATACAAAATAAACATCCTGAGCTTATGTTTTTACAACAATACGCTCCCGTTCTGCCTGCTCTATACCTACACTTAATTTTTGATATATCCCTAACGATATAATAAGAAAAGCGGACACCATAATCAAAATCGACGGATAAATCAAAAGGGATAAATCTTCAGTTCCAGCTTTGAAAATATAAACTAGTCCTTCAATGCCGACTGCTATTGATATGATAACGAGTATTTTTGTTATTGTTTTTCTTGCTTCTTCAGGATCACGAAGTTCTTTACTCATCATGACTTCTTCCTCAATCATATATTGTGCAACATCAAGTATTGCCGCTGAAATGATTATCGTACCGACGGTGTGAAGCATCAAAGAAATGAAGCCGCTGTCCTGATTGAAATTAATAAAAACTTCGTGAATAGAAAACCCCATAATAGCAATAGATAGACCAATAAGAACACAAGCTGCTATTAAGTAAACAACGGTAAAAAGGATTTCTGTTATTTTTTTTATATATATCATGTCTATATCATTGTTGCCGGGGCTAGCGCCCCGGTTTTCCAGTTAATAGATCGACTTATACCACACATTCATGCTCTCAATACTGCCGGATATATTGGTGTTATTTTTCAAGCGCCCGGCAAATATGTACCCGGCCCGAGCAAAAGTGATATTCATGGCCGGGGATGCAGCACGAGCAATGGTATAAGCAGTGCTGATATTCTGCTCCAGCATGGCCTTTTCCATCCGATGAAGCAGGTGCAGGGACAGATTATTGCCTGCCTGCTCAGGCAGGGTGGCAAAATCTGTCATCTCCACATTGGCAGCCTCTCTGTCCATCTCAGCCGAGGCCAAGGCAGCAAGCTTGCCATCAATCTCCGCGCCAAAATAGGCAACATGGGTCTGCATGGTCTCCAGCAGATACGCAGGCTCATGGATGGGAAAGGGATAGGAGGCAAAAGTCTGATCATAGATTGCCGCCATTTCCGAAACATCACCTTCAAGGCATTGGCGGAGCCGAAACCGGGAATCAGGAGGCGGAACTGCTGTTTTCTGCTTATCTTCGGCAATATGCAGGATGTTTTCCAGTCGCGCAACATCATCTTCCTGTTTGCGGGCATTATTCAAATAATACCCCATGAACAGAGCGCTCGTTCGACCGGTGAAGAAACCCGGAATCTCAGCCTCTTTCTCAAATCCAACCTGCATAAAATCAGCAGACGCATCTTTCGGCACCTTGGCAAAAATCTTGGCATATCCCTTTGTTTCTGCCAGACTGATCAGCTGCCGGGGAAAGTCCGCCGAGGCATGATCAGCGAGCCGCATAAGATAAATGCGATCATTATACGGCCCGTGCTGAATCGTGCTGCCCTGATACTCTTTGATCTTATCCTTCAGCAGCATGTTCCTCTCTCTTCTCCATCCGTTCGTTATCTGCAGGCACCAAGGAGACGGTATCATCATAATCAGCCAGCAGTTTTTTGATTCCAACAGCACGATACTCCGTGGCCTCGTCCAGGGAAAGCTGGAGATCACATTTATCGCATTTCCGGTCGCAGAAAACTGCTTCGTAAGAATCCGGTTCCTTATAGGTGGTGATCACGCCCTCGTAATTGCGCAACACAACCTTATTGGTTGACCAGGAAATGAGGTAATTGGGCATGATGGGAATTTTTCCGCCGCCATTGGGGGCGTCGATAACATAGGTGGGCACGCTGAAGCCGCTGGTATGACCGATCAAACTTTCGATGATCTCAATGCCCTTGCCCACCGGAGTCCGAAAATGGCTTAAACCTTCCGAGAGATCGCATTGGTAGAGGTAATAGGGTCGGACCCGATTAGCCACCAGCTTATGGACCAGAGTCCGCATAATTCTGGGGCAGTCATTCACCCCAGACAGGAGCACGGACTGATTACCCAGCGGAATGCCTGCATCAGCCAATTTTGCCAGGGACGCGCGGGCAGACGCAGTCAGCTCTCTGGGATGATTGAAATGGGTGTTAATCCACACCGGGTGATGTTTTTTCAGCATGTTGACCAGCTCATCCGTGATCCGATAAGGCAGGACCACCGGGGTTCGAGTGCCGATCCGAACCACTTCAACATGCTTAATCTTCCCCAGCTCAGTGAGAATATAGTCCAGATACTCATCCGGCAACAGGAAGGGGTCACCGCCGCTCAGAAGAACATCGCGGATCATGGGGGTATTACGAATATATTCTAGTCCCTGCTCAACGGCCTTTTTGGACGGAATATTGTCAATATCACCGACTTTCCTTTTTCTGGTGCAATGGCGGCAGTACATAGCGCAGACATTGCTGACCAAGAAGAGCACTCGATCCGGGTAGCGATGGGTGATGCCCGGCACAGGACTGTCTTCATCCTCGTGCAAAGGATCGGCCATGTCTTCATCGGAAAGATCCAGTTCCCGGATGGACGGAACTGCCTGCCTGAACACAGGATCATTCTCGAAATTCTCCGTGTCAATCAGAGATTGATAATACGGGGTAATCGACAGAGGAAATTTCTCGATGGTTTGTTGAATGTGTTTTCTCTTTTCTTCTCCAAGGTCAAGGTCCAGAAAATCCTCCAGCTGATGCAACGAACGGATACGATTTTTCACCTGCCATTTCCAATCCTTCCACAGGGTTTTGGAAACATCTTCGTCTATCCGCTCTGCGATTTCTTGCTGGTTTTCTGTATAAATCATTGTACTCCTTATGATTGAATAACGGATAAGCGAACAGCCACCGGGTACTCTTCCGGCTCGCTACTCGCCACTTCTCACTAACTCTGACCCCTTCTCCTTGGGGGGGGGAGGGACAACAAAAAATGAAAGTTGTTTGAGTGACTCCAAGGAGCCACCCTATGCTTTCATATAAACTCTTTGCTGTTAGGCGAGATATTTCGCCCGCAAATTTGCAGACACATCCTTGGTGAGCTGCAATACCTTTTCCGCATGCTCCAAGCGAAGCGAACCAGTACCGCAACTGGGGGTAATCAGGGTCTGCCGGAGCAGATCCGCTTGATCACGATTGGGACGAACAAGTTTCTTGATCTGATGCTCCCAAAGCATGGTCAGGGATTTAGCGCTTTCTTTTTCAATATCATAGGGCTTTCCAGTAGGGACACCACCCCATGCAAGGATACCGCCTCGGTCAAGATAGCTGTGAACCTGATCGTTCAGGGCTGCCAACTTGTCAAAAAAGCTATAAGCATCAAAACTGAGGATGTCAATTTCCGAGCCTAAAAGGATTTCCCATTCCGTGTTGGCACAGACATGGATTCCGGCCAGCCCGCCAGCCTGATGAATCGCCCCGGCCACTTCGTTGAGCATCTCCTGAATTTCAGCATTGCTCACAGAAATAAAGGCGGAAGATCCTAAGCCTGCCAAGGCGGGTTCGTCAATAAACATCATCACTGGTTTGCTGTTGCAGCAGGACAAAAAACGGGTCTGCCAGGCAGCTTTCATGGCAATGCCTTTAACAACCATCTCCCGGATGGTGTCATCGTAATATCCGGCTCGCCCTTGGGCATCCTTAATGCCGGTCAGCATGGTAAACGGACCAGTGACCTGTCCTTTAAGCGCTGCAAGGCTGCTGTTATGCTGTCCACTCTGCAAGGCCTCGCCGAAACTGTACAGGCCCTCGGCCCGCTCCCGACTGACCCTAAATCTGGCTCCTGCTGGTGCTTCTGAATTTTCCTGCACAGCCATGTAATCCTCGTAAAAGGCGAGCATTTGCTCTTCAAAATCCGCTCTGCCAGTGTCGTAGAGGATGCGCCCTTCTGGATCGCTCAGATTCTCTTCCCGGATGCAGGGGATACCCTCGGCGAACTGGGGCATCATGCCCTCAAAGGGATC
>MTKO01000042.1 GCA_004028505.1 Candidatus Electrothrix aarhusensis
GCCCTAACCTGCTGCTGTCAGGCCATTCAAGGCGAGAGTGGCGGTCCACATCAGATTAGCCCGCCCACCGTAATCATGTGGATCAGCTAGGCAGCGTTCACAGGATTCCATTGCATTCAGGATTAACCCCTCTATGAACCGAGCCTGGACCGGGGTATCCGTGTCCTCAGTGGTCATGTAAAACTCCAGGACATGGGCGATGGCATCCACTGCCCCGTAGGCCGTGTAATCAGGCGGCACAGTAAAGGTGATTTCTGGGTCCAGGATGGAGACCTTGGGATAGAGCAAGCGATGACCGAATCCGAACTTCTTCTGGGTATCCTGATTGGTGATCACCATACCGGAGTTCATCTCTGATCCGGCTGCGGCCAGAGTCAGCACCGTGACCACGGGCAAGGCCGCCTTGATGGATTTTTTGCCGATAAAGAATTTCCAGACATCATGTTCTACGAGGCTGCCTGCGGAAATAGCCTTGGCTGTATCGATCACAGAGCCGCCGCCCACCGCAACAATGACATCCACCTTCTCCTGCTTGACCTTGGCAATACCTGCTCGGACATGATCCAGCAGCGGATTTGAGCGGGTACCGCCGTGCTCAACCACCGTGACACCTGCCTCGGTAAGGGAGCTGAGTACCTGGTCATAGAGCCCGGTTTTTTTTATACTGCTCTGCCCGTAGACCAGCAGGGCCTTTTGCCCTAGGGCGACGGTCTCCGGGCCGACAGAGGGAACGGTTTTACGACCAAAGAGGATCTTGGTGGGGTTATGAAAGACAAAGTTTTGCATAGGAAATAATTTTTATAAAATACGTTAGGTTGGGGTCTCGTACCAATACCCCAACGGGGTTGTACATATCAACGAGTAGGGGCACGGCGTGCCGTGCCCTTACAGGCTCAGATCACAGCACGACTATTTATCTTCCTTGGAATCAAGCCAGAAAAGAAAACCTGCCAAAGCAACCAACGCGACATTCAGCCACGGTTTATCGCCGACACCCAGTTTGAACATGAAGGCCACAGGTTTGTCCATGAGCCCAGAAAGATCAATATTCGCCTCCAAACCGGACAGGGTATTTGCCCCGGTGACAAAACCGAGAACACTGAGGGCCGTCCGAAAAAAACGCCGCAGGGGGTTAAAAAGCAAGGCAACACCAAAACCAAGAGCACAACAAGCCAATGCCAAGTCAAAGGAATGTAGTTGCCAAGCAGCAACAAGCCCGGCAAGCAAACCAATCACACAGCTGATGAACCACCATTGCTGGTACCACTTCGGCTTTTCTGGAGAAACAACAGGGTCTAGTTTTTCCGGAGCAGCATTTTGCTTTATGGTTGCGTGATCTTTGGCAACAGTCGAAGAACCACCTGTGGTCATGAAATTATCTCCATAGACGGTGATTTGATCTCCATTTACGGTTAGTTGTTGTCTATCTTCTTTCTTCGGCATAATCTGTAGGATCTTGGTTAAATCAAAGGTACCACCATCTTCATGATCATATTCAGCTCGACCCTTCTCCTCCATTGCCAGCAATTGGCGAAAATTTGCTTGGATTGGTTGATCAGAGCGGTGGAAGTTCAAGGGCGGCTTGCCGATTCTGCTCGTTTCTGGCACAATGACGAATTCCTTAAAGCGGAGTTCCGGCATCCGTTCCAGGATTCTGCCGAAATCATCATAAAGGATCTTGAAGTAGTCATTGGCCTTGGGGCCGCGCAGCCAGAGGGCCAGCTTGCGGTCGTGGTAATCCACCTGGACCAGGGCCTCTGCGCTTTCGTCCTTGCGCTGGAGGACAACCCCGTTCTGCCAGACCAGCTCGCCCTTGATCTCATCATGGCGACCCACGATAAAGTTGGGCATGATATGGCGGGGCAGGAAGCCTGTAAAATCAAACTCAAAGGCCAAGCTGTCGTGTTTAGCAAAACCGTGTTCAGGCTGATCAGAATCCAGCAGGGCCGGGATCACAATGCTGTCCGGTTCATGGCGGCAGGGAAAAGAGAGGTCGAATTCCTCCATTGCTTTAAGAACAATCCAAGCCTTTTCCTGCGGATAACTAAGAATATTGCCGAGGTGATCGCGCACCTCTGCCTCGCTCAGGATACGGATAATCTCGCTTTCCTGAAGCCGCCCTTTCTTCTCTTTGGCTTCTTTGGAATAAAGCAGGGTGTAGACACCATAGGTCAGCCATCTGGGATTGAGGATGTAGCTGTCCAGAGCAGCCAATTTTGGAAAATGGACAATCACGCCGAGCTTGTCAAAAAGATCCAGGAGCCATGCCTGATTCAGGTCGCCGTGCTCGGCAAGCCCTTTGTCTGCGCAGAGATTAAGCCAGTCGTTTTTCGGGAGAAAGGATTCTGTGCCGGAGAGGCTGGTCAGCTCGTCAAGAACTGCGAGATGGGCCTTGCTAAAGCGGATCTGATGGACACCAAGTTTTTCAATTTCTTTGATTAAATCGTTTTTGAAGGAACGGAACTTATCTGCATACTCATCCTGGTATTGAATACAGGAGAGCGGGTAAAAACCGAGCACGTTATCATGCTTCTCTTTAAGCCGGGCCATATCCAGATTGACTGGGCAGTCTTCATCCTTGTTGCCGACCAGAATAACCGGGGCGTTGCCACCATAGACTTTAACATGATAAAGCCAGTATTCAGCCTGTTCATTGGCGTTGGTTTCGCTTCTGCCTTCAAGGACAAGGACATAGAGACAACGGGAACGAAAAAAGAACTGGTGGGTGGCATGGGCCATGACCTGTCCGCCGAAATCCCAAAAATTGGCTGTGATTTCCGTGCCCGGAACCTGCCAAGTGGAAATGTCTATACCAGGGGTCTCTTGCTCCATGCCAGCAATTACTTCTTGATCGTTTAGAGCGCGGACAAGAGAGGTTTTGCCTGCATATCCAGCACCGAGAAAGATGACACGAGCGCGGTTGAGGGCACCGGCGGCATTGCCAAGGCTTTTCAGGTAGGCGTTAATGTATTTGGGCTCTTGGGCAAGGATTTCTTTCGGGAGATTGACAACGGCTTCAAGAAATTGTTTATCTGTAGGCACTCCGTCAGTGCGGCCTTGGAACCAGTCTGCCCAGATGTCAAAGCCGTGGCCGTAGTCGCGGAGAAATTGAACAAATTTTTGGCCTTTCTGAAGCCATTCTTGGCTCTGGGAAGTGTAGAGCGGTTTATAAAAATATTCGGCGGAGGGTTCACCTAAATCAATGTACTTTTTAAGGAAATTTATTTCATTAGCAGAGCAAGATGATAAAGAAATAGAAAAAAGATTAACTACAGGTTTTTCAAATGCTTCATGGCAGCCATGTATCAATATACCTTCTTCTGAAAATGTATACTTTGCATAGTTTTTATCTGAAATTATCGTACTAATGGATTCAAGGTTTATATCAATTCGTAGAATGTCAAATAAATCTTTTTGGGCTTTTATCTGTTCAAAGGTTGGTGAAAATTGCGCAGCAACACGGGCAATAAAGGCCGTCTGCCATTCCTTGGGCAGTGGTTCCAGTTCTTTTTTTAGTTCTTCTTTGTCCATACACTTCCTTAAGGCCGGGTTGTAGGGGCACGGCACGCCGTGCCCCTACTATACATCGAATAATACGCCGCAATCCAAACACCCCAACGGGGTTATATATAATCAGCCAAGGGTAACACCCTGAGGTTAAGCACCTGCCCCGCAATCAACCACAATTCCACCCGCCATGCTTGCAATTTTCTGAGAAGTGCTCTAAAAATTCACCTGCAACCAACGAACCCTTCAAAGGAAAATACTCATGTCAACACAACGCAATACCGAACTCAACACCACCGAAGTGCTGTGGAACCTCACCGATCTCTATGATTCCCCGGACGATGAGATAATTCAGGAGGATCTGGATTTCTGTCACCAGGAAGCAGATCTTCTCCAGGAAACCCAAGGCCGACTGGCTGAGCTGGAACCAGCGACCTTCGCCCGCACCGTCAAGCGACTGGAGCGAATTCAGGTAAACCTGGGCCGGATCGAAACCTATGCCTTTCTCAATTTTTCCACCCAGGTCAAAAACGCCGAGGCAGGTTCCTTTCTCCAGAAAATCAAAGAGGAAAGCAGCAAGATCAACAGAAAGCTGGTCTTTTTCAACCTAGAATGGGCCAAGATGGATCAGGCTCTTGCTGACCGCCTGCTGGCCCATGAGGAGGTTGCACCCTATCACCATTTCCTGACCAATCTCCGCCGCTATGCCGACCACCTGCTTTCCGAAGCAGAAGAAAAATTACTGGTGGAATTTGAGCCGGTAGGCACGGAAAGCTGGCTCAACCTTTTTGAAAAGATGCTGGGTCATTTGGAATTTGGCGAAGACAAACGGGGGGAGGAGGAAGTGCTCTCCGACCTCTATGACAGCGACCGGGAAATTCGCTGCAAGGCAGCCCAGGAGCTGACCGAGGGCCTGCAAAGCCAGCTCCACATCCTTACTCATATCTTCAACACCATCCTGGCGGAAAAGATGATCAGCGACCGGCTGCGTAACTATTCATCCTGGATCAGGACAAGAAATCTGTCCAACGAGCTGGAAGATGTAACTGTTGATGCTCTGGTCACGGCCTCGGTGGGTCGCTATGATATGGTGCAGCGCTACTATCGCCTCAAAAAGGATCTTCTCGGTTTAGATGAGTTGCAGGATTATGACCGCTACGCCCCCCTGCCCTCCCTGCCGGACCAGCAAATTTCCTGGCAGGAATGCCGGGAAATGGTTCTGGAAGGCTTTCGCGGATTCTCCTCGGAGATGGCTGATATTGCCGAGCTCTTTTTTGAGAAAAACTGGATTCACGCCCCCCTGCTTGAGGGCAAGCGAGGCGGGGCCTTTGCTCATCCTGCGGTGCCGGACGCCCATCCCTATGTGCTGGTCAACTATACCGGCAATTTACGCGATGTCTCCACCGTGGCCCATGAGCTGGGGCATGGCGTGCATCAGTACCTTGCCCGCGAGCAGGGCTATTTCAACGGTGACACCACCCTGGTCCTGGCCGAGACCGCCTCGGTCTTTGCTGAGCTGCTCATCTTCCATCGCCAGCTGGAAATCCTGAAAAATCCGGCACAGCGTCGAGCCTTTATCTGCCAGAAACTGGAGTCCATCTTTGCCACAGTCTTCCGCCAGATCTCCATGAATCGCTTTGAGGATTTGATCCACAACGCCCGTCGGGAAAAAGGCGAGCTGTCTGCTGAGGCGCTGTCTGATCTGTGGATGCAAAGCCAGGAGGCCGTGTTCGGTGATTCGGTCAATCTGAGCGAGCAGTACCGAATCTGGTGGTCTTATATCCCCCATTTTCTCCATACGCCGGGCTATGTCTACTCCTATGCCTTTGGCGAGCTGCTGGTGCTGGCCCTCTACCGTATCTATCAGGCAGAAGGGGCAGCCTCTTTTGTGCCCAAGTATATTCACCTCCTGAGCCAGGGTGGTAATCAATCGCCCTATGAGCTGCTCAAGCCCTTTAATATTGACCTCAATGATCCTGAATTCTGGCAGGGTGGTTTAGCGGTTATTGAGGAAATGCTAGTCAGTGTGGAAAAGGAATAATTTTTCTTTTGGTCAATCTTTCCACAATGACTCTTTGCGGCACTCTGCAATAGGCAAGGCCTGATTTTGCCTATTGCAGAGTGCAGAGAAAGGAAAAAGCGGGAGGTCATATTGTCTCTTTCTCTTTCAAAAGATGCTGTTACACATGTGGACTTGATTTTTCTTGTTTTGTGCTTATGTTATAATATCGGAAAAATTACCATTAACATTATTAGGATATTTATGACTACCACCAAAGAAGAATCTTCAGAATTACAGCCTACTATTATTTCCTACGTTAAAGACCTTCCTAACTTGTGTTCGCTTGCAGGGTTGGCGTGCTCAGTACTAGCTATTTATTTCATTATAATAGGTGTTTATTACGCGGCAATGATTGGCATGGTATGGGCAGTTGCTTTTGACTGGGCCGATGGGCTTGTTGCACGAAAAATGAAAGGTCGAACAGGAGCCGATAGTACGTTTGGCGGGCAACTTGATGTGTTAATCGATATTGTGAGTTACGGTGTCACTCCAGCCATTCTGCTGTTGAGTTTCGGAAAATTCAATCCCATATATCTTGTGGGTGCATTTATAATGGTTTCAGCCAGTGCCATACGCCTGAGTTATTTCAGCACTTACGGTCTTTCTGGTGGCGTAAAATATACCGGGCTGGCGCTTGATAACAATACTCTAATACTTGTGTTCATATTTTTATTGGAAAGTGTTGTTAGCGAAGGAACATTTTCAGTCATCCTTTATGTTAGTGGGTTAGGGCTTGCAGCCTTTAATGTTTCACAAATAAAAACGCCAAAACTTTCTGGAAATCCCATTAATGTCTATATTCTTGCGGTTTATACAATTGCAATTACTGGTATCTATAGCTTTAAACTTTTTAAAATGTAATAAAATTAGCGAATCGATAATCATTTCCATATAGGAGTTAATAATTATAGTGATTGTATATACGGTAGGTACATTTGATTTATTACATGTAGGTCACCTCGCTTTGTTGGAGTATTGTAAAACATTAGGTAATATTGTTGCAGTTGGAGTTGCCTCCGATGACGTCGTGAATTCTTACAAACCCCAGGTGCCTGTTATACCACTTGAACAAAGAATAGAAATGCTGAGAGCTTTAGAGTGTGTTGATATAGTTATTCCTTACCATGAGCTTGAGTATGTCTCTGGTTGTAAAGAAGTGAAGGCAGACATATTTGTAATTGGAGAAGACTGGGGGGACAAACAACATAATTTAGACGTAGAAGCCTATTTGAAGTCTGAGGGGAAAAAGATCATTCAGGTTAGCTATAACCCGCTAACATCATCATCGATGATAAAGCAAAATGTTATGGCGCAAACGCACAGGAGTAAATAAGGGCCACGTTTGATTGCAAGGGGATATCAGAGATGAGAACCCTCATTTTGCTATAACTCGATGATCCAATTTTTAATCGTTTACTTTTAATATTTTGATTTTTCTGGGGATTTTTAGAGACCACATTTTGACGTTCTTTTGGAAACTCGCATAGCCAAAATAACGCCATAAAAACTTAACAAGCTTATTTTACTGAATATTTAGAAATGACCCTTGCCGGGTAATTTCTTTTAAATTCAGTCAAGTATAAAAAACTTCCTCATCGAGTGAAAAAGATATCCTAATTCAACATGATCCTTGAAGAATTCGCAAGGTGAAAAAACTGGCTCATCGAGTATTACAAAAACATTCTCTCTACAGAGAAATTCTTCATGAAATACTGTCACACGACAGTATTTCACTGCTTTTTATCTTATTTAACACCTCCATTTTTTTGAGCAATTCCAGAAAGAACAGCAATGCTTTAAATTGCAAATGGCGGGATTGACGTTTAAGATAAGCCTTGCGAAGCGTGAAATGCGGCATTTGAGTGTTTACAAGGCGGTGGAGGAGTTGAAGAAGAGGACGGATGCGAGGTTCTGATATCCTTTTTATACATCTTTTAACATATAAAAGCATGATTGTATTGTGAAATATAAGAAAACTAATGAAGTCGAGAGGCGTGGGGTCTGTATTGCCGGAGAGTTGTTTGAGTCCTTGGGATTTGCTTTCAGGGAACAGACTGTAAACGACTGCGGAATTGATGCTCATGCAGAACTGATACAATTGGAGCAGCCAACAGGACAACTCTTGGGCATTCAGGTCAAATCAGGGCCGAGTTACCTGTCCAAAAAATGCGAGACTGGTTTCGTCTTTCCCATCGATAAAGATCACGTCGAATATTGGCTAAATCATGCATTACCGGTGTTGGTCTGTTTGTGTGACGTGGAAGCAAAAAATGTTTATTGGCAAGTCGTAACCAATGAAACAGCCATATCCACAGGCAAAGGATACAAGTTCATCGTTCCCTCAACACAACGGATTGATTCGTCATCCAGGGGACCGCTACAACAACTGCTGACTCCTATTATACCTGCAAATCGTTATACGATATTCGAGACAGACGATGATAGTCACGGTGCTGCAAAGAGATATTCATTTAAAGTGGTGATCAACAGCTCTGCTACAAAGGCAGAGATTGCTACGATTGTTCGTCAAGTCACAAACGAGGGTGCAAAACGAAGGTATTACCGAAATCATTTGGTTGAAGGTCGGTGGGGAGATTCTGATGCCCACGTAGTTTCAACTTTCATTTATCCAACGGCTGAAGATTATAGTCGTGGACTTTGGATTTGTCGGAGTAGATGGATTCATGAAGGTTTGGAGAAACAATTCAGGCCAGTTGAATTTGAAGGCGAAAATGTAGGCGATAATATAATAGTAGATTGGTATGAAGGATACGAAAAATTATCAGCATGTTTGTCAGAAGATACCGCTTCAAAAGAGGAATTTTTTTCCGCAATTCTTCCTATGATGAACGAATTAAAGATATTATTCCAACAGGTAGAGACCAATCTATTGGAATATAATGAAAATAATATTAACGAAGAAATCTTTCTTGCACGAACTGAGGAGCCTCTTAAGCGAGCCCATGAGCTTTACCTTAAAGGGATAGATCTTCCATTTGCAGCCCCATTTGAATGTCGTGACGTTGAGGATAAATTCCAGGCTGTTGCCAGTTCTTTTGATAATATGTGGATTCATTATGCTGAAGAATCCCGTCATAATTTGACCAAAGAAAATCGTCTTTATTTGTCTCTCAGGCAGTGCGAATCTGTACGGAAGGATTTGCAAGGTTTTGAATATGAACTGGAGAAAATACGGTAGTAGTTTCCTTCACACTCTCTGAATCCCATGTCCACAAACTTCCAACTCATCTCCCCCTTCACCCCATCAGGTGATCAACCAGCGGCGATTGATAAGATTACCCAAGGACTGAATGACGGAGCACGGCATCAAGTACTGCTGGGCGTAACCGGCTCGGGCAAGACCTTTACCATGGCTCAGGTCATTGCCGAACTCAATCGGCCCGCTTTGATTCTGGCCCCGAACAAAACTCTGGCCGCCCAGCTCTTTGCCGAATTTAAGGATTTTTTTCCCCATAACGCAGTGGAGTACTTTGTCTCCTACTACGATTACTACCAGCCCGAGGCCTATATCCCGGCCTCGGACACCTATATTGAGAAGGATTCGGCCATTAACGATGCCATCGACAAGATGCGCCATTCCGCCACCCGTGCCCTGCTCACCCGCGACGACGTGCTCATCGTGGCCTCGGTTTCTTGCATCTACGGGCTCGGTTCGCCGGATGAGTACAAGAACATGCATCTTTTTCTCCAGCGGGATGCAGATTACCCAATGGAGGAGGTTCAGAGGCGATTGGTCTTCATGCTCTACGAACGCAACGAGCTGTCCTTTCACCGGGGCACCTTCCGAGTGCGAGGCGATGTAATCGATATCTTCCCGATTTATGAGGAGGACAAGGCGGTGCGGGTTGAGTTCTTCGGCGATACCATTGACGCGATTTCTATTATAGATCCCTTACGCGGGGTGGTGCTGGAAGATGTGGACGAGCTGACCCTGTTTCCCTCCAGCCATTTTGTCACCGGCCAGGAAAACCTGCAACGAGCCATGCACACCATCAAGGATGAGCTGCGTGAACGCCTAGACGAGCTGTATACAGGGAATCGCTTGGTCGAGGCCCAGCGCCTGGAGCAGCGCACCCAGTTTGATCTGGAGATGATTGCCGAGCTGGGCTATTGCAACGGCATCGAGAATTACAGTCATCATCTGACCGGTAAACCGACCGGCGCTCCACCGCCCAACCTGTTGGATTATTTCCCGGATAACTATATCACGATCATTGATGAATCCCATATCGGGGTGCCCCAAGTCGGGGGGATGTATAACGGTGATCGGGCCAGAAAGACCACCCTGGTTAACTTCGGCTTCCGCCTGCCTCGGCCTTGGACAACCGCCCCCTGCGTTTTGATGAATTTGAGCAGCGGGTGCATCAAACTGTCTATGTCTCCGCCACGCCCGGCCCCTATGAGCTAGAAAAATGCGAAGGTCGGATCGTGGAACAACTGATTCGCCCGACCGGCCTGCTGGATCCCCGTATCGAGGTGCGTCCGGCAGGCACTCAGGTGGATGACTTGCTGGAGGAGATCCGCCGATGCACGGAGCGGAACGAGGCCGTCTTGGTCACCACGTTGACCAAGCGCATGTCTGAGGATCTGACCGAGTATTATCAAAATGTCGGCGTCAGGGTGCGCTACCTCCACTCCGATATCAAAACCCTGGAGCGGGTGGAGCTGATTCGTAATTTGCGTCGGGGCGAGTACAACGTATTGGTGGGCATCAACCTCCTCCGTGAGGGGCTGGATATTCCCGAGGTGGCCTTGGTGGCGATTTTGGATGCGGACAAAGAGGGCTTTCTCCGTTCAGAGCGTTCCTTGGTGCAGACGTGCGGTCGAGCAGCCCGTAATGCCGACGGCACCGTAATTCTCTATGCAGATAAGATCACCAAATCCATGCAGTACACCATTGATGAGACCAATCGACGGCGGAAAATCCAGGAGGAATTTAACCGAAAACATGGTATCGTCCCGCAGACGATTATCTCCGAGATTAAGAACTCTATGACCGAGCATCTCCGTGCCTCGGGCTGGGAGGGCGATGGGGCTGCCGCAGATGATGCCGGAATGCTCAGAGCGGCAGAGCCGGAGGTGGTATATCGCTCAGTAGCTGAACTGCATAAGGAGATCAAGAAGCTGGAGGCCCGAATGCAGGCGGCGGCGGACAAGTTGGCCTTTGAGGAGGCTGCGGCTTTGCGGGATCAGATTAAGGATTTGAAGATATTGGAGTTGGAGCTTGGCTGAACTTGATGCGCAGAAGACAGCAGAGCTAACCAGATTGTCTGTTGAATAAATCCCCATCCTGCCCCTCTGGGGCAGGACAACAAAACATGATTAAAAAAACAAGGAAGCAGTAAAATGTCGAATGTGCTGGCTTTAAAACCCTATATTGAGCTAATCAGAACCCATTGCAGCAACCTGTCACAATCTGAAGTGATTAATCTCTTATGCGGAATAGCACAGGAAGTGCCTGCCAAAGAACGTCAGAGTTTTCTGGAGAAACTTGAAATCACCTCTTCCACTCCTTCCACCCTCTCAGACAGAGTGGAAAAGGTGGATGAAATTCTTTCAGGGATTGAGGGAATTATAGAGGATATTCTTGAACGCCAGGAATCTATTGAGGACGGTTCGTATTACGAGGATTACGATAACTACGACAACTATTATGATGATGAACCGGACATTATTTCTACGGAACAGCGGGAAGAGCTTAAAGAGGCATTTGCAGATGCAGATCAGCTTTTTCTTGCCGGAGAGCTTGATTCCGCTCGAAAGGTGTATCAGAAACTCATCAGTATTTTTCTGCACAACAGTGAACTGGATTTGTATTACAGCATTGATCGGCAGGATATACGCATAAACTGGCGGGAAACCCTGTCCAGATACTGCCGCTGTGTTTATGAAACAGTATCTGCCGCTGACCGCACACGACAAGTGCTTGATGCAATGGAAGCCGATTATCCTTTAGCGGATCAATACTATGGCTCCTCCGAAGAATGGCTTCCCTCTCTGCAGGACATCTACAATGCCCGGCCTGAAGAAATTATCGACTGGGACGATTTCCTGCAAGGTATACAAATTGTCCTGCAGCGGAATACCGGTAATCGGGCGGTGTTGCTCTGCCTGGAAGCTGTACACTGTACAGATGGGCTTCAGGGGCTTGCAGCGGCTGTTCGTGAAAAAAAGAGCCCGCTGGGCTATCTCTATTGGTTGAATCAGCTGGAGCTGACGCCTTATGGGAGGAAGCGGCACAGGCTGCTCTGGAAGCCCTCGACAATATGCCGTCAGACCGTCTGCGGGCTGCTGCCGCTGATGCCCTGGTTCGGGCAGGCGAACAGATAGAGAAGAAGAGTCTTGTTCTGCACGGGAAACAGGAGCAATTTTTTTCCGAGCCGACCGGGCAGTACTTGGCCTGTTGGCTGGAAGAGGCCAAAAAACAGGAGGCCAAGGCGGAGATGCTGGACAAGGCCCTTGCTTTTCTTAAAAATAGGCTTGGGGGAAGTCAGAAGGAAATGTCTTGGGAAAAAAACCGTTTCTTTCTGCTTAAGATCAAGGTATTGCTGCTGTCGGGCCAACTTAAGGATGCCTATGCCGAGATCGACAAAGAAGCAGTTGTGGGCTGGTCAAATACTAAGCAGACCACAGCGGTTGTTTATACCTGTATTTTACTTGCTCTCGTTCGATGCTCGGCAGAAACCCGGACAATTCACGGTTTATCCAGCAGCTATCTGGCCTTGAGCGGTGAAGACGCGATCACTGAAGAGATTTTGCAGCACCTTGCCAAGCTTACCCCAGCAGCGCAGGAGGAATGGTTTCAGTTTGCTGAAAGGATGACACAGGCCCGTATTGATCATATTGTTTCCAATAAATATCGCAAAGCCTATGGCCGTGCAGCAGAGGTACTGGGCGGATACATGGAAGCCCTGATCCTCAATGATCGGAAAGATCAGGCTGTCGAGTTTCTTCACCTGAACAGAAATCAGAAATACAACCGTTTTTCCGCTTTTCGTGCCGAGATACAACGGGTGACAGGAGGCTCACCGCTACTGGCGCGGCTGAAATAACAGAATGGCGCAAAGTAACATTCCTTCATGGCTTGAAGAAACACCATCCCCACCTTCTGTAATTTCTCCGCCTGTTACTACACGACCACAGGAACTCCCGTTTTATCAACTGCTCTGGGAAAATTTCGAGAAGTTGTGTTTTCGTCTGGTGAAGTTGGAAGCAGATGTTGAGCATTGTCAGCTTTACGGGGAGCGAGGACAGAATCAGGAAGGAATTGATTTATATGCCCGAAAGAAAGATTCGGACAAGTATTGGGTCTACCAATGCAAACGCGAGAAGCAGTTTGGCCCGGCAAAAATAGAAGCTGCGGTGAAAAAATTCCTTACAGGAGAATGGGTTGCCAAGTCTGAAACGCTCGTGTTATGTACGACAGAAAGTCTTGTTCGGACAGAGCGGGCTGACAAGCTGGAAGAACAGGCAGGCCTATTGAAGGAAAAAGGTATTAGTCTCATTTCTTGGGATTGCAATACGCTGTCCACCGAATTGAAAAATTTGCCTGATCTTGTAGAGGATTTTTTTGGGCCGATTTGGGCAGAATCCTTCTGTGGTCAAACCAAGATTAATCATCCTGGCAAAGAATATTTTGAAAAGATACGCAACAAATATTGCCAATGGATTCATAGCAGTTCGGCAACATTTAATATTGCCGGTCTTGGACTGGCCCTGCCGATTGCAAAGGCTTGGGTTGAACTTGATACGATTGACCAGAATGCATCAGACAACAAAACAGACAGTATACCGGAAGAAAAAAAGCAGATAGAACAGTACCGGCAATGGTCTGGAGAATCGGAACGCAAACGAAGTAACTCTTCTCAAAAGGCGGAAGCTGTTGCTACCGGGAACAAGCGGGTCGCCATTACAGGCGGACCGGGGGCGGGAAAGAGTACTCTGCTGAAACGATTAGCGCATACGTTTTCCGATGAAGGTAAACTCGTCCTGTGGGTACGGCTTCCAAGTCTGGTCAAACAGCTGGAAGGAAAAACCTTTGAAGATGCCTTGATTCGCTCCTCCTTTGACGGCTCGAGTATTTCCGGAAAGGATCAGAAAAACGTATCAGCGAAGCCGGATTATCTCTTTGCTGACGGACTGGATGAATGCGGCACACATCGTTCCGAGATAATCGAGGCTCTGGTCAAATGGGGCCACGGACATCATGAAACCGGAATCATCATCACCACTCGTCCGTTCGGACATGATACCTCCTCCTTTCCAGACTGGAAACACTATTCAATTCTGCCGCTCCAAGAAAAGGATATTTCACAATATGCCAAACAGATTATCGGTGAATACTTTCAAGGTGACCGGACTCGGATTGATCAGGAGCTGAAGAACTTCAACAATCGGATTACTGCGAACAAAGCTGCCGGTCTTGCTGGCCGGAACCCTCTGCTGCTCGGTTTTCTCATCCAGTTGTCAATCGGCAACATTGCATTTGGAAGCAAGAGAGCCGCCATGTACGAGCAGATCATCAAATGTATTCTGAAAGATCCTGCTGACAGGTCGATAACCGTTGAGCCTGACGAACCGTTATTTTTACGGGTGTTTGAAGTTATCGGTTGGCTTCTGCAACATGATTTTTCGCAATCATATTCTGATTTGCTCTCAGCAGCCGGAAATATACTCAAAAATGATCTGGAATGCTCCCTGTTGAAGGCCCAAAGAAGCGTGGAGCAGGCTGTCAAGTTTTGGACAGAACACCGGCTTGTCGAAAAGTTATCCATTGCGGAAAACGATTACCTTGTTTTTGCGCACATGACCTTTGGTGAATTCGCCGCAGCAAAGTATGCATTAGATTTGGAAGAGGAACAGTTTGTTGCGTGGTTGAAAAAGGGTCGGCGAAAGAGTAAATGGCGCGAGACGGTTCTGTTGGCGGCAGGTCTGAAAGGCGGTGAACGAGTTGTCCAGCTGTTGACCAGTTTTGATACGCCTGATGATCGAACGGCTCAGGATATCCTGCTGGCAGCCGCAGCGGTGCTGGAAATGGAAAAACCGGCAAAAGAATTGGTTCTGCCTGTTGTAGAGGCTTTGCTGCCGAGGTTGACTTCGAATCTTGAAGATGTTGTTTTAGATGCTGGTGAAGCACTTTTTCACCTCGTTGAGCTTGCGCCTGATGTTATCGGGCCAGTGGTACAGGATCTGCTTGAACATCCGCAGCCGTGGACGCAAGTCTCGGCTTGGAATCTTGCGTTGCATTCCGGGGAGAAGTATTTTTCTCTTGAGGTGCTCAAACAGACTTACGAAGAGTTGACCTCTTTAAAGAGGTCTCCAGGTGCATTTATAAAAAAAGCAACGATGCTACTTCTTGACGAGCCCTATGATCAAAAGACAATTGTTAAAGTGGCAAATGTATTAACTTATCTGTCGACTGGTCGAGGAGCAAGAGGCATAGGTTTTTTGGGAGAGCTGTTGGGTATAGTTAGGGAAAGGAAACTTGGAAAGTATTTTTGTAATGTCAAAACAATATGTAAGTATATCCGACCTATCCTTAAAAAGGATGGTCGAACAGCGAGTATGCTTTTTGATGTTGATAAACATAAACATTGGGCAAGAGCATGGAGTGAGGTGGAGATAACCTTTCTGAGATTTGCCGTTTCATCGTTGTCGAAAAAGATGAGCGTTTCTGATAAATGTTACGAGGAAATGAAGTGTTCTTTCGACTCTCTCAGTAAGATTAGCAGTGTAATGGAGATAGGGACTTCGCCTTGTGACGCTTTTATGGACCTATCCGATCAGGGTTATTATGAAGAGTTTTGTGTGGTTTTTAGTTGCGTTATTTCTGGACTGCAACTTAACCCAGATAAAATTGTTAAAGAGGCTAATGCTGCAATAACGCTGTTGCAAAATGAACAAGAGGTGTCTTACTTTGGACGATTAGCAGATGTTGATATAAGCCCAGATTGGGATAAAGTTAAATTAACAGAGACAGAAAAGAAAATCATTGCGAAAGCATTGGATCATCCCAGTGAAATAATCGCCAAAACTGCTGCTGAAATTATTGCAACCGGAGCAGGAGGCGATGAGACCGCAGAGGAAGTAAAAGAAATTTTAAGGACCGGAAGGGACACAGCTCTCTTGCTTATCAGCGAAATTGCCGTTCAAGTATGGAGAGAGAAAGCACCTGAAATCATTTTACACCGACTGGAAGATGAACTGACAGACGGTTGCCAATATCTTCTGGAAAAACTTCCGAATATTTCCAACGAGCAATATGATGACCGTATTTGCGCAACGCTGCGCAAGGAATTAACACATCCGAATGTTGAAATCGCTCTCGGAGCCGCCAAAGGCTATGCAAATCATCATCCTGCACAGGCACACCTCAGCGAACTGAAAACCGCCCTAATCTACTGGAAAAAAAATGAAGAACCATATCCTGTTAAAAGCGGTACAGTCCCAGCGAGTCCACGAGAAATATTAGTGCAGGTTATTGACCAGCTTAACGGATTCACGCTTTCCGAACTTGCTGAACTCTGCGGCGATCCCAGGAGAGACGTAAAAGATACTGCACGGGATGCTCTGCTGCGACTCTGCAAATCCGATGCTTCCGCCCTGAACAAGGTAATTGACCTGATTCAACAGGAACAGGCACCGATAAGCCTCCTTACAAAACTCACTGAATTACCTGCCGAAGTCCTTCTGAGTGCGGAAACACAAATACTTGCCCTGCTTGATTCCTCCATTTCTAAATTTCGTGCTGAAACTCTGAAAATACTCCCCGGCGGCTGGCTCGCTGATGAAACAGCGAGAGAGCTAGCGGAAAAGTTTCTTGATGACCCGGATGTTCATGTTCGTAATCAGGCCGTTGTTGCGTTACGGAAAATTGATTCGTATGAATCGGTATAAAAATAAGGAAGTATGGAGGAAATAATGCCGCAAAGAAAACTGATCAGCTTTGACTGGGCCATGAAAAAGCTCCTGCGGAGCAAGGCCAACTTTGAAATTCTGGAAGGATTTCTCAGTGAGCTTCTGATGGAGGATATCACTATTCTGGAGCTGCTGGAAAGCGAAAGTAATCAAGAGGATGCCCGTGATAAGTTCAACCGGGTGGATCTCAAAGTCACAAATGATAAAAAAGAAATACTCATCATTGAAGTGCAGTACGAGTGTGAGTTCGATTATCTTCAGCGAATCCTTTTTGGCACCTCCAAGGTGATTACGGAGCATCTTTATAAAAAAGAGCCGTACTCGAAGGTCGCCAAGGTTATTTCGATAAACATTCTTTATTTTGATCTAGGTCATGGAGATGACTATATTTATCACGGAACCACCTCGTTCCGAGGGCTTCACGGTCAGGATCTCTTGCAGCTGTCTGATAAGCAACGGGAACTGTACGGAAAGGCCAATCTCTATGAAATTTTTCCTGAATACTATCTGGTTAAAGTAAATAATTTTGATGACATTGCCAAAAATACCTTGGACGAGTGGATATATTTTCTCAAAAATGAGGAAATCAAAGCGGATTTCAAGGCCAAGGGAATAAAGAAGGCCAAGCAGGAGCTGGATATCCTTAAACTTTCCGATGAAGAACGAAAGGCTTACGAGCGATATCAGGATGATTTGCATTATCAGGCGAGCATGGTGGAGTCTTCCTATACTGTCGGCGTGATGAAAGGTATTGAACAGGGCATTGAACAGGGTATTGAGCAAGGAATAAAAAAAGGTGCTGAGCAGGGAGAGAAACAAAAAGCACTTCAGATTGCAAAGAATCTCATAAAAAAGGGTGTGCTGGATGCGCAGGAAATAGCAGAACTCACCGAATTACCGGTTGAAGAAATTGAAAAAATGATAACATCTAAGGAATTATGACAGACAAAAATATCCCCCTGAACGAACGAATCATCTTTGCCCTTGATGTCACCTCACACGAGGAGGCTATGGTCTTGGTGGAAAAACTGGACAGTGAAATCAAATTTTTCAAGGTAGGGCTCCAACTCTTCTTAGCAGGCTGGTTCCATACCATTGATGCTATTATTGCACGCGGCAATAAGGTGATGGTGGATCTTAAGTTTTTTGATATTCCGGAGACGGTCAAGCTTGCTGTGGATCAGCTGAAAAATCGGGGTGTCAGCTTTGCCACTGTGCATGGTAATGATCCTATTTTACGGGCAGCTGTGCAGGATAAAGACAGCGAGATGAAGATCCTGGCCGTTACCGTACTGACCAGCTTTGATGAAGAAGATATGCGGGCTATGGGGATGACCGGTTCTGTGCGAGATTTGGTGCTGCTCCGGGCGCGTAAGGCCTTGGAAATCGGCTGTGACGGGGTGGTTTCTTCCGCCTTGGAAGCTGAACCCCTCCGCAATGATCTGGGACCAAATTTTCTAGTTGTCACGCCGGGGATCAGGCCGGGAGCCAATGTGGATGATGGCTCAGATGATCAGAGACGGATTGCCACGGCAAAGCAGGCGATTATCAATGGTGCTGATCATGTGGTCATCGGTAGGCCGATTCGTGACAGCAAGGACCCTATTGCTTTGATTCGGGATCTGCAAAAAGAGATTGCTGAGGGGCTGGCCCGGAAGGCAGATCACCAAGCGTAGTTTTTTCTTGGAGAAGGACAGGTCCGCACTCGCTGCTGCCCAAAAGGCCAATTCGCTAAAAGGGCACCTGTCCTCTGCAGGAGAGGGATAATTGCTGAGTATTGATCTGTCTATTATTCCCCCGTCATACTTTTCCTGATAACCGATTAAATTCAATACGACTGTTCGGCCAATCGATTTTCAGCATCCGTTCTGGACAGTCGTGTTTTGCAGACTGACGTTCTATGCGAGTTTTCTGCTTTGCTATGCTGAGATTGCCTATGCTGATAAAACGATAAGCATACCCTTTGAGGAAATCTTGCTTGTCCCAAAAAGCCCTACCTATTTCCTGACAATACGAAAGAAGACAGCGAGTCCCTCTTAACTGCTGAACAATTTCAGGTGGCTTGCCTTTTCTGTATTTCATTTCAATGCATAGAATCACTTTTTTCTGTGCTGTTGCGGCTGCTATGATGAAATCTGCTCGTTTGCATTCTCCTTCTAAGTAACATACCCTAGGCTTCTGCCGGAACAAGC